>CACEGG010000001.1 GCA_902559035.1 uncultured Bacteroidota bacterium
CACTCACTCTAAATGAAATGGAATTAATTTGAAAATCATAAATTCCAGAGTTTTTAAATAATTTTTCAATTCTATTCCTTTCGTTTTCAAAATCTTTTGTATTAAAACTATTACCAATTTTTAAAAAAGAATTTTCTTTTGAGTTTAGATAAATTGAATCTAAAGTTTTAGATTTAATTTGGGTTTTTATAGAGTCTAAAAGGTACTGGTTACCAAGATCTACATTATAAATAACCTTGGCATATTTATTATTGTTTTGGTCAATTTTTATCTTACTATCAACTTTTGAATTAAAGTATCCATTGTTTCTGTAGAAAGATTTTAAATTTTCAATTGAAATGGATGTCTTTACAGTATCTATAATTTCAAGTTTCTCACCATTTTTATTTTTCCAGTTATTGTAGTCTTTTACATATTTTTTTAATTGAGCTACTTGCTTTTTAGAAAAAATTGAATTTAATTTTTTTTCTTTATTTTTTTTCGTTTTTATCCAATTGTCGAAAAGAGAATCACTATTTTTTTTTGAGCTTTCATAAAGTTTTGCTTCAACAGGAAACCCTATGAAATAATTATTTTTTTTTTGAACTATAAGTGGTAATAGTGAATCAGCCGATATTTCACTTTTATTTACTAATATTTTATTTGATCTTAATATTAAGCTATTTGATTCTAAGTTTTTTGTAACACTACAACTTAAAAGAGAAATACCTAGAATTGTAAATAATACTATTTTTGTATAAAGATTTTTCACTTAATTAATAATTACTCAAAAATACATCAATAATAATGCTTAGCAAAAGGGATATAAAATTGATTAAAAGCTTAAGGTTGAAAAAGCATAGATTAACAAATAAATTATTTGTGGTTGAGGGAAAGAAATCCATTAGCGAATTCTTTCAATCTAATTTCTCTTTATTTAAATTATTTTCGATTGATCAACAATATTTTAATTTAAAATCAAAATCAACACAAATTACTGAGTCAGATTTAAAAAGAATTAGTTTTTTGACTAATCCAGACGATCATTTGGCCATTTTTAGGATTCCTGAAAAAAAAATAATTGATGAATCAAAATTGCTTTTAGGATTAGATGGTATAAATGATCCAGGAAACCTTGGAACTATTATAAGAACCTGTGATTGGTATAATATTACAGACATAATATGCTCAAATGATTCTGTGGATTGTTTTAATCCAAAAGTAGTTCAGTCAGCAATGGGGTCTCTTTCTAGAGTTAATATTACCTATTTAGACTTAAAAAAATATTTATCTTCAAAATCTTTCAATAAAATAGGAACTTTTTTAAATGGAGAATCAATTTTTGAAACTAAAATTAATTTTGATAAAGGTATTTTAGTCTTTGGAAACGAAGCTAATGGTATTTCTTCAGGGTTAGAAAACGAGTTAAAACAAAAAATTACTATTCCAAGAAATAATTCAAAAAATTACCCTGAAAGTTTAAATCTTTCTAATTCCGTTGGTATCATTTTATCACAATTATCAATAAAATTTTAATGAAAAGATAGATTTAGGAAAATTCCTCTGGCGGACATTTTTTGTATGTTTCCTGTCCATGGGCTGTCCAGTTCAGTATCTTGAACTAATTCGTCTTTAAGTGAAAAAACTCCCCTTATTGACGGTGAAAACTTAAAGTATTGTAAATAAAAATCAATTCCTATACCCAACTCATAATAAAATGTATTGGTTTTTAATCTAAAGGTTCCGTTACTATTGTCTTCAGGATTATTTTGATTACTTGACAGATTAAAAGATGTTGATAATCCACCCAAAATGTATGGCCTGACGTTATTATATCTCTTAGCACTATATTTTAATAATATAGGCAAATGAACATATGTTGATTTTATTGACCTTATAGTATCTGAGTTCTGAGAAAATTTGGCTCTATCATAGAAAATAACATCAGATTTGTTAGTGTAGAGACCTGGTTCAAATCTAAGGTTTAAATTTTCATTGAGTTTTAAATCTGCAATTAATCCTACATTTAATCCAGCTTTTTTTTTTATAAGAGTTCTTTTGTCGGGATTATTTTTATAGTCAAGTTTATAATTATACTGGTTGAAACCAACAAAATATCCAAAATGAATTTTTTTTTGATCCAAGTTCTGTAGGTTTTCAATTTGAGAATTAACATTTATTGAAAAAAAAAGTAGTATTATAGTTGTTAAAAATAACCTCATTATTGTTCAAATGTATGAAAGAAATATCTGTTGAAAAATTTTAATAATCCAAAATCAAGTATATTTGCATCATAATTCTATGATGTACATATGAAAATCATTATAGCAGGAGCTGGAGAAGTTGGGTACCATTTAGCTAAATTGCTCTCTTTTGAGTCTCATGACATAACTTTGATTGATAACCAAAAATCAAATCTTAATATAGCTGAGAACAAATTAGATATTAAAACTATTGAGGGTAATTCAGCCTCAATTTCTGTTCTAAAAGATGCAAATGTTGAAAATTCAGATTTAGTTGTTTCATTAACAACCTCAGAAACAACAAATTTTACTACATGTATTCTTTCTAAGCAACTTGGTGCAAAAAGAACTATTGCGAGGATATCAAACGTTGAGTTTATAAAAGATTGTAATGAGATTGATTTTAATTCCATAGGAATTGATGAGCTTATATCACCTGAAAATCTAGCAGCTGAAGAAATTAAATTAATATTGAGTGACTCAGCTTTTACAAATACTCATGATTTTGATGACGGAGCATTAAAAATGATGGCTGTTAGACTTGAAAAAAATGCTCCATTTGTTGGTAAAACAGTTATGGAAGCTGCCTCTGTCTTCCCTGGCGTACATTTTATGCCTATTGCTTTAAAAAGAGAAGATAGTGAGACAACAATTATTCCAAGAGGAAATACAATTTTTTGTGAATGTGACCATGTGTATTTTATAACCAACTCTCAAGGTTTAAAAGAGCTTTATAATTTAATGGGAACGGAGAAGCAAAAAATAAATAATGTAATGATTCTTGGTGCGGGAAGGGTAGGTTCTAAATTATCAAAGGATTTAAGTAATGATGGTTTGAATATTAAGTTAGTCGAAATCAATGAAAATAAAGCTAATAATATAGCTGAGGAACTTCCAGATTTGATGGTTTTAAATGTGGATGGTAGAAATGTTGATTTACTCGTTGAGGAGAATCTTGAAAATATGGACGCATTCATAGCAACTACTGGTGACTCTGAAACAAATATTATGTCATGTTTAATGGCAAAATCAAAAAAAATAAAAAAGACCATCGCTTTGGTAGAAAATATGGATTACTTCAATCTGTCACAATCAATAGGAATAGATACTTTGATTAATAAAAAGTTACTAGCAGCGAATGATATTTTCAAATTCGTTAGAAATGGTGATATTGTTGAGCTTGCTAAGCTTAATGATATGGATGCAGAAATTGTAGAATTTATTGTAAATGAAAATTCTAAAGTTTTAGATAAAAAAATTATGGATCTTGATTTTCCCCTCACAGCAATAATTGGTGGAGTAATCAGAAATAATCAAGGAATAATTGCTTTAGGAGACTTTGAAATTCAATTAGGAGATAGAGTTTTAGTTTGTTCCAAACCTGAAAGTATTAAGAAAGTAGAAAGTTTATTTTTATAAATAAAACATGTCTAAACTCAATAAAAAATTAATTTCCCATATTTTAGGTTTATTGCTAATGTTCAATGGCTTTGCAATGCTTATTTCCTCTGGTGTAAGTTATTTAACTAACGATGGTGTTTTAAAGGAAATGACTTTAACATCATTAATAGTGATTTTTTTAGGCTGGTGTTTGATGATGCTATCAAAAAAAAATGATAGAAAAATCAATAAAAGAGACGCATACTTTATAGTCGTATTGGGTTGGCTTACTATGGTTTTTTCAGGTACTCTTCCATATATTTCTACAGCATCAATTACCTCATTTTCAAATATTTTTTTTGAAACAATGTCTGGTTATACTACAACTGGATCTACTGTTATAAATGATATTGAAGCTTTACCTAAAAGTATAATTTTTTGGAGAAGTATGACTCACTGGTTGGGTGGTATGGGTATCATTGTTTTAGCTATAGCAATACTTCCATTATTAGGAATTGGAGGAATGCAACTTTTCTCCGCTGAGGCACCTGGACTAACGGGCGATAAAATTCACCCTCGAATAAGCGATACAGCTAAAAGACTATGGTTAATTTATGTTGGTCTTACATTTTTAGAAACTATTTTACTTAAACTCGCAGGGATGAGTTTATTTGATGCGATAAATAATTCTATGAGTAATATCGCGTCTGGTGGATTTTCTACTAAGAACGAAAGTATAGGTTTTTGGAATGATGTTCCTTTAATTCAATACATTATTATTTTCTTTATGTTTTTGGCTGGAACAAACTTTGTTTTGATATATTTTGGGTTGCTAGGAAAGTTTAAAAAGATTTTTCAAGATACAGAGTTTAAATGGTATGTTTCGTTTATTACAGCTTTTGTAATCATTTCAACACTTGTATTATTTTTAAATGTAAATCTCAGCTCAACTGAAGTTTACCATCCTGAAGTATATGGAAAATTTGAAAGTAGCTTAAGGCATTCTCTTTTTCAGGTAGTTGCTCTTGTTACAACAACTGGTTTTGTGACTGGAGATTTTATTTCTTGGACACCTTTTTTAACAATGTTATTTTTTGGAATTATGTTTCTGGGGGGGTCTTCAGGATCTACATCTGGCGGAGTAAAAGTATTACGTCACTTAATCTTGATTAAAAATGGTTTGTTAGAATTTAAAAGATCTTTACATCCAAATGCAATTTTTCCATTAAGACATAACAATCACGTGGTTGAAAAGCCCATAATTATACATGTTTTAGCTTTTTTCATTTTATATTTAATTTTATTTATAATCGGAGCAGGAGTATTAAGTTTACTTGGACTTGACTTTGTTTCAGCTATTGGAGGAGCAGCATCATCTCTTGGAAATGTAGGTCCTGCACTTGGAACTTTAGGACCAATTAGTAATTTTGATAGTTTACCTGAAATTGGAAAATATTGGTGTTCTTTTTTGATGCTTGTAGGGAGATTAGAGCTATTTACCGTTCTAATATTTTTTACACCCTATTTCTGGAAAAGCTAATCGATCTCTACTGCTTTTTTTATTCTCGCAATCGCATTAATTATATTTTCATTTGATGCTGCGTATGATATTCTAATATTGTTCGGGGAGCCAAATGCATCTCCCGTGACAGTAGCAACGTTAGCCTCTTCCAAAAGATATATAGCAAAATCTGAAGCATTATTTATATGTTTTCCCTTCAATATTTTTCCAAAAAAAGATGAAACATCTGGAAAAACATAAAAAGCGCCCTTTGGTTCATTTAGTTTGAACCCACTAATTTCCTTAAGTAAATTAATTATTAGTTTTCTTCTAGACTCGAACTCATCAACCATGTACTTAATTTTATTAACTGGAGCATCCAAAGCAGCAATAGCAGCTCTTTGAGCAATACAGTTTGTTCCACTGGTTATTTGTCCTTGCATTTTAGTACACGCTTTAGCAATCCAATTAGGAGCTCCAATGTATCCAATTCTCCAGCCTGTCATCGCAAATGCCTTTGCTAATCCGTTTACAGTTATTGTTCTGTCATACATGGAGGGAATTTTAGCAAAGCTATAATGTGGGATACCATAATTAATGTGTTCATATATTTCGTCAGAAAGAATATAAACATTAGGATATCTTTCTAATACTTTTGATAATTCAATGTATTCTTCTTTAGAGTATACTGATCCACTAGGGTTGTTTGGAGAATTAATAATAACCAATTTTGTTCTACCTGTTATAGCGTTTTCCAATTGTTCGGGAGTTATTTTAAAATCACTAGAAATATCAGATCTTATTTCAATTGGGTTTCCTTCTGCAAGAGTTACTATTGCAGAATAGCTTACCCAATATGGAGCAACTAATAAAACATCATCACCTGGATTTACTAAAACTTGAACAGTATTGGCTATTGATTGCTTAGCGCCTGTTGAAACAACAATTTGATCAGTGTTGTAATTTAATCCATTATCTCTTTTAAATTTGTTACAAATAGATTTTTTTAAATCTCCGTAACCATCAACGGGTGTGTAGGAGTTATAGTTATCTTCGACTGCCTGAATAGCTGCAGCCTTTATAAAATCAGGGGTATTAAAATCCGGTTCTCCTAAACTTAATCCAATAATATCAGTTCCATTTTCTTTGAGTTCTCTAGCTTTAGCCGCCATTGCTAATGTGGCTGAAACAGGTAAATTATTAATCCTTTTTGATAATTTTTCTTTCATTTAATTCTTAAATTATTATTTAAATAATTTTAAATAAAGATATTTATTTTGATAAATTAAATGATGTAATTTTACTCAATTATTTAAAAGTTTTGAACAAATTAAAGTATTATTTTCCTGAGCTTTCTAATCATCAAATTAAACAATTTGAAATGTTGCCAGGTTTATTCAACTACTGGAATTCAAAAATTAATGTAATTTCTAGAAAAGATATTTCAGAAATTGAAATAAGACACATACTACACTCTCTAAGTATAGCTAAATTTTTTTCATTTAATAATAACTCAAAAATATTAGATGTTGGAACTGGTGGTGGATTTCCTGGAATTCCTCTTGCAATAATGTTTCCCGAGGTTCAGTTCCATTTGACAGATTCTATTGGAAAAAAAATTAAAGTTGTAAATGCAATTGTTAGTGATTTGAATTTGACTAATGCACATGGACAACAGATTAGATCTGAGAAGTTATCTTTAAATTATGATTACATAGTGAATAGAGCAGTTTCAAATATGTCCAATTTAGTCAGCTTAGTTGGAGATAAAATTTCTAGAGAAAATAATCACAAACTAAAAAACGGTATCATTAGTTTGAAAGGTGGTGACCTAAATGATGAGCTTAAGCCATTTAAGAATGCCAAAGTTTTTAATATAAATCAGTTTTTTAATGAATCTTTTTTTGAAACTAAAAAAGTAGTTTATTTACCTATTCCATATAAGGGTAAGGATAGTCTGTAGGAGGATTAAAATTTTCTTTTATTAATCTGGGAGAAACCCATCTTAATAAATTTAGTTTTGAGCCAGCTTTGTCATTAGTCCCCGAACCTCTTGATCCACCAAATGGTTGTTGACCTACCACTGCTCCAGAAGGCTTATCATTAATATAAAAATTACCCGCACTGTATCTTAAAGTTTTTAGAGCGTAATCAATGCTGTCTTTGTCTTGCGAAATAAAAGCTCCGGTAAGTGCGTAAATTGAGGTATTATCGACTATTTTTAAAGTATCTTTCCAATTATTATCATCGTAAATAAAAATTGTAACTACAGGGCCAAAAATTTCTTTTTCCATTGTAATAAAATTAGGATTTGTTGTTAGTATTACAGTGGGGGAAACAAAAAATCCTTCTGATTTATCATAATCTCCACCAATAATAATTTTTGCATCTTCAGAATCTCTTGCAGATTCTATATAGCTAACAATTTTATCAAATGAATTTTCATGAATAACAGCTGTCATAAAATGTTTAAAATTACGTGGCGATCCTAGTGTTATGGTACTGATTTGTTCTTTAAGATTTTGAATAATTTCATTTGATTTTGAGTTCGGAATATAAATTCTTGATGCTGCTGAACATTTTTGACCTTGATATTCAAAACCACCTCTTACTATTGCGGTAGAAACTATTTTGGAATCTGCTGATGGGTGAGAGAAAATAAAATCTTTACCTCCAGTTTCACCAACAATCCTAGGGTAATCTCTATACAAATTTATATTGGCACCTACTTTAGACCATAAGCTTTTAAAAACATCAGTTGAGCCTGTAAAGTGTATTCCTGAAAGATTTTTATTTTTTAAAGCTATTTCAGTTATCATCACAGGATCTCCCGTAACTAAATTAATAACTCCATTCGGTAATCCAGCCTCCTTAAAAACATCCATTATTACTTTAGCGCTATAAACTTGATGGTCGCTAGGTTTCCATAAAACTACATTCCCCATAAGTGCTGCACTTGCACATAAATTTCCACCAATTGCTGTAAAATTAAATGGAGTTATAGCATATACAAATCCCTCAAGCGGTCTATATTCCAATCTATTTGATACTTCACCCACAGTTATAGGCTGTTCATGATAGATTTCGTTCATATAAACTATATTAAGTTTTAAAAAATCAACAAGTTCACAGGCAGCATCTATTTCAGCTTGAAAAATCGTTTTAGATTGACCTATCATTGTAGCTGCATTTATTCTTGATCTGTACGGCCCAGCTATCAGTTCCGCTGCTTTAAGAAAAATAGAAGCTCTTTTTTGCCATGGAGTACTTGTCCATTCATTTTTAACACTTAAAGAATTATTAATAGCCTCATGAACATGTTGTTCATTACAAACAGAAAAACTTCCTACTACTTTTTTGTTATCGTGAGGCGGATTAATTTCTTTTCTTTCTTCAGTGTAAATTTCCTCATCTCCGATGTATAACGGAATTTTGATATTTTGATTAAACATCAGATCATATGTTTTTTCTACTTCAATTCTTTCATCTGAGTTTTTTCTATAGTCTTTAACGTCTTCATTTATTAATTGAGGAACTGCAAAATTTAAATCTTTCATTATGTTATTGATTATTAGTTTAAAGCCTGAGGAGCATTTAGTTTAAATGTGGGAATATAGGCTCTGAATTTTTTTCCATTGTTAATATTGATCATATTGTAAAAACCTCTCATGGCACCAACAGGAGAGGTTATTAAACAACCAGAAGAGTAAACAAAAGAATCTCCAGGTCCAATTGTAGGTTTTTCTCCAATAACTCCTTCTCCATCAATAATTATATCATTATTTAAAGAGTCGAAAATTCTCCAATGTCTAGATTTTAGTTGGACAGTATTTTTGCTTTGGTTGGTAATAGTTATTGTATAGCTAAAAGAGTAATTTAAAGTATAATTTTTAAAATAAGAACCATCGAAAATAGTATTGACAGAAATTTTTATTCCTTTAGTTACATGATTGATCATGTAAGCTAAGTTATGTATTTTAAAAAAATAAAAATACTTTTTATCTCAATTTTTTATATCAACACTTGAATGTGTTTTATAACCAATAAGACTGTAATATTTATCCGTATTTTTTTTGTGAAATATTAATATGCTGTAAACGTTTTCTGTTTCCCAGAAGTTTCCTGAATAAAATTTTAATTCTTTATTAGTATTTTGATAAACATATTTATAGTTATAAAAACCTTGCTTAAATAAAAAACTACCTTGATAAGTATCGTCTATTAATTCAAGCTCGTGTTTTTTAGTAATTTCATAATTGTTAAATTCTCCAATTATAAAAATTCTGTTACTTAAATTGATTTGATTGGGTTTAAAATTAAATCTTACAAATGAGTAGTCATTTTCGGTGTTTGAATTACTAATGTTTTGATTGATTATAAATGAACCATTGATGTCAGGGTTATATGTGTATAAACTATTTTTTCTTTCAAGATCTGTTCTTAAATAAGTATAGTAAATATCATTTAGTTCAGTCTTATACACATTTAAATTAGTTGAATTAATTTTTGAATTATCAAAGTGAAAATATTCATTTCCACCCGGAAATGAAATATTTTTATACACTAATCTGTCGTTAAAAAAAAAATCTGGTTTTTCTAAAATCATGCTATTCTTCCATTGTTTATTTTTTAAAACAACTAGTTTAAGTTTAGATGAACTGTTTTTGAAATTCAAACAGTTGTTACACTTAACTGTAATATCTTGACTTTGATGTGTTTCGTAATTTTTTAAATCTTTTGATTTTTTAATCTCAGTACTAATTAATAATCTTTTGTTAATTATCGAAAATTTTCTTTCAAATAAAAAGTCTCCGTTTTTGTCATGAATACTTATAGAAAAATTTCCTGAAATTTTTATACTTACATCATTATTTGGAATTGAAATTTTATAATTTCTGTAGTCAACAAGTGTGTTAAATGAATTCTCATAATTAGTTATCAAATTATCATCATATCCATTAATATAATCAGACTTAAAGAGTTTCGATTTATTCCACTTGTAGTCAAAATGATTTAATTGATAATAGTAACTATTTTCTTTAAGATTTAAATCATCAAAAGATAAAGTAATTGTTTCGTTTTTATCAATTACCGGATATAAATATTCATTACTCTCAGTTTTAATTTTTATGCTGTATAAATTATCTAAAGTATTGTTGTGTTGACTTAAAACTGAATTTAAAGCAATCAAAAAAATGAAGTAATAAAATTTCATTTTGTTTATTTTTATGCTTGTAAATATAGCCAGTTTTTTTTGTCAAATTGTTAATAAAATTTTTCTTAATTTAGAATGATTATAAATAAATAACTTTATGTCAAATCAACTTTTAGAACTAGGTTTAAATTAATAAATTTGCGCTCTATTTATAGCATATAATTATGTCAAATGACATTCGAGTTAAAAATGGTTTATCCATTAATTTAAAAGGTGCTCCAGAAAACATCGTAAAAAAGGCGCCATTTCCAAAAACTGTCTCAATAAATCCCTCTGATTTTCATTTAATAATACCCAAAATGGTTGTTAAAGTGGGTGAAAAGGTTAGTGCTGGTGATGTTGTATTTTTTTCAAAAAAAAATCCGGAAATAAAATTTTGCTCACCAGTTTCTGGTGAAATTTCAGACATTGTACGTGGTGCAAAAAGACGAATTTTAGAAATACTGATCAATTGTGATGAAAAACAAATTGCTATTTCACATAAAATTTCTGATTTTAAAAAGTTTTCAAAAAATCAAATTTTAGAAACTTTACTTAATTCTGGTTGTTGGCCATTCATAAAGCAAAGACCTTATGATATAATAGCGGATCCCACAGATAGTCCCAAATCAATCTTTATATCCACACTTAATACTGCTCCTATTTCTGCAGATTTTGAAATTATTTTAAATGAACAAAAAAAGGAATTTATTACTGGGATTACCGCACTTAAAAAATTAACGGAAGGAGATTTAAATATATGTGTTGAGAAAAATCATAATTCATTCATAAACGAGATTGATAATGTTAAAATACATAACATAAGTGGTGTTCATCCCGCTGGAAATGTAGGGGTTCAAATTCACCATATTGATCCAGTTAATAGTGGAGAAAAGGTTTGGGTTGTTGGAGCAGAAGACGTTGCATTGATTGGTAAACTTTTTTTAACTGGCGAATATAATCCAACTAGAACTTTAGCAGTTTCAGGACCACCTGTTAAATACCCACAATATTATAAAACTATAGTTGGGTCTAGTTTATCTGAAATTATAAAAGATGCTGGTATTGATACTGACCTAAATTTAAGATATATAAACGGAGATGTTTTAACAGGAAGGTTAGTTGAAAAAGATAATTATCTTGGTTTTTATAACAATACACTTTCTGTGCTTAGAGAGGGTAACCAATATAGAATGTTTGGCTGGATTCCTTTTATAAATAATGCTGTGCCTAGTATATACAAAACATCATTTTCTTGGTTATTCCCCAATAAAAAATATGATTTAGATACAAATTTAAATGGAGAAGAACGAGCTTTTGTTGTAACTGGTGAAATGGAAGATGTATTTCCAATGGATATTTTTCCAATGCAATTGTTAAAAGAATGCATGTCGGGTAACATTGAAAAGATGGAGAATTTGGGTATTTATGAAGTTGCACCCGAAGATTTTGCTCTTATTGACTATTCATCATCCTCCAAAATTGAAGCACAAAAGATAATTAGGGATGGACTAGATTTAATGATTTCTGAAGTCGGTTAATAAATATGAATATATAAATGAACATTAGACAAATTTTAGATACTGTAAAAAAACCCTTTGGTAAGGGAGAAAAGTTTGAAAAGTATGCTCCGGCAATAAATGCATTTGATACTTTTTTGTTTGTACCAAATCACACTACAAAACACGGAGCTCATATAAGAGATGCTGTTGATTTAAAAAGAACTATGATTACTGTAATAATAGCACTTTTACCAGCTCTTTTTTATGGAATTTATAATACAGGATACCAATATTACTCTCAGTTAGGTACCGCTTTTTCAACTATGGATGCTGTAATCCATGGTTCTTTAAAAATAGTTCCGATGATAGCTGTTTCATATATTGTAGGTCTTGCAATTGAATTTGCATTTGCAATTTTTAGAGGACATGAAGTTAATGAAGGATATTTAGTTACAGGTCTTTTGATTCCCATGATTATGCCGGTTGATATCCCGTTATGGATGGTTGGTGTTTCTGTTGCATTTGCTGTTTTGATAGGTAAAGAAGCATTTGGAGGTACAGGAATGAATATTTTAAATCCTGCTTTAACAGCAAGAGCATTTGCCTTTTTTGCTTACCCAACTTATATGTCCGGTAACAAGGTTTGGGTTTCCGAAGCTTCAAATTTAGATGGAGTGTCAGGTGAAACTATTTTGGGAATGTTAGCTTCTGGTGAAAGTTCTATTCCGTACGACGTTTCTCAAATGTTTTATGGTGGAATTCCAGGATCAATAGCAGAAACTTCTACTTTCATGGTGTTAATTGGAGCACTTATTTTGATATACACAGGAGTTGGAAGCTGGAGAATTATGATTGGAAGTGTCATTGGTGCAGCCGTAACAGGTTTATTGTTCAACTTGTGGGGAGCTAATGAGCTAATGAGCTTTAATTGGTTTAATCATTTAATAGTTGGAGGTTTTGCTTTTGGTGTGGTTTTCATGGCAACTGATCCAGTGTCTGCTGCTCAAACCACAAAGGGTAAATGGATTTATGGAATTTTGGTTGGTTTGTTTTGTATACTGATCAGAGTTTTTAATCCTGCTTATCCTGAGGGAGTAATGCTAGCAATCCTTTTAATGAATGTATTTGCACCAACTATAGATCATTATGTAATTGAAGCAAATATTAAAAGAAGAGTAAACAGAAAAATAAAATCTAATTTAAACGTAGCCTAATAATGAACAGAGATTCAAATTCATACACTTTTATTTTTGCAACTTTAATGGTTTTAGTTGTTGCTTCCGTTTTAGCATTTACTTCTCAATCTTTAAAAGATTTGCAAAATGATAACATTAGAAAAGAAAAAATGCAAAACATACTATCGACCGTTGGAATTAAAGTTGATAGAGAAGGAGCAGAGGATCTTTATAACAAGTACATCAAAGAGCAGTTAGCTGTTCAAAGTGATGGTTCAACAGATAACACGGTGAATGTATTTAGAGATGTTAAACTTGCTCTTGAACTAAAAAAATCTCCTGAAGATCAAAACTTTCCATTATACGTTGCTGAAATTGAGGAAGATAAATTTTACATTGTACCTATTAGAGGAAACGGTCTGTGGAATGCAATTTTTGGATACATTTCAATCAAAGAAGATCTTAATACTGTTAAAGGAGTTGTTTTTGATCATGTCGGCGAGACAGCTGGTTTAGGAGCTGAAATAACTCAAGATTGGTTTAAAGAAAGATTTGTTGATGAAAAATTATTTGATTCAGATTATAACTTAATGGGTATTAAGGTTTCGAAAACAAATAATGATCCATCCAACTTAGACAAATCTGACCATGAGGTTGATTTTATATCAGGTGCAACTATAACATGTGATGGAGTTACTGATATGATTACAGAAAGAATGAATCATTACATACCTTATTTTAAATCTATTAAAGAATCTGAAACTGCACTAGCATTTTCTATGTCAAATATTGATTCAAATATTAATTAATATGTCAAAAAACAAAGTTTTACTTACAGATCCTTTAGATGATAACAATCCAATTACTGTTCAAGTTTTGGGAATATGCTCCGCTTTAGCAATTACAGTTCAATTGAAAGCTGCTATAGTGATGAGTTTGTCTGTTGTTGCCGTAATGGCAGCAAGTAATGTCATTGTTTCTATTTTAAGAAATTTAATTCCCAACAGAATAAGAATTATAGTTCAACTTGTGGTAGTAGCATCTATGGTTGTTTTAGTTGATGAAGTGTTAAGAGCTTATGCTTACGATGTTAGTAAAGAATTATCAATATTTATTGGACTTATTATTACTAATTGTATAGTAATGGGAAGATTAGAAGCTTTTGCATTAGGAAATGGGGTTTGGAGATCCTTTTTAGATGGAGTCGGTAATGCCTTTGGATACGGAGCTATATTAATTTTAGTAGCATTTTTTCGCGAACTTTTAGGATCAGGTAATTTACTCGGAGTTCAAGTAATTCCTGATTCTTTTTATGAAATGGGTTATGAAAACAATGGAATGATGTTATTATCTCCTATGGCATTAATTACTGTTGGTTTAATTATTTGGGTACAGAGATCAAGAAATAGAAAATTAATAGAAAAAGCTTAAAGTTTATATTATGGAATACGCAAATTTATTTATAAAAAGCATTTTCATTGAAAATATGGTTTTTGCATATTTTCTTGGGATGTGTTCATATTTAGCTGTTTCTAAAACTGTTAAAACTTCAATTGGAATGGGTTTTGCAGTGATATTTGTATTGACAATTACAGTTCCTCTAAACTTTTTAATTGATAAATATCTTTTGCAATTAGGCGCATTATCTTGGATAGGCCCTGAATATGCAGAATTAGATTTAGGATTTTTAAGCTTCATAATGTTTATTGCAGTTATAGCTTCTATGGTACAATTAGTTGAAATGATTGTTGAAAAATTTTCTCCATCATTATATGGAGCTCTTGGTATTTTTTTACCACTAATAGCTGTTAATTGTGCAATTTTAGGTGGTTCACTTTTTATGCAGATTAAAGATTTTTCAGGAATTACAGAATCTGCTATTTATGGCTTTGGATCTGGAATAGGTTGGTTGTTAGCTATTTTAGCAATAGCATCAATACGTGAAAAGATAGCTTATTCAAATGTACCTGCGCCTCTTAAGGGCTTAGGGATAACTTTTATAATAACTGGACTAATGGCCATAGGATTTATGAGCTTTATGGGAATTAAACTTTAATTTTTTTATGACAATTTCAACTTATATTTTATTTAGTATTGTAGTCTTTTTAGGTATAATTTTTCTTCTAGTAGCGATGTTGCTTGGTGTTAAAGCAAAATTGGTTCCATCAGGACCTGTCAAACTACTTGTGAATGGAGAAAATGAAGTAGAGGTATCATCTGGTGATACATTGCTTTCAACCTTAAGTAATAATAAAATATTTTTACCATCAGCTTGTGGAGGTGGTGGAACCTGTATTCAATGTAAATGTATAATTAATGAAGGAGGAGGTGAAATCTTACCAACTGAAGCTCCACATTTTTCTAGAAAGGAAATTGCGGAAGGTTGGAGACTAGGTTGTCAAGTGAAAGTTAAACAAGATATGGTTATACAAGTTCCTGAGGAAGTATTTGGAATCAAGAAATGGGAGGCAACTGTTGTAAGAAATTGGAACGTAGCATCTTTTATTAAGGAATTTGTTGTTGAGATACCAGAAGATATGGGTTACAAAGCTGGGGGTTATATTCAGATTGAAATTCCAGAATGTGAAATTGATTTTAAAGATATAAATATTGATTCGCATCCTGAAGAACATCCTGGGGAACCAAAGAAATTTCAGCTGGAATGGGATAAATTCAAACTATGGGATTTAAAGATGAAAAATACCGAGCTCGTAGAAAGAGCTTACTCAATGGCATCTTATCCTGCAGAAGGAAAAGAAATTATGCTTAATGTAAGAATAGCAACTCCACCTTGGGATAGGAATGCTAACAGTTGGATGAATGTAAACCCAGGTGTTGCATCGTCCTATATATTCTCAAAGAAACCAGGAGATAAAGTCACTATTTCAGGTCCATTCGGAGAGTTTTTTATAAATGAATCCGAAGCTGAAATGTTATATGTTGGTGGAGGAGCAGGTATGGCTCCAATGAGATCTCACTTATATCATTTATTTAGAACACTTAAAACTGGAAGAAAAGTTAGTTTTTGGTATGGTGGAAGATCTAAAAGAGAACTTTTTTATACTGAACATTTTAAAGCATTAGAGAAAGATTTTCCAAACTTCAAATTTTATATTGCTCTTTCTGAGCCAATGGAAGAAGATAATTGGACAGTTAAGGACGGACTTGATGGTAAAGGTGATGGTTTTGTTGGGTTTGTTCATCAAACAGTTATAGATAATTATTTAAATTATCATGAAAGTCCTGAGGATATTGAAGTTTATTTTTGTGGTCCTCCACTAATGAATCAAGCAATTGAAAAAATGGCAGATGATTTTGGTGTTCCACCTGAAAATGTCCGATTTGACGATTTTGGAGGATAATATCTTACCAGTTCCATTAAATAAATCAGAACTTCATAGCCTAGCTATGAATATTGTCGGAAAGGATCTTGAGAAGGATAATTTTGAATTTATTTCAATTAATAGTTCTTTAGAAAAAAATCCACAGTTTGTTTGTACAAAAAATAAACAATTATACTTTATTTTAGTTAAAGCAATTTTGTATCCAGAAAACCCTAAAACCTATAAAATTAATAATCTAAGTAAAATTTTAGATCATTCAAAAAAGTTTGAAGCTAAATTATTATGTGCAAAAGTAGGATTAGCAAACTCTGATGATTATGAGTTACCTTTGTTTAAAAATTCAAGTTATATAGTAAATTATGATGGGTTTGAAGAAATCAATTAGTTTTTATTTCCTATTAATACTTTTTTTATCATGCAATAAACCAGATCAAACCTATTCTTACAGTGGTTTTGCTTTAGGAACTAATTTTAATATTCTTTATAATTCTGATAAACCTTTAAAAAATCTAAATAAATTAACCGATTCCATTTTTTTTGATTTAAATAAATCTTTATCCACCTATATACCAAGCTCTGATATTTCTAAAATCAATAACGGAGATAATTCTATCATAGTTGATGAAAATTTTAAAAAAGTTTTTAATGCATCAAAAATAATTTGGGAAGAAAGTGGAGGTTACTTTGATCCTACAATTGGCTTATTAACAAATGCTTATGGACTCGGTCCAAATACTAATCCTAATTATTCAATTAATGTTGACAGTCTTTTAAATTTTACTGGATTTGAAAAAGTGAATTTAACTGATAATAAAATCAATTTACAAAAAGGAATGTTTCTTGATTTTAATGCTATAGCTAAAGGATATGGTGTAGATTTAATATCAAATCTTCTTAAAGATAATGGTATTGATAATTTTCTTATAGATATTGGAGGAGAGATGTATGCAAGTGGTATTAATTCAGTTAGTAAAACTAGTTGGAGGGTAGGTATTTCTGATCCAATTAATCCCGAAAAAAGTAAACAAAAAATATTTATTAAAGATAAGGGTCTAGCAAGTTCAGGTAATTATAGAAAATTTCTAATAAACCCAATTTCAGGAGATAAAATTGTTCACACAATTAATCCTTTAAATGGAAGTGCAAGAGAAACTAATGTTTTGGCAGCTTCCGTTATTGCAAAAGATTGTATGACAGCCGACGGATATGCAACTGCGTTTATGGCAATGCCGATTGAAAAAACAAAAATTTTAATTAGTACTAACCCAGAGATTGAAGCAATGGTTGTTTACGTGGATTCACAAAACGAAATAAACACATTTTACAGTCAGGGATTTGAAGAGTTGATTTTTGATTAACCTTTTTTACAGACTGGAATAATTTCATCCTTAATTAATCCATATTTTATTATTTCACTTTCAGTGAATTTTTTCGAATATTTTAATGGGTCAACTTTAAAGCCAAAAGACTCAAGTTTTTTAAAGTAATCTAAACCGTACAATCTAATGTGATCGTATTGTCCAAACTTTTCAATTCTCTCTTTTTTATCAACAATTGAACTGTCTTCGAATGTTTTCCTAGATTTTTGATTTATTGGAACTTGAAGAATAGCTGTTCCATTTTTATTTAAAACTCTATAAAGTTCTTTCATTGCTTTTTTGTCATCATTAATGTGTTCAAGCACATGATTACAAAGTATGAAATCAAATGAATTTTCTTTAAATGGCAAATTACAAATGTCACCTTTAATATCTGCTAGAGGTGAATTTAAATCAAATGTAGTATAGTTAATGTTTTTAAGATTTTTAAATAAGTTATAAAAACATTGCTCAGGTGCAATATGAAGAACCTTTAAAGTTTTAGAAAAAAAATTGGTTTCATTATTTAAATATAACCACAATAATCTATGTCTTTCTAATGATAGGGTTCCAGGACTAAGTGCATTATCTCTTTGTTTTACATATCCGTAAGGAAGAAATTTTCTATATGACTTTCCATTTATTGGGTCAGTGAATTCATTTCCTCGATAAAAAATATCGATAAAGGGTGCTAAAAATTTACTCCACCATATTAGATACGGTCTAGGAATTGTATTAATCAAAAACTTAATTAACTTTTTCAAGTTTTATTATTTAAAAGGAATTTCTTCATCACTTTTAATCCCTAAAGAATCATATATATAATCAAAAGTTGACAATAATTTTGGTTTTCCATTTACTATGGCAATATTATGCTCAAAATGAGCACTAGGTTTATTATCTCTAGTAAGAATAGTCCAACCGTCATTTAATTGATTAATGTTTGGTGTTCCCATATTTATCATGGGCTCAATTGCCACAACCATTCCTTCTTGAATTTTTTTTCCTGTTCCTCTTTTGCCATAGTTAGGCATTTCTGGTTTTTCATGCATTTCTTTTCCAAGACCATGACCTACTAATTCTCTAACAACACCGTAACCTTTAGATTCATTGTAATTTTGAATAGCATACCCAACGTCACCAACTCGATTTCCTACCTTAAACTGCTCTATGCCAACATACAGTGACTGTTTTGTAGTTTCTAACAACTGTAAAATTTCTTTATCCACCTCTCCAACGGTAAACGTGAAAGCATGATCCCCATAATAACCATTTTTTAATACCCCACAATCAATAGAAAGTATATCACCCTCTCTGATGATTTCTTTATTTGGAATTCCGTGAACAACTTGACTGTTAGGGCTTATGCAAAGTGTATTAGGAAAATCATATAGACCTAGGAAACCAGGAACACCTTTATGATCTCTGATAAAAGATTCAGCTAAGTCGTCTAAGTAAAGTGTATTGATCCCTGGTTTTATTTCACTAGCAAGCATGCCTAGCGTTTTTGAAACTAATTGCGCACTTTCACGGATTAGCTCTATTTCTTCTGATGTTTTAATCAAACTCATGTTAAAAATCGTATGGATTTTGGTAATCATTTGTAGTTAAGATTTCCAAAATATCTTTTTCAATTGTCTCAATTGGAAATTCAACTATTCTATTAATTTCTTCACCATTTTTTTTAAAAATAAATGTGGGAATATTTATTATATTTTGATTTAATTCCAAACTATCAGGTGTAGTTTTTTCTAAAGTCATCCCAATTAATTCAATTTTTTTATTATCTAATTGAAGTTTGTCCATCAATTTATAAAAAACAGGGATTTCTTTTCTACTATCAGTGCACCATGTACCCATAAAAATCTTGATATCAATATCTTCAAAAAGTGGCTTTAATTTTTCTACTGTTTCCTTATCAAGAGTATAATCACTATAGTTTTTTTTAAACCAATCAGCATGCGGGTTTTTATTTAGTTCTTTTCTATCAAAAACCCCTATAATATCAATATATTCCTCGCTTTCAGGATTTGGAGAGTTTTTATTTTTTGAATTATTACAACTAAGAGTTGCTAAAACAATTAGTAAGGCTATTAATTTTTTCATTAATGAACAATTAAAGATTTACATGTCATTTCTTCAGGTTTTTTAATATTCATAATATCTAAAATTGATGGAGCAATATCCCCTAAAATACCATCTTTTATTTTCCTTATTTCTTCATCTATTAAAATTAAGGGAACTAAATTGGTTGTATGAGCAGTATTTGGAGAACCATCTTTATTTATCATTATGTCAGAATTTCCATGATCAGCTATTACTAAAACAGTATACTTATTTTCTTTTGCTTTTTCTATAATTTTAGAACTACATTTATCAACTGTCTCACAAGCTTTAATAGCTGCAGACATATCTCCAGTATGACCAACCATATCAGGATTAGCAAAATTTAAACATATAAAATCAGCTTCTCTTTTTTCAATCTCAGGAATTATAGATTTAGTTATCTCGTAAGCACTCATTTCAGGTTTTAAATCATACGTAGCAACCTTTGGAGATTGACACAAAATTCTAGTCTCATTTTTATAGGGTTCTTCTCTTCCTCCGTTAAAAAAAAACGTTACGTGAGGGTATTTTTCAGTCTCGGCGATACGTATTTGTTTTTTATTATTTTTAGAAAGAACTTCTCCAAGTGTATCATCTAAATTAGCTTTATCGTAAATTACTTTAATATTCTCGAACGAATCATCGTAATTTGTCATTGTTACAAAGTTAAGATCTAGCTTTTTCATTTCGTTTTTACTGTTTTGAGTCATAACTTGAGTAAGTTGTCTTCCCCTGTCTGTTCTGAAATTAAAAAATATCACATAGTCCCCGTTTTCAATTAGTCCATCAGACTCATTGCTTTTATTAACAGCTAATAATGGTTCAAGGAATTCATCGGTTATATTATTGCTGTAAGAATCTTTTATTGAATTTTTGATATTAGATGTTTTTGTTCCAATCCCGTTAACTAAAAGATCGTAACATTTTTTTGTTCTCTCCCATCTTTTATCCCTATCCATTGCATAATATCTTCCTATTATACTTGCTAATTTTGCACTACTACGTTTGATTTTTTTTTCTAGCCGTTCAATAAATCCCAATCCTGATTTAGGATCTACATCTCTACCGTCTGTAAAGGCATGAATAAATACATTGTTAACATTCATTTCTTCGGTTAGATCTAAAATTGCTTCTAAGTGACTTATATGAGAATGCACGCCTCCATCAGAGACTAGTCCAATTAAATGAAGTTTTTTATTATTTTTTTGAATGCTTTTTAGTGGATTGATTAAGTTTTGTAAAGAATTGAAATTACCATTTTGTATATCTAAATTAATTTTCGCAAAGTCTTGATAAACAATTCTTCCCGCCCCTAGATTCATATGTCCAACTTCACTGTTCCCCATTTGACCCTCTGGAAGGCCAACCCCAGAACCATAGGTTACTAATTTAGAATTAGGGTAATCATGATACAAAGAGTCTATGTAGGGAGTATTTGCCTTATCAATTGCTGAAACATTTGGGTTAGTTCCTAAACCCCAACCATCTAAAATCATTAGTAAAACCTTCTTATTTTCAGTCAATTTTTTGTTCTTAAAGTTTAAGAAGCAAATATAATTATAATCTTATGATCAATTATTTTAAATCTGGATTTATATCCATTATATTTTCTGAGATATATTTATTTATGAATGATTCTGTGAAATAATGGTGGCCTTTTAACTCAGGGTTATTAATTATTTTTTTTAAATCAGCATCAATTAAAGCATTGTAATATTTTAGAGAGCTGGGTTTATAACTATAGTGCCATGGCTCATATTCAAATCCTTTTCTGTTGGAATCATTATTGTAAGTTAGATAAAAACCAAATCTTTCGGAGTTTTTATCTAACCAATTTTTTAATTTGTGATATATACCATTTTTTTTCAAATTTTTCAGATTTTAAAACATCTTTTTCATCTGGATAATCAGCGTCAACTATATCAATTTCTGTTCCCCAATGATGTCTAGATGTTCCTGGAATTGTTGAAAAGCGAATAATTTCTAAAATTGCCTTTTCAGGTTCAAAAGAAAATTCATTGGTAAACCTTTCGTACTTTTTATTCCATATAGTTTTTTGTCTATCATATCCTCTAAAGGCTGATACTATTTTTAAGTTTATACCATCATTTTTCGCAGCCCTTTCCATTTTTTTGAAAGCCCTGTAGGTTTGGGTTTCAAGTTTAATAGTATCACCCACTAAATTGTTGTTATTTATTCCAGTTAATTGATTTAAATCCATTGTAATTTGAGAATAATTTTTATTACAAATTAAAAAAAATAGAAATATTATTAGTGCAACTTTATTTTTCATTTTATTTTTTTGAACAAAAAATAGTGTTTGCCAATCTGTTCAATATTAAAACTCCTGAAATTATTTATGTATCCATTTCTTAAATAGAAGTCAAGAGCAATTTTTCTAGCATTCATCCATATATATTGGTAGTTATTATCGATAGCAAATAATTCAGCCATGTTTAGTAAAGATAACCCTACATTTTGTTTTTGAAAGGCTTCATAAACACACATTCCTCTCAATTGTATCACATTGTTTGAAACTAAATTCTCTGTATTATTAACTATCATTGAAACACCTCCCACAATTTTCTTGTTTTTTAAAACTCCAAAATGAGCGGAACTAGCTAAATTATCACCTTTGAATTTACAATATTCGAATCCTTTATTTTTTCTTAATACATCATTTCTAACAGGGAAGAGTTCCTCACTTTCAACTTTTTTTACAATCCATTTCATATTAAACTAAAATTAGTAATATATTTAATTGATTTTAATAATTTTTAAAAATTAAGCGGGAGTAGCTCAGTTGGTAGAGCGTCAGCCTTCCAAGCTGAATGTCGCCGGTTCGAACCCGGTCTCCCGCTCTAAATTAAATTATGAGACTAATTTTTGTTTTACTTTTTATTTCAAATTTTATTTATACCCAGGAGGATTCAAGAACATGGATAAGAGGAAAAGTTTTATATAAAAACAGTAATGTAATCTCTGCGAATGTTGTAAACAATACATCAAGGGAAGCAACTATAACTGATAATGATGGTGAATTTGAAATGAGGGTAAGATTAAATGATCGTCTTGTTTTCTCCTCAGTTCAGTATGAAATTAGATCTGTTGTCATTGATAAAGATATACTACAAAAGAGTAGGTTGGTTATAGATGTTAATGAAAAAGTTACAGTTTTGGATGAAGTAGTAGTTGGTCCTGAAAACACTGAAAAATTTTTAGATCTCAAAGAGGAAGAGTTTAAAAGAATAGATTACATGGCTGATAAATCCACTAGACTTAAAGATGAGATTCTTAAAGCAGGAACTTTTAACAATGGTTTAAATTTTATCAATTTATATAAGGCTATTGCAAAATCAAATAATAAAGATGAATTAAGTGATAAGAGTATTAGCAATTTAAATTATAAACCAAGTGATTTAATAAGGGAAGTTTATGACGATTCATTTTTCTTAACATCACTTGGAATAAATAAAGAAGATATTTCTGAATTTTTATTGTATTGTGACGATAAATTTCCTTCAAAAGTATTATTCAAAAAAAGTAACGAGTTTCAGTTATTAGATTTCTTAATTAAACAAAGTGATAAATTTAAAAAGATACTTGAGAGAAATTAGTTTTATTTTTTGTTTCCTTTTAGGAATTACAAGTGTTTTTTCACAAACTAATCAAAATTTTAAAACTCTTAAGGGCGAAATTGTTAATGATTCCATAAACACTAGTGGAATACACCTAATAAATAAAACTAGCGGATCAAAAACAATTACTAATATTGAAGGTGAATTTGAAATTGGTGTAAAAAAATCAGACACTCTAATAATTTCGTCTGTTCAAATAATTCCACGAGTTTTGATTATAGATGAAAATATTTATGGTCAAAAATATATCAAAGTTTACGTTGAAGAATTTATTAATGAATTAACCAATGTAGATGTAAAGTCACACAATCTCTCAGGAAATATTATGAATGACATGCAGAATTCAAACGTTAAGATTCCTATAAATTTTGATGATGTTGGTATTCCTGGATTTAAGGGGGAAAGACAAGAAAAAATAGTTTCACAAAAGAGTTTGATTTTAAGCACACTTTTTCTACCAATTTCAGGAGGATTAGATATAGAAGCCTTATACAAGCATTTGTCAGGATACTATAAAAGTTTAAAAAATACCAGGGCTTGGTCTAAACAAAACTTAGTAGCTGTCAATATAATTGAATTTTATGGCGTTAATTTTTTTACAAATTCATATAGTTTAAAAGAAGAAGAAGTTTATGAATTTGTGTTGGGAGGAATTGAAAATAGTTCAATACAAAATGACTTTAAATCTTCAGATCATGGATTAGTAATTGAAGCTTTTGATAAATTTTATAAATCAATAAATGAATAGATTACTTATTATATTTTGTTTTTTAATATTCTCAAGTTTGACTGAACATAAATATTATGTAAGTACTTCACTTTTTAATTTTACAGAAAATAATTCGTTACAAGTAACTTTGAGAATTTTTAAAGATGATTTATCTAACGCAATTTCTAAAAACTATTTATCTGAAAGTTCGGATGATTTAGATTTAATTGATAAATTTTACTTTAATAAATTAGAGGACTATTTTAATTTAAATCTCAATGTTTTGATAGAAAACAAAAAGATTAAATTAAATCTCCTAGGTCTTGAGAGTAAAAATGATATGTATGTATGTTTTTTAGAAATCGAAAATTTAGAATTATTCACTACGTTGAGTTTAGAAAATAAAATATTGTTTGAAATATTTAAAGATCAACAGAATATAATTCACGTCAAAAAAAACAGTAAAAAGAGGAGTTTTATTTCTAGAATTAATAATTCAGTTCTATCAGTTAATATATAATCTTTTTTGTTAAATTTAGAGTTCAAAATTTTAATCATGAACTTTAAAAAAATATTAATATTTACACTAGGTTTTTTAATTTCTTTTTCTGGTTTTTCCCAAGAGGCAAAAGATAGAAATCAAGAAAATATAAACGTCAATAAATTTAGACAACTCTACCAAGAATTCTCTACTCCAAATATGTATAGAACAGCTTCTGGTGCTCCAGGACCTGCTTATTATCAGCAACAAGCAGATTATAAGATGGATATTGAATTGGATGATGAAAACAAAAAAATATATGGATCAGAAACAATAACATACACCAATAATTCCCCTGATAATTTAGAATATTTATGGGTTCAATTGGATCAGAATGTTAGAAAAAAAGACTCTCCATCCTTACTAATTGATGGAAGTGGAGTTAGACCTGCTTATGCTCCTTCAGGTTTTACAAAAGAATTTTTGACCGATCCATTTGACGGAGGTTTTAATATTGAATATGTAGTTGATGAAAATAACAAACCTCTCAAGTATATAGTAAACCAAACGATGATGAGGGTAGATTTACCTTCAGTTTTGAAAAGTGGCGAAAAATTTTCTTTTTCCATTAAGTGGTGGTATAATATTCAAGATCATGTTAATCAAGATGGAAGATCTGGATATGAAACATTTGATAAAGACGGTAACAGAGTATACATCATTGCTCAGTTCTTCCCAAGAATGGCCGTTTATAATGAAGTTGAGGGTTGGCAAAATTACCAATTTTGGGGAGATGGTGAATTTGCTCTTCCATTTGGAAATTATGATGTTAAAATAACTGTTCCTTCAGATCACATTTTAGATGCTACAGGTGAGCTTCAAAACAGAAAAAATATATTTTCTAAGGAAATGTTAAAGCGTTTTAATAAAGCTAAAAAAACATACGATAAACCTGTAATGATCGTCACTCAGGCAGAAGCTGAGGAAGCTGAAAAAGGGTTTTCAAAAAAGAAAAAAACTTGGCATTTCCAGGCTGAAAATGTTAGAGATTTTGCTTTTGCAACATCTAGAAAATTTATTTGGGATATGATGGCTGTAAAGATTGGAGATAAAGATGTAATGGCTGTTTCAATGTATCCAAAAGAGGGTAATCCTTTATGGGAAGATTATTCAACGGTGGTCGTTGCAGAAACACTAAAAACATACTCTGATTATACTTTTGATTATCCTTATCATAAAGCAATTTCAGTCCATGCTAAACAAATTGGAATGGAATATCCTATGATTTGTTTCAATTTTGGTAGACCAAATATTGATGGTTCCTATTCTGATGATGTTAAATTTGGGATGATAGGGGTTATAATTCACGAGATTGGACACAACTGGTTTCCTATGATTGTTAATAATGATGAAAGACAATGGGCTTGGATGGATGAAGGAATAAATACTTTTGTTCAATATATAACAGAACAAAAGCTTGCTAAAGATATTCCAGAAATCGTATATCCGGGAAAGAATTTCCCCTCTGACAGAGGACCTGCAAGTATGATAACTCGATATATGAGCGTAGACCAAAACTTTTTAGCTCCTATTATGGCAAATCCAGAAAATGTATACAGCCTAGGTCCAAATGCTTATGGTAAACCTGCTACTGCCCTAAATATTTTAAGAGAAACAGTTATGGGTAGAGAATTATTCGATCATGCTTTTAAGACCTATTCTAGACGTTGGATGTTTAAGCATCCAAGTCCTGAAGATTTTTTTAGAACCATGGAAGATGCTTCAGCTGTTGATTTAGATTGGTTTTGGAGGGGATGGTTTTACACTACTGATTATGTAGACATTGGAATTAAGGAAGTTAATCAATATTATGTTTCAAGTGAACCTGGTGAGGAAATGAAGAAAATTATGGAAGAAAGAGGTATCCCAAGAAATAGATTAAGACCATTAGTTTTTTTCGAGAATTTTGAAAATGATAGTGAAAGCAACAAAGATAATAGCCCATTGGAAAATTCTAAATTATTGAACAATTATATTAATGAAAACTTTACTGAAAGTGAAATTTCTAATTTAGAAGTTCCTAAGTACTTTTATGAAATTGCATTTGAAAAACCAGGAGGTTTGGTTATGCCTATTATAGTTGATATTGAATACGAGGATGAAACAACACAAAGAATTACTTATCCTGCTCAAGTTTGGAGAAAAAATGATAAAGAAGTTAAAAAATTAATTCCCTCCAATAAAAAAATTATAAATATTAATCTAGATCCAGATTTAGAAACTGCGGATATTGATACATCAAACAATTCATGGCCTAAAAAGCAAGATGAATCAGAGTTTGATAAATTTAAATCTAAAGTAAAAGGTTAAAAATTTAAAAAGGTCGATTTTTAATCGACCTTTTTTTATATTTACATAGCAATGAATACGATGATTTTATTTATTAGTGGTCCTGAAATATTGTTTATAGGTCTAATTGTTTTATTGGTGTTTGGAGCTGATAAAATTCCAGAAATCTCAAGAGGACTTGGAAGAGGTATTCGTCAAGTAAAAGATGCTACGGAAGATATAAAGTCTGAAATAAAAAAAAGTGCTGAAAAACAAGGTCTTGATACAAATTCTATAAAAAAAGAAATAGATGATGTAAAAGATCAAATGGATGAATTGACAGGTTCAATTAAAAGAAAATAATCTTAGATTTTTCTAATTATAGAAATCCCATCTCTTATTGGAAGTAAAATAGTTTCAACTCTATTATCGTTATTAACACTTTTGTTAAATTCTCTTAGAACATTAGTTGTTAAATCATGATCTTCTGAATTTATTACTTTTCCACTCCAAAGAACATTGTCTGCTAATATTACTCCATTGTTGTTTAATTTATCGATAACTAGATTAAAGTAGTTGATGTAATTTTCTTTATCAGCATCTATAAAAATTAGATCAAATTTTTCTTCAATTTTGGGAATAATATCTAAAGCACATCCGTTATATTGAATAATATTATTTTCAAGCCCAGATTTTTTAAAATATTTTTTTTGAATAGTATTAAGTTCCTCATTTTTATCAATGGTATGAATAATACCATTCTTATTCATTCCCTCAGCAATACATATTGCAGAGTAGCCTGTGTAGGTTCCGATTTCGAGAACTTTTTTGGGCTTTATTAGTTTACTAATTATGGATAATAACCTTCCTTGAAAAAAACCACTAAGCATCCTAGGGTTTAAAATCTTTAAGTGGGTTTCTCTATTAAGTTCTTGAAGAATTTCTGGTTCTTGTTGCGAATATTTCTCTGAATATTCAAGTATGTCTTTATTAATAAAGTTATTCATTTTTACGTTTAGCATATTTAAACCTATCAACTAGTTTAGGTAAGGCATAACCATCGAGTCCATTAACAGTTACAGTTTTAGCAGTATCCAAATTTAGCCATCCATCCTTTTGAATAATGTTTTCCTCAAAGAAAATATCATTTATTTCAGCAACCATAAGCAAAGTGTTGTTTTCCTTAATCTTATATTGATTTAAAAATTTACAACCTAATTTAATTTTTGAAGATTTTACAAATGGCGCACTATAACCATCTTTAAATTCTTTTTCTAATTTAGTCATGTCAAATTCAGAAATCATTTCGGGATATCTGGCTGATGTATGATGAGCATCTTCAATGTCATCAATATTTATATGATTTACAGTAAACTGCTTTGTATCTATAATATTTTTATAAGTATCTCTTGGAACAGTTGTTGGTCTAACAATGAAAGTTAATAGTGCAGGATCACTTCCTAAATGTGTTATTGAACTAAAAACGGCAACATTATATATTTTATTAGTTGAAATAGTTCCAATTAAATTAGCTGACTTATATCCAGTACAACTATTAATTAAATTAAGCCTATAAATGCGATTCATTTCATTTATATCTTTTTTTGAATAATGTTTCATGTATTTTAATATTGAGGCAAAAATATAAAAATTAAATACTTAGATTAGTCTTATGATTCTTTCAATATTTATTTGATGAGAAAAAAACTTCCAATTGTATTATTTTCAATTAGTATTAGCTGTTATATATTGTTTTTTTTAATTGGATCGGAGGTAGATGAGGATGGGTTTTTAAGAGAACCATTTGGGTTATTGCCAGTCGGTGCATTATTTTTTTTTGCTTCAGTAATGGTTTTTAGTTGGAATAAACTGAAACCTTAAAAATAAAAAAGCTCCCAGTTGGGAGCTTTTAAGTTTTATACAAGGGTTGTCTTAACCTCTTTTATCATCACCTTTATCATCCCCTTTTCTGCCTTTGCAATATTGCCAGAGTGATCTTAAATCTTCAAGAGTTAAGATATCTTTTGTAGAAACTGTTTTATCCTTAGCAATTGTCATAATTTGAACAGGTAAGTTAAGAGTAGGTTTATTTTCTCTACTTTTTCCATGTTTATCAAAGTAGGCTTTCATTTGAGTATGAATTTCTTTTCTACTATCACCAGAAATTGTAGAATTATCTGACATAGTGTATGAAATTGGGTAAACAAACTTAAAACAGGCCCCTCTTTTTTTCTTTCCATCTTTATTCCCTTTGGATGACTCTAGTTTTCTACCATTTGTCGCGAAATATTTATTGTCGTCTCTTTCATAATCTAGTTCAAAATCAAAAAAGTCCCAACTTTTTAATTCTATCTCATATCCAAGTTCTGGAGCCAATTCGGCTAAACGAATAATATCGTTTGGCATATCAAAGTTAATGCTAGCAATAGCTGATTTAGGTAAATCATTTTTTGCAACAGATATTCTGTTTTCTGATTCTATAATTGCCTGAATTAATTCATCGTCTGACATTTCTTGATCCATGTTTTCACATGAAATCGTGAATGCCATTATAAATAATGTTAAAATAAAAGTTAGATTTTTCATATTTGATGATATTTAACCCTAAATGTACTAAAAAAAATATATGTGAGTCTTTAATTAACTTATCTTTAAGTTTTTTAAATTTTAAATGTGAGCAGATTTATATATATATTTTTATTCATTTTTCTTTCCAACTTTTTAATTTCTCAAGAAACACAGGTCATAGAATCTGAGTTTCCAGTTTTTCCAATTTGTAAACTTGTTCCCGCAAAGAATCAGAAAACTTGTTTTGATGAAACATTGACTGAACATATTGATAAATATTTGGTTTTTCCTGAAAATTTAAAAGAATTGGGACTTCAGGCTGTAGTAAATGTTTTTTTTGAAATTGATATTAACGGTAAAGTAGATAAATTAGTTGCAAAATCCTCATTAGTCGGAGTAGAGTTTAAAGATCCTAATGCTTTACAAACCGCAAATAATATTTTTGAAAAAGCTGCAACTGAAATTTTCCTTCAGCTACCCGAAATGAAGCCTGGAAAAGTTAACGGTGAAATTTCGGCTTTTCCGTTTCGAATTCCAGTTACATATAGATTAGATTCTCAAAATTTTGATTTAAACGATGTGTTTACAATAGATGAAGTAAACTGGGCACCATTATTTCCTAAAACAAATAACATAAACTCAGATCAATCGATTGAAATTTTTAAGAATAATATAAATAAGCATTTAGATAAATACCTAAAACATCCTAAAGTAGCTAAAAATAACACAAAAAAAGTAATTGTTTTTGTTGAAATTATTGTCGAAAATGATGGAAGTATATATGAAATTACATCATATGGTCCTGAAAAATATAGACTACAAGCTGAAAAAGCAATTAAAAAAATACCTGCTTTAGAGCCAGCATTAAAAAATGATTATCCAGTTGCAATGACTTATTCATTTCCAGTAATTTTTAATAATAAATAGTATGTTTAAAAAAGTATCAAATCATTCAGGATGGGGAAAATCCTTATTATTTCTTCCTTTAATATTTATTCCTCAAATAATAGCTGTAATAGTTATGATGGCATCTGGCTTTGACATGAACAATTTGGGTTCAGATAAAATAGATTTAGAGTCGATGATAATTCTAGAGTATACTATGATTTTTGTTATGATTATTATGTTATGGGCCTTTATGAAATATATTGACAAAGAACCTCTAGTTGATATTGGATTACAAATCAAAGGGAGATTAAAAGATTTTAATTTTGGTCTAGTAATAGGATTGTTAATAATGGGATTTGCTTACTTTTTTTTATTATTAATTAATGAGATAGTTTTTGTTGAGATTGATTTTGATTTACAGAAAATCCTATTATCTATTATTTTATTCACTGGAGTTTCTATATTCGAAGAAATTATTTTCAGGGGATATGTTTTAAAAAATTTATTAGAGTCTTTTAACCCATATGTCGCACTATTTATTTCGTCATTATTTTTTTCTTTGATTCATGGAGCAAATCCTAACGTTACTCTTTTAGGTTTGTCTAATATATTTTTAGCCGGTATATTTCTTGGAGCTTCTTATGTATTTACAAAAAACTTGTGGTTTCCAATAGCATTACATTTTAGTTGGAACTTTTTTCAAGCTATGTTTGGATTTAAAGTAAGTGGTTTAGATTCCTATTCAATTATCAAATTCGATATTATTGAAAATAATTATATAAATGGTGGTGAGTTCGGGTTTGAGAGTTCCATTTTATCTTTAATCATTATTATAATTTTTACAATTATAATTTGGAAATACTTTAAGTCAACTGTTGAAAAACCTATCTAAAGCCTAAATAATTACCTAAAGCACATGCATGTAATAAAAAAACTTGTAGTTGTTGTTTGATACTTTCTTTCTTAATCCCGTACCAGAGTGTCTCTTTATTATCTATTCTGCAAAAGCAGTAATGAATCCTGATTGACCAGATGTAGTTAAACCAATTAAGCCGTCGAATTTAGCTTTCTTACAGTCGTAACAAGCGTAATTTTTTTTATCTACCTCTCTTATTGAAACTAACTTACATTTTTCACTTATTTTATTATAGATAGCATCATAAGGGTTATCCATTACAACTACTTTTTCTTGAGGAGTACCTGTATACATTGTTCCAGTTCTTACAAATTGAAACATAAATCTGTTATCAGAATAATAATAAGCAAATGAACTTGAGGTATCATTTTCGGAGGGAATTAAACCAAATACAAGTTCTGCTGAATCTGATTCCATTTGAGAATATTTGTTATCTAACATAACTTTTAGAAAAGTATTCTTTGTGCTAATAGACATGACGTCTTTATATGTTACCTGACTAAATGAGATTAGAGGGATAAACAATAAAATGAATACTATTTTCATTTTTTTGAATTAGGAATGAAAGCAATTACAACGAATATTAATGGTACAATAAAACTTTCCCACATCGGTGAAAAACTTTTTTCAAACACTTCGCCCTTTGCTTCAGCAATAGCCATTTCTGTTGTGTATGCACTATAATCTGAACCTATCGATATAATGAAGATAAATACAGCACAAGCTATTAAAATAAATTTCTGGTTTTTCATTAACTAATAAAATAATACACAATTAATCCACCAAATATCAAACCTTTTATGAAAGAAATCCAATAAAGCTGGTAATGAGAAAACCCCCACCATTTTCGGGTACTTTCTACCTGTTTTTTGTGCCAATTATTCATTTAACAATCACAGCAGTTGCAAGAACATGAGTTATCACAATTACAATTTTTACAATTACAATTCATAATATAAATATAAATAAAATCCATAAATTTATATCATAAAGGGTCATTAACTCAGTTGGTTCAGAGTGTTACCTTGACAGGGTAGAAGTCACTGGTTCGAATCCAGTATGACCCACAACTAAATATGAAAAAAATTGTTGCATTTGGTGCCAGTTCCTCAACAAAATCTATCAACAAGAGATTTTCTGTATATGCTTCAAATCAATTTGACGGAGTTGATAAATTAATTTTAGACCTAAATGATTTTGAAATGCCAATTTATAGTGAGGACAAGGAAAATGAGTTTGGGATCCCAAAAGAGGCTTTAAAATTTTATAATATTCTTAAAGAATCAGATGGAATAATTATTTCATTTGCTGAACACAATGGTTCCTATACTGTAGCTTTTAAAAATATTTTTGATTGGATTTCTAGAATTGATAAGATTGTTTGGTGGAATAAACCAATGTTGCTTTTATCAACATCTGATGGAACTAGGGGTGCTGTTTCTGTTTTAGAAATGGCACATCAAAGAATTTCTTTTGAACATAAGTTTAATATTCCAACGTTTTCTCTACCTAGTTTTTCAAAAAACTTCAATGACCGTGAGGGGATACTAAATTCTGATCTGAAAAAATCATTTTTAGAAGCATGTGAAAAATTTAAATTAAATTTATAGTAATACAGATATACTCTTATGAAAATTAAATTATCTCTACTGTTTTTGATTTGTTGTTCAATATCTTTTTCTCAAAATTTTGATAAAAAAGTAAACGATTTGATTTTGAATTATGAAAATGAAGTTATTGAGTTAAGGCATTGGTTTCATGAAAACGCAGAATTAAGTAACAGAGAATTTAAAACAGCTAAAAGGATTGAGCAGGAGTTAATTAAAATTGGTTTGAATCCTCAAACTGGTATTGCAAAAACAGGTGTTGTTGCTGTTTTAAAGGGCGGTAAGCCTGGACCTGTTGTTGCTCTTAGAGCAGATATTGATGGTCTCCCTGTTAAAGAGAGAGCAGACTTGCCTTGGGCTTCAAAAATGACTGGTATATATAATGGAGAAAAAGTACCAGTGATGCATGCATGTGGACATGACACGCATACTGCTATTTTACTTGGTGTTGCAAAAGTATTGTATGAAATAAAAGATCAAATTCCTGGATCAGTAAAGTTTATATTTCAACCCGCAGAAGAGGGAGCTCCAGCTGGTGAGGAGGGTGGTGCTGAACTAATGGTTAAAGAAGGTGTTTTAGAAAACCCAAAAGTTGATGCAATTTTTGGATTACACATCTGGTCTCAAATTAGTGCAGGTCAAGTAAATGTAAGACCTCTGGGTATTATGGCAGCTGTTGATGAATTCAGGATTGATATAGAGGGTATTCAAACTCATGGTTCAACTCCATGGACTGGAACAGATCCAATAGTAACGGCTTCACAAATTGTAAATTCTCTTCAAACTATTGTAAGTAGAAACATGCCACTTACTAAAGCCGCTGCAGTTGTTACAATTGGAAGTATACATGGTGGTGTTAGAAGTAATATTATTCCTGAAAGTTTATACATGCTTGGAACAATAAGAACTCTGGATTCTGAAATGAGAAAAACTGTATTAAAACGCTTAGAAGAAATAGTTTATAATGTTTCAAAAGCAAATAATGCTAAATCAAAAATTACTTATATGGTTAGTTATCCAATTACTTATAATGATATGGATTTGTATAATGAAATGTTGCCAACACTAAACAGAGTAAATGGAGAAGAAAATGTAAACTTTATGAATGCAATAACTGGAGCTGAAGATTTTTCATTTTTTCAAGAAAAAGTTCCTGGAATGTATTTTTTCATTGGAGGTGCAAAAAAGGGTACAGACCCAAACTTAGCCGCACCTCATCATACACCTGATTTTTATGTTGATGATTCCGCTATGGTTACAGGCTTAAAATCAATGACTTCATTGACTTTGGATTATCTTCAAAATAATAAATAAAAGCGTTTTAATTAAAAGGGTATAGTTCTGTAATTTGTTTCTTTTTCAAATGCATAACCAATCTGTAAAAGTTTATTTTCAGTAAATGATTGAGAAATAAAAGTTAAATTAAAGGGTTTACCATTTTTGTTATAGCCCATTGGAATTGTTAAACAAGGATAGTATGCTCCTGCAGCATAACCAGCGTGATAATTATTTATTGAGATAATTGCATCTAATTGATGTGTTTTAATTGCTGTATTAAAATATTTTTCCCCTTCTTTTTTTATTCTGCTTTTAATTATACTAATTTCATCAACTTGAGTAGAGTCTAGATTAATAGATTTAAAAATCCCTTGTCCATAGGGTGCTCTTTTTAGGGAGTCTTTCATGTTAAACTCAATAATATCTTTTACACTATTAAATGATATATTATTTTCTTTAAAATATTTAGGTAAATCATTTTTCATGTCATAATCAAGAATTTTTCTAAAACCACTAAAATCAACTTGGGGTGGATCAAATTTTATTATTATTCCTCCTAATTTTTCAATTTTATTGATTGCATTTGAATATAATGAATCCTCTAAAAAATCATTAAATACTCCGAATCGTTTTCCTTTTAATGAAGAATTAATTATTGATTCTAAGTCAATATTATTTTTTTTAACTGAGAAAGTATCATCCTGGTCAAATCCAGAAATTGCCTTTAAAACTATAGCATTGTCGATTACGTTTTTGGTCATTGGGCCTGATGTATCTAGAGTGCTTGAAATAGGTACTATTCCAGACCTACTAACTAAACCGATAGTGGGTTTTAGACCAACAATAGAATTTGCAGAAGATGGTGAGAGTATCGATCCAGATGTTTCTGAACCAAGTGATACACTAGAAAAATTTGCTGAAATAGCCACTCCGCTTCCTGAACTTGATCCGCCTGAGTCAAATTTTTTCCTTCCGTATGGATTTAAAGTTTGACCACCCATAGCGCTATAACCTGATGGGCAGTTATTACAAAAATAATATGCCCATTCACTTAGGTTAGTTTTCCCAAGTATTAAAGCACCGTTTTCTAACAACTTTTCAACTACAAAAGCATTTTTAGTTTTATTGTTATTTAATGCAAATGATCCAGCTGTAGTTGGTAATCCATCATAATTAATATTATCCTTTAAAAGAACAGGAATTCCATGTAAAGAATAGATGGATTCAGGTTTAACTTTATCTTTTTCTCTTGCTTCATTTAAAATATTTTGATTTATGTTAATGATAGAATTTAAATATAGGTCGTTATTAAATTCAACGGACTGAATTCTGAATAAATAAAACAAAACTAATTTTTCATAGGTAAGCTTATTATTTAATATGCTCGTTTGTATTTCAGGAATACTTTTTTCAATAATTAATGGCTTTAGCATTTGATATTGATCTTTTCCAAATTTATTTAAATCATCAAGGATATTTTCAAACCAACTGTTTTTGAGATCATATCTGGATTGAATCAATTTGAATTGCATTCTTTTGTTAGGGTGATTGCTATTTTCTATAATTTCATTTGATTCGTCATAATTTTTCCACTCAATAGAATTTTTACAACTAATAAATACAGTGATAATTAATAATAAAATAGATCTTTTCATAGCTAGAATATATATTTAATTACTTTTTCCATTTTCATGCCTCTAGATCCTTTAATTAAAATAAGTTCTGATTTTAAGGGTGTTTTTTTTAAATGATTACTTAATTCATCTTTAGTTTTATAAAAATTGGGTTGATTGAATGAGTTTTTGTGTTTATAAAATTCATTACCAATTAGATATATATCATTAAAGTTATTTTTTATGCAAAAATTTATTAATTCTTTATGCTCTTTATCAGATTCTAAACCTAGTTCAAACATATCTCCTAAAATGATAGATTTTGTTCCTTTTTTTTCTGAAAAAGAATTTAAGGCTGATATCATGCTGGTTGGATTGGCATTGTAAGCATCTAAAACTATTGATTTCCCTTTTTTTTCAATAATCTGAGATCGATTATTTGAGGGAATATAGCTTAAAATAGCCTTTTTAATTTTCTTGATATCTATACCAAAATGAAGACCTATTAGTGTAGCAAATGCAATATTCGAATAATTATAATTTCCAGTTAGATTAGAACGAATCAATTGATTTTTAAAATTAATCCCAGAAAAAATAGAATCTTTGATTTCTTTGAAATTATAATTTGAATCTTTGTCTTTACTAAAGCTAATTTTATTTCCTTTAAAAAGATTTTGAATTTTATCATCTCCATCAATAAATGCTGTTTTATTATAATTTAATAGATAATCAAAAAGTTCACTTTTTCCTTTAATAACACCTTCAATACTTCCAAACCCTTCCAAGTGTGCTTTACCAAAATTTGTTATTAATCCATAGTCTGGATTTATCATTTCCGTTAAAAATTTAATTTCATTTAAATGATTTGCTCCCATCTCTACAACAGCAATTTCTGTAGATGGGTCAATACTGAGTAAAGTTAGTGGTACACCTATATGATTATTTAAATTTCCATAGGTAGAACAGACTTTGAATTTTGTTTTTAAGACTTCGTTTATCAGCTCCTTAGTAGTAGTTTTTCCATTGCTTCCAGTTAAAGCAATCACTTTAGTTTTTTGAAGTTTAGATCTGTGAAGCTTAGCCAGTTCCTGTAAGGATTCTAATGAGTTTTTAACTTTTAAAAATTTTGGATTACTAATTTTATGATCATCTACAACTGCATAACTAGCACCTTTTTGAATCGCATTTTCAGCAAAATTATTCCCATTAAAATTTTCACCTTTTAATGCAAAATAGATATCTCCTTTTTTTACAGTTCTGGAATCAGTTGAAATTGACTTAGATAATTTGTAATAATTATGTAATTCCTGGGGGCTCATTAAATAAAGATAATCAGAAAAACTTGATTATTTATCTGAATAATCTTTATCTTCTTTTTCGAGGTTTTTTACTATTTCTAGATTCACCTAAATAGGACATTGCACATCTAAATCCAATAAAGTTTGAAGTCATTGTTTCTGGGTAATATCTTCTTTGAGCAGGATCTAAATAATACGCTCTGTCTAGCCATGAACCGCCTTTGTATACCCTGGCTTCATTATTGACAAGAGTAGTTGATTCCTCATATGGATTATCTTCTTTGGGTGAGTTGTACATATTGGAGAATTCTCCATCAAGTTTAAAATCCCTTACCGAATTTCTATCACCATCATTAAAGTCTCTATTATCACCCTTACTATAATTTGTTCTATCTATTGATTCTTCATCTTCAATTTCATTTTTTAATGATCCGGGTAGGTTGTCAGAATTAGCATTTTCAGTTCCAAAGGTTATTACCTTACCATTTTCATCAATTGAAGGCTTGTAGTAAAGATTACCCCTGTAATAATTGAAATCATTCATTTCTTCATCAATTATTGGTCTATAAACATCTGCGACCCATTCAGCAACATTTCCCGCCATTCCATATAAACCAAAGTCGTTTGGTGGGTATGCCCTAACGGCAGAAGTTATTCCTGATCCAGTTTCAGACCAACCAGCAATTCCTCCGTAATCTCCCTTTCCAAGCTTAAAATTTGCAAGTTGATCCCCTTGGTTTTTTCTTTTACCTGATCTAGTGTATTCTCCGTCCCATGGAAATTTCTTTTTTCCTCTGTATAGATTGTCTTCAGAAATCTCACTCAGTGCTAATGCTGCGTATTCCCATTCAGTTTCAGTAGGAAGTCTGTATTCTGGTAATAGTACACCACTTTCTCTTGATGCATAATTAAAAGTTTTTTGTCCATCCTCGTCAGTTGTAATTTGCTTAGAATCAGCCATTTCGTTCATTTTACCGTCATAAGAATTGGCAGGATCTAAAAAATATGCCTTTGTATTAAAAGAATATCCATTTTGTAAACTATCAGGACTAATTGCACCGGGTCTTATGTAGCCATTTGCAACTAAAATTTGTTCATTAACTCTGTCAGTTCTCCATTTAGCATAATTAACAGCTTGTTTCCAACTGACTCCAACAACTGGATGACTTTCAAAAGCAGGATGTCTGAGATAATTATTAACCATATCCTCATTAAAACCAAGTGGATTTCTCCAAACAAGTGTGTCTGGCAGTGCAGATTTGTATATTTCTGGAAAATCCTTTGCAAAAACCTTATTCATCCAATGTAAATATTCTACATACATTAAATTAGTTACTTCGGTCTCATCTATAAAAAAAGATCTAACGTATTGTTGAGTTGGAGTATTATTCCAATCGTGCATGATATTATCTTGAACATTACCTTTAGTGTAGGTACCACCTTCAACAAAAACTAATCCTGGTCCAGTTCTTTGACCTTTGTAAGATTTTTTATTTTTAAAACCACCATCTTTGGTACTAATTTTCCAACCTGTCGCCTGAGAAACATTTTTACTACTTTTAAACGGATTATTGTTACTACAGCCAATCAATGTAACTGATAATATGAGTACTAATGGAATAAATAAATTACTAATTTTCATAAAATATATTTCATATCTTGAACACGCAAGATAGTAAATTGTTTAAAAAAAAATTTTGCTGTTTAAAACTAAACAAAAAAGATGCCATATATGAAGAAAATAGTTGTTAATATATTTTTAATTTTTAACTTATTAAATCTTTACTCTCAAGACAGAAGAGTAATTACAACAGCAGTTCCATTTTTAATGATTTCAGCAGATGCTAGAGCTTCAGGATTAGGCGAACAAGGTGTAGCAACATCCCCAGATGCTTTTTCTCAGCATTGGAATCCTGCTAAATATGTTTTTTTAGATAATAAATCTGGTGTTGGCGTAAGTTATACACCTTATTTGAGCAAGCTAGTGAGTGATGTGTTTTTAGCAAACTTAAATTACTACAATGTTATAGATGACAGAAGCTCATGGTCAACAAGTTTTAAGTATTTTAGTCTTGGAGATATAGATATTTTACAAAATCCCCAAGATATTCCATATTTAGAAAATCCAAATGAATTTACATTAGATGCTTCATATATTTTAAAATTGAATGATAATTTTTCTATGGGAGTAACTGGAAGATACTTAATGTCAGATGTTAAGTTACAAAGTGTTGATTCTGATTCGAGTTCAGCTAGCTCTTTTGCTGTAGATATCTCTGGATTTTATCAATCTGACGAAAGAGCATATGAGAATTTTAACGGATTATGGAGATTTGGCTTTAATATTTCCAATATGGGTCCAAAAATGAAATATGAGGAGCTAGGTAAGAATAATTTCATACCTACAAATTTAAAATTAGGATCTGCTTTTGATTTTATCTTTGATTCATCAAATAAATTATCAATTAACTTGGAATTAAATAAGTTATTGGTTCCATCACCTAGTGTTCCAATATATAATTCAAATGATCAAATTATTGGATATAATCAAGCCGATGTAACCTTTCTCTCAGGGTTATTTAAATCTTTTGGAGATGCTCCAGACGGTTTTAGTGAAGAACTAAAAGAAATTACTCTGTCTTTAGGCTTAGAATATACCTATAATGATTCTTTTGCATTAAGAGTTGGCTATTTTGGTGAAAATGAAGATAAGGGGGCTAGGAAATACGTGACATTTGGAACTGGTTTTAGTCTAGAGGAAATTGATTTAGATTTATCTTATTTATTATCTTCTTCTAGTGTAATTAGTCCACTTGAGAATACATTAAGATTTTCTTTTACTTATAATTTTAATTAATATATAATTATTGATTTATTTTTTAATGTATTGTTTAGATATATTAACTTTACAAAAAAAATATTTCCACTAGCGGAATAAATTTTATTACGACTCATTAAATGAAAGAAATTACAAAAGAAACTTATTTAAAATGGTATGAAGACATGCTCTTTTGGAGAAAGTTTGAGGATAAATTAGCAGCTGTATATATTCAACAAAAAGTTAGAGGATTTTTACATCTTTACAATGGTCAAGAGGCAGTTTTAGCTGGTGCTTTACATGTAATAGATTCCAACAAAGATAGGATGATTACTGCTTACAGAAATCATGTAATGCCTATTGGAATGGGTGTTGACCCAAAGCGCGTTATGGCTGAACTTTATGGAAAATCAACCGGAACATCAATGGGTCTTGGAGGTTCAATGCATATTTTTTCAAAGGAACACCGCTTTCATGGAGGACATGGGATTGTTGGTGGTCAAATTCCTCTGGGTGCTGGAATGGCTTTTGGAGACAAATATTTTAACAGAGGAGCTGTAACATTGTGTTATATGGGTGATGGTGCTGTTAGACAAGGTTCATTACATGAAACTTTAAATTTAGCAATGCTATGGAAGCTTCCGGTTGTTTTTATAGTTGAAAATAATGGTTATGCTATGGGAACATCTGTTGAAAGAACAGCCAACCATACTGATATTTGGAAATTGGGGCTTGGATATGAAATGCCTTGTGGCCCAGTTGATGGTATGAACCCAGTCAAGGTTGCTGAAGCATTACACGAAGCAATTTCCAGAGCGAGAAGTGGAGAGGGTCCGAGTTTCTTGGAAATGAAAACATACAGGTATCGTGGACATTCAATGTCAGATGCCCAAAAATATAGAACAAAGGAAGAGGTTAATGAATACAGGAAAATTGATCCTATCACTCAAGTTAAAAAAGTAATTTTAGAAAATGACTTTGCCTCCGAACAAGAAATAAGTTCTATTGATGCAAGTGTAAAAACAAGAGTTTTAGAATGTGAAAAGTTTGCAGAAGATTCTCCTTATCCTGAAAAATCTGTAATGTATGATGCAGTTTACGAACAGGATAATTATAAATTTATATCCCATAAATTAAAATAAATGGCAGAAATAATTAATATGCCGAGATTAAGTGACACAATGGAAGAAGGTGTTGTTGCAAAATGGCTAGTAAATATTGGAGATAAAGTTAATGAAGGAGATATCCTTGCTGAAATCGAAACTGATAAGGCTACTATGGAATTTGAATCTTTTCATGAAGGCACTCTTTTACATATTGGTATTCAAGAGGGAGAAACTGCAGAAGTAGATACGCTTTTAGCAATTATTGGAGAAGAAGGAGAAGATATTTCACAATTATTATTTCCAGTTAATAATTCAGTTCAATTAGATTTAGTGGATCAAATAAATGAAACTGAAAGTTCTATTGAAGAAGATAAACCTGAAATTAATTCTGAGATTAAAATAAATAACTCTTTTCAAATAATCACAATGCCAAGACTCAGTGATACAATGGAGGAAGGTACTGTTTCAAGTTGGCTTGTTAATGTTGGAGATACTGTTCAGGAAGGAGATATCTTAGCAGAGATTGAAACAGATAAAGCTACGATGGAATTTGAATCATTTCACGAGGGAACTTTATTGTACATAGGGATTAAAGTTGGAGAAACTGCTAAAGTTGATAGTTTACTTGCAGTTATAGGAGATGCTGACTCAGATTTTAAATCTGCAGTTGAAAATTTTGGAAGTGAAATACCACAAGTTAAAAATGAGAATACTGAAAGTATTGAAAATATTAACGATCTCACTCCAGAATCACCAGAAATATCAGAAACACCAGAAATAGTAGAAACAGTCGAAACTTTATCTGTTAATTCAAATTCTAGAATCTTAGCTTCTCCTCTAGCAAAAAAAATTGCTAAAGAAAAAAGTATTGACTTAAAAAATATTAATGGAAGTGGTGATAATGGAAGAATAATTAAAGAAGATGTTGAAAATTATACAGCTCCAAAAATTGTAACTGCTAAACCAAATATTATTAAGTCAGAGCCAACCATAGAAAATGAAAGTTTTGAGGAAATAGAAAATTCTCAAATGAGAAAGGCAATTGCTCGTAGATTAAAAGAATCTAAATTTTCTGCACCTCATTATTATTTAAGTGTTGAATTTGAAATGGATAATGCTATAGCTTTTAGAAAACAATACAATTCAATGCCAGAAACTAAAATTTCATTTAATGATATAATAGTAAAAGCTTGTGCTATTGCCTTAAAACAACATCCTAGAGTAAATTCTCAGTGGTTTGAGGACAAAATGAGACTTAATAATCATGTACATATTGGAGTTGCTGTTGGCGTTCCCGATGGTTTAGTTGTTCCTGTAATTAAGTTTGCAGATAATAAAACTATTCCTGAGATTGGAATTTTAGTTAAAAATTATGCTGGAAAAGCAAGGGATAAAAAATTAACCCCTGAAGAAATGCAAGGAACCACATTTACTATTTCTAACTTAGGAATGTTTGGAATTCAAGAATTTACTTCAATTATTAATCAGCCAAATTCTGCAATTCTTTCAGTTGGTAGTATTATAAAGAAACCAATAGTTAGAGACGATAAAATTGTGATTGGTCATACAATGAAACTTACTCTAGCTTGTGATCATAGGACTGTTGATGGAGTAACTGGTTCATTATTTTTAGAAACTCTCAAAGGGTTTGTTGAAAACCCAGTTACCATGTTAGTGTAAGTGTTTTACATATGAAAAACGTTGTTATTACTGGAACTAGTAGAGGGATTGGCTATGAGTTAGTTCAACTTTATGGTGCTAAAAATTATAATGTAATATGTTTAACAAGAGATTTATCTACAATTTCTAATTCAAAAAATATTTCAGTGGTCAGTACTGATCTGTCATCACCAGAATCAATTAAAAATGCAGTTGATTTTATTAATGATAAATTTAGTTCGGTAGATATTTTAATTAATAATGCAGGTCAACTAATAAACAAACCCTTTAATAAAACATCCTTTACAGATTTTGAATCTGTATATAAGGTAAATGTTTTTGGGGTTGCAGAACTAATTAGGCTATTATTAAAATCCTTTAATTCATTTGCACATATTATTAACATTAGTAGTATTGGTGGAATAGCAGGTTCAAGTAAATTTTCAGGACTTTCTGCTTATTCAAGCAGTAAGGGTGCTCTAAATATTTTAACTGAAATGCTTTATGAAGAATTCAAAGAATCAGATATCACAATAAACACATTAGCTCTGGGTGCTGTACAAACAGAAATGTTGAACAACGCTTTTCCTGGATACAAAGCACCATTATCCGCCAAAGAGATGGCTGAGTTTATTTTAGAATTCTCTTTAAATGGATTCAAATTTTTTAACGGAAAAATTATTCCTGTCTCTATTTCAAATCCTTAAAAAGTGCTTGATTTAATCCCAAAAGCTTCACACGAACTAATAAAAAAATTAATCGATAGTGAAAACCTAACCATTAAGGTTGTTAAGACTAGAAAAACTAAACATGGTGATTTTAGATCGCTAAAAAATAGAAAATTTCAAATTACTTTAAATCAAATTGATAATAAATATAGATTCTTAATAACGCTTGTGCATGAGTTAGCTCACTTTAAGGTTTTTCAGTCTTTTGGAAATAGTGTTAATCCACACGGAACTGAGTGGAAAAAAACATACAAATTTTTAATGTTACCTTTTTTAAATAATTTGATTTTTCCTGAAGATATTCTTAGACATTTAGCATTGCATATGATAAATCCACCTGCCACAACAGATTCGGATTTAAATTTAGTTGTTGCCCTTCAAAAACACGATTTAATAGATGATAAAAAAATGTTTCTTTTTGAAATTCCTGAAAAAAGTATATTCATTCACAACTCAAGTAAATTGTTTGTTAAACTTTATAAAAGAAGAAAAAGATATATTTGTAAAGAATTAAGTTCTGGAAAAAAATATTTATTTTCTCCAGTTGCAAGAATTAAATTAAGTAAATTATGAAAGTAGTTGCTGTAAGTGGTTATTTTGATCCTATACACGTTGGCCATTTAGAATATTTACGTTTATCAAAAAAACTAGGAGATAAATTGGTTGTGATTGTTAATAATAATCATCAATGTATATTAAAAAAAGGAAAACCATTTATGGATGAAAAAGACAGACTAGAAATTGTAAAATCATTGGAAATGGTTGACGAAGTTTTCTTATCCATTGACAAAGACAAGTCTGTTTGTGCCTCCTTAGAAGCCATTAAGCCAGATATTTTTGCCAACGGAGGGGATCGGTCTACAGGAGAAGTTCCAGAAGCAAAAATTTGTCAAAAATATAACATTATGATGACTGATGGTTTGGGAGATAAAATAAGGAGTTCATCGGAACTTACAGGTTTAACTCAAATTTAAATTTTGGAAAATAAATTTAACTTCTCGGATGATAATATATCAAAAGAAAAATTAGATTCCTCAATCTCCAATAATGCAAAAGGTTTATTTAATTCTTTAATTTCTTTTTTCAAAGAAGTTCTTGATTTTAGAAAAGAAGCAGATAGAGATCACACAATAAATTCAATAAAAGCCGATATATCTATCAAAGGTCCTAATGCTTGGATTCTTATCTGTTCTATATTAGTTGCATCTGTAGGTTTAAATGCTAACTCTATTCCAGTAGTTATTGGAGCAATGCTTATCTCTCCACTTATGGGGCCAATTTTAGGTTTTGGTTTGTCAATAGCTATTAATGATTTAGAAACTCTTAAAAAATCCATTATCAACTTTTCAGTTATGGTATTTTTAAGTGTTTTTACTGCATACTTGTTTTTTTCTTTTTTTCCTCTAAGAGAAGAATCTTCTGAGTTATTATCAAGAACAGAACCAGATATCAGAGATGTATTAATTGCTTTTTTTGGAGGCTTGTCTTTAATTATTGCTAAAACTAAAAAAGGTACTATATCTCCAGTTATATTTGGTGTAGCTATAGCTACAGCTTTAATGCCTCCTTTATGTACAGTAGGTTATGGTTTGGCTGTTGGTAATGCTTCATTTTCAATGGGAGCAATGTATTTATTTATGATTAATTCATTGTACATTGTGTTAGCAACTTTTATAACGGTAAAGTTTCTTAGATTTCCACTTATTAATTATGTTAACTCAACAAGAAGAAGATTGATTTCGAGAATAGTAACGTTACTTTCAATTGTAATGTTAATTCCAGCATTTTTCACTTTCACTGGTGTCTTGTATGAAAGTAAGTTTAATAATTCAATTGACGAGTTTTTTGAACGTGAACTAGAGGGTTTAAAAAGTAAAGATTATTTAAAATTAAATTCAAAAAGAAATTATAATATTGATAACGATGGCTTTCTTTTCCCATGGAGAGATAAAACTTCTTCTGTTATATTCAACAGTTATGGTTTAGAACCAATTTCAAATGATATTATCTCATTGTTAAAAACAAAAATCAAATCTTACCCTCATTTATCATTAACCATGATACAATTTAATCAACAAGAAGTTGAAAATGATTTTAAAGAACAAAAAAAGTTCTTGGCTGAACTTAGAACAAGAGATTCACTAGAATTATCAGATAAAACAAAACAAATTCAATTATTAGAAGAAAAACTATCAAGCCTTGAAAAAATTCAATCTATTAATAAGTTGTACCAAACTTTAATAAATGATATTAAATTTAATTACGATCAATTAGAAGAAATTAGTATTCAAAATTTAATAGGTTCAATTGATGAAAGAGATCCTGTATTTTTAATTAAATGGAATGATACGTTGAGTGAAAATGAAATTATTAGGCAACAACAAAAAATAAAGGAATGGTTAACGATCAAGTTAGAATCACAGTCTTTTTTTATAAAAAGATTTAAATAATTAAATGTGTTTTTTTACTTTCTTTAATAGCTCTGAAGAGTATACAAAATCTGTAACTGATTGATTATTGGTTTTTAAAATTTCTTTATTAGTTCCTTCCCAGTTTTTTTCACCAGAGACTAAAAAAACTATTTTCTCACCAATTTCTATTACTGAATTCATATCATGAGAATTAATTATTGTTGTTATATTAAATTCTTTAGTAATCTCTTGAATTAATTTATCAATTACAATTGCTGTTTTAGGATCTAGACCAGAATTAGGTTCATCACAAAAAAGATACTTAGGATTCATTACTATTGCTCTCGCAATAGCTACTCTCTTTTGCATACCACCAGAAATTTCAGAGGGTAATTTATCTATTGCTTTAGTTAGTTCAACTCGATCAATAGCTTTAATTGCTTTTTCTCTAATTTCATCTTCATTAAGTTCAGATAACATATCAAGTGGAAACATCACATTCTCAATCACAGACATAGAATCAAAGAGAGCACTTCCTTGAAAAACCATTCCCATTTGTCGTCTAAGCAACGTTCTCTCACTTTCATTCATGTTTTGATTTGACACACCATCATAAATTATTTGACCAGAATCTGGTTCATGAAGTCCTAACAAACATTTTAATAATACGGTTTTTCCGGAACCACTTTGCCCAATAATTAGATTTGTTTTTCCTTTTTCAAAAGAAGTCGAGATGTCTTTTATAATGCTAATTCCATCAAATGATTTTTCTATATTTTTAATCTCGATCATTAGCTTAAAAGTAATTGAGTTATTACAAAGTTTACAATAATTATAATTATAGAGGTCCATACAAAAGATAAAGTACTAGCCTTACCAACCTCAAGTGCTCCACCTTTCATGTAATAACCGTGATATGAGGGAACAGTAGCAAGTATAAATGCAAATAGTACTGTTTTTATATAAGCATAGCTGACATGATATGGATCAAAATCCATTTGAATTCCAGAAATAAATGCTTCACTAGGAACCCCTGCAAAAGACATTGCCACAAATCCTCCGAAAATTGCTATAAACATAGCAACTGTTATTACAAATGGATAAAATAGAAGAGCAATGATTTTTGGAAAAACTAAGTAGTTTAAAGGATTTATTCCCATGACCTCAAGAGCATCTATTTGTTCAGTAACTCTCATTGTTCCAATACTAGACGTAATATAAGACCCTACTTTTCCAGCCATTATAATTGACATGAAAGTTGGAGCAAACTCAAGAATAACAGATTGTCTAGTTGCAAAGCCTATCAATGATTTAGATAAAAAAGGACTACTGAGATTTAAAGCAGTTTGGATAGCAACAACACCACCAATAAAAAAAGATAATATCGCAACAATTGGGATTGATTCAATAATTAAATCATTAATTTCTTTGAAAATTAGTTTTCTTTGAATTTTCCATTTACTTGGCTTAAAAAAAGACATTTTAATCATAATAAAATATCTACCTATGTCACTCAAATAAAACATAATTAAACTTTATAAGTAATAGCATTTATATTCATACCAGCACCAACACTTCCGAACATTACAATATCTCCTTTTTTTAATGAATGATCATCAAGTTTTAAATTTTTCACAAGGTCAAATAAAGTTGGTATTGTAGCTACAGAGCTATTACCTAATTTATTTATTGACATTGGAAGGATGTTTTTTGGAGTTTTCATGTCATACAATTTAAAAAATCTATTAACAATTGCTTCATCCATTTTTTCATTTGCTTGATGAAGAAAAACTTTCTTGACATCTTTAATAGAATATTCACTTTCGTCTAAACAATCTTTCATAGCTTTTGGAACATGTACTATTGCAAATTCATAAACTTTACGTCCATGCATTTTTATAAATTTTGTTTTAGATAAATCAGCTGTATCATAAGATTCTCCAAAAAATAAATAAAAGGTTTCTTTATCTGTATATGTACAACTTTTGTGAGATAGAATACCACTTATATTTTCTTCTTTTTTCAATTCTATTATTGAGGCACCAGCACCATCAGCATAAATCATTGAGTCTCTATCCTTTACATCATAAGTTCTTGAAAGTGTTTCAGCTCCGATTACCAAACAAGTTTTGGCCATTCCAGATTTTATAAAAGATTGAGCTTGAATAACACCTTCAAGCCATCCAGGACATCCAAAAATTATGTCATAACAAACACAAGAAGGATTTTTTATACCCAAATTAAATTTAACTCTACTAGCCAAGCTAGGGAGCATATCGGATTGTTCAGTATCTTTTTTAATGTCACCAAAATTATGAGCTACGATAATATAGTCTATATTTTCTTGATCAATTTTTGCATCTAAGATTGCTTTTTCTGCAGCAAAAAAAGCCAAGTCAGATGCATTTAAGTGATCTTTTGCATATCGTCTTTCTTCGATTCCAGTTATTGATTTAAATTTTTTGATAATAATATCATTGCTGACATTAAAAACAGATCCATCAGCATTTAAAAAATTTGCTTCTAAAAAATCTTCATTTTTTTTTGTTAAAAGAGGAATATAGGATCCGGTTCCCGTAATTTTAATTGACATTTAAACTTATTTACTTACTAAGTTATGAAAAAGTCATTGATAAGACTCGATGGGTTCACAGGTACATACTAAATTTCTATCTCCATATGCATCGTCTACTCGTCTAACTGTTGGCCAAAACTTATTATTTAACACGTATGAGGTTGGAAATGCTGCTTGCTGTCTTGAGTAAGAAAAATTCCAGTTTTCACTTCCTATCATTTTCATAGTATGAGGAGCATTTTTTAATAGTTCAGGAGATTCATCAATTTCTTTTCTAATAAGAATCATTGCATCACAGAATCTATTTATCTCGTCTAAATTTTCACTTTCAGTTGGCTCAATCATCATAGTTCCAGGGACAGGGAATGATACAGTGGGCGCATGAAAGCCATAATCAATTAGCCTTTTAGCTATATCCATCACTTCAATTCCTTGAGATTTGAAAGGCCTACAATCAATTATTAGTTCGTGGGCAGATCTCCCGCCTTCACCTTTATATAAAATTTCATAATGATTTTCAATACGATTTTTTATATAATTTGCATTGAGAATAGCATATTGAGTTGATGCTTTTAATCCTTCTGAACCTAACATTTTTATATATCCATATGAAATTACGCATGCAAGAGCAGATCCCCACGGTGCTGCTGAAATTGCTTTTACACTATTTTTAGTGCTAACGTTGATTATTGGATTATTTGGTAAAAATGGAACAAGATGTTTTGCTACACATATTGGTCCTACGCCGGGACCTCCACCACCATGAGGGATTGCAAAAGTTTTATGCAAATTGAGATGGCATACATCAGCCCCAATTATAAATGGATTTGTTAAACCAACTTGTGCGTTCATGTTGGCTCCGTCCATATAAACTTGACCGCCATTATCATGAATGGTTTTTGTAATCTCTTGTATTGAGGATTCAAAAACACCATGAGTAGAAGGATAAGTTATCATTAAAGCAGCTAAATTATCTTTATAGTGTTCTGCTTTTTCTTTTAATTCATCAACATTAATATTTCCATGTTTATCGGTTCCAACAACAACTACCTTCATTCCAGCCATTACAGCTGATGCAGGATTAGTTCCGTGTGCAGAAGATGGTATTAAACAAATATTCCTATGTTCGTTTGATATACTTTTTAAATATTCTCTTATGACCATGAGCCCAGCGTACTCACCTTGAGCTCCTGAATTTGGTTGTAATGAAGTTCCGCTAAATCCTGTTATTTCGTTTAGTTGTTTCTCTAATTTTTTTAGCAGTTTTTGATACCCTCTTGCTTGATCTAATGGTGCAAAAGGGTGAATATTATTCCATTTGCTCCAACTAATTGGAATCATTTCAGATGCAGCATTCAATTTCATTGTACATGAACCCAAGGAAATCATTGAATGGGTTAATGAAAGGTCTTTTCTTTCCAAGTTTTTAATATATCTCATTAATGCAGTCTCTGAATGATACTTATTAAAAATTTCTAAAGACATAAAATCAGATGATCTGTTTAAATTTTCAGGAATTCTTGAAAGATTGAATTTGGTTTCAATTTCAAATAAATCAGCATTTAAAGATTTTGCAATTGTATCAACAATGATTTGAATATCTTTTAGTGAAGTAGCTTCATTTATAGAAATAGATATTTCATTTTCATTTATATAATTGAAATTTAATTTATTAATAATTGCAATTTTTTTTATTTTTTTTGATGAAACTTTTAATCTAATGGTATCAAAAAAATACTTGTTCAATTGTTGAACACCTATTTTTTCTAAATTTTTTTCAAGTAATATTGCTTTTAGGTGAATAGAGCTAGCAATTTCTTTTAAACCTTTAGGCCCATGATATACACCATACATACCTGCCATAACCGCTAAAAGAACTTGAGAAGTACATATGTTTGATGTAGCCCTATCTCTTTTTATGTGTTGTTCTCTAGTTTGTAAAGCCATTCTAAGGGCAGGATCTTCATCAACATCTTTGGTTAAACCAATTATTCTTCCAGGAACAGATCTTTTATATTCTTCTTTAGTTGCAAAGTATGCTGCATGAGGGCCTCCATATCCTAGAGGAATTCCAAACCTCTGAGAGGTTCCAACAACAACATCAGCGTCAAAACAAGATGGTTTTTTTAGTAGACATAGAGAAAGTAAATCAGCTGCAACAATAATTTTTACATTATTATTAACAGCTTTAAGGCAGTATTTTTCAATGTCAATAATTTCACCATATAAACCAGGATATTGAATCAAGCATCCGTAGAATTTATCATCAAATTTAAATTCATTTAAATCACCAAAAACAATTTCTATCCCCAAAGGTTCTGCTCGAGTTTCCAAGAGACTTATAGTTTGTGGTAGTGTATTTGTGGAGACTAAAAATTTAGTTACGTTATTTTTTTTCTGATCTCTAGTCCTTAAACTAAATAACATTGTCATTGCTTCAGCAGCTGCAGTACTTTCATCCAAAAGTGAGGCGTTAGCTAATTTCATACCAGTTAAGTCGGAAATTATCGTTTGATAATTTAATAAAGCTTCCATTCTACCTTGGGCAATTTCTGCTTGGTAAGGAGTGTAGGCAGTATACCAGCTTGGATTTTCTAAAATATTTCTTTTAATAACAGAGGGTACAATAGACTGATTATATCCCATTCCAATATAGGATTTAAAAACCTTGTTTTTTTTCCCAAGCCTTTCAATATGACCCAGATATTCGTTTTCACTTAATGGTTTTTTAAGTTTCATTTCTTTTTGAAGTCTTATATTCTCTGGAATAGTTTCAGAAATTAATTCATCAATATTTTTAACATTTAAATAATCAAGCATTTTAGCTTTATCGCTTTTGTTTATGCCTATGTGACGTTTGGAGAAACTATTCATTTTTAAAAAATATTTTGATTAAAAATAACTAATAACATTAATAAATTAGCATAATTTTAATACTTTGAGTTAAAAGTTTTTAACTTAATAATTAACCAAATTTTAAGTATCCATTCAAAATTAAATGTTATTAATAAAAAAGAGTTTTGATTTTTATGTTAAATCTAGTCTTCATCTGGGAATTTGTGTGATTTGTTTGTATTTGGTAAATGTTTTAAAACATGATATTGAAGTTGATTATTTAATAATAACTTTTCTTTTTAGTTCAACCATCATAGTATACAATTTTATAAAATATGGACATAATCTTCCAAATTATTCAACGTCAAAGAATTCTGTCTTAAAAACGATTAAGTTTTTAAGTTTTTTTTGTGGATTTGCCTTAATTTATACATTATTTTTTTTAAAATTTTATACACTATTATTTGGAACTTTTCTTTTTTTTATATGCATTTTATATGTTTTTCCTATGGGAAATTCAAAATTAAATTTTAGAAATTTAAGTAAGGTGAAATTATTTTTAGTTGCATTTTGCTGGAGTGCGTCAACTGTTTTTTTACCTATAATAGAAAACGGATTAAATAATTATTATTTCACTTTGATATTTTCTTTTCAAATATTTTGTTTAGTGATTATCTATACCATTCCATTTGAGATTAGAGATCTTCAAAATGATTCAATAGAATTACAAACAATTCCTCAAATTTTTGGCATTAAAAAATCTAAAAATATATGCTATTTCTTAATCATAGTATTTTCACTTCTCTCTTTTATTAATAGTGGAATTGGAGCATACTTTCTTTCAGACATAGTTCTATCCTTTGTACTGTTTTTTATAGTTTATATAACCAAAAAAAATCAGTCAGAGTATTTCTCAAGTTTTTGGGTTGAATCAGTACCTATATATTGGTTGATGTTTTGTGTTTTGCTTAAATAAGAGTCTACTTTATTGAATCCTTTAAAACTTTGTCTTTTAATCCTTCTTTATATTTCAATATATTTTTTAAGATTTTAGGATCACTTGTTCCTATAATTTTAGCAGCTAATATTCCAGCATTTTTACTTCCGTTTAAAGCTACTGTTGCAACCGGAACACCACCTGGCATTTGAAGAATTGAAAGTATAGAATCCCATCCATCAATAGAGTTTCTAGATTTAACAGGAACACCAATTACTGGCAGTGGTGTAATTGATGCAATCATTCCTGGTAAATGTGCAGCACCACCGGCTCCTGCTATAATTACAGAATATCCATTTTTATGTGCTTTTTTACCATATTCCATCATCTTCTCAGGTGTTCTGTGAGCCGAAACTATTTCAGCATCATTTTCAACACCTAATTCATTTAAGATATCTATAGCCTCTTGCATAATTGGAAGATCTGATTTGCTTCCCATAATGATTCCAACTTTTGCCATATTTAATTAGTTTTAATTTTAATTAATTCTTTTATATTTTTTGCTCTTTTTAATCCACTTTCAAGTTCAGTATCAATTACTGTAATATGCCCCATCTTTCTATTTGGTTTTGTTTCTTTTTTACCATAAATATGAATTTTAACATTATCAAACTTCATTGCCTCTTCAATTCCTTCATAAATAACATCACCATTGTAACCCTCATCCCCTACTAAGTTAGCCATAATTGTATAAACACTTGATTTAGAACATCCTAATGGTAAATTAAGTATTGAACTTATGTGTTGATCAAATTGAGAGTTGATACACCCTTCAATTGAATAATGTGCACTATTGTGAGGTCTGGGTGCAACTTCATTAACTAAAATTTCGTCATTTTGAGTTAAAAACATTTCAACCGCTAATAAACCAACCTGTTTAAATGTTTTGGATACTTTCAATGCGACTTTTTCAGCTTTTATTCTTAACTCTTCACTAATTTGGGCCGGACATACAACGAACTCTACTTGATTAGAAGTCTCATTAAACATCATTTCTACAATTGGAAAAATTTCAATTTCACCATTTTGATTTCTTGCAATAGTTGTAGCTAATTCTTTTTTAAAAGGAACTAATTCTTCAATTATAAATGGTGATTCAGGTAAATTTTTTAGATCTTTTTTAGATTTTAAAATTTTCACACCATATCCATCGTATCCAAACTTTGTTTTTTTCCAAACACATGGAAAATCAAGGTCGTTTAAGTCTTTTGATGATTTGTAAAATTTAAATTTTGCAGAAGGTATATTATTATCAATAAAGAATTTTTTTTGAAGAGACTTATCTTGAATAATTCTAAGAGTAGAAGAATTCGGAAAAACTTTAATACCCTCTTTTTCTAGTTTTTCTAATGCCTCAACATTGATATGTTCAATTTCATAAGTTACTAAATCACAAGTTTTACCAAAATTGTAGACTGAATCAAAGTCCATTAGATTTCCTTTTGTGAATTTAGAACATAGATTTTTACATGGAGAATCTGCGCTAGGATCAAGGATGTTTGTTTTGATACTTAATCTCGATGTTACCTGAAGCAACATTTTACCTAATTGTCCTCCACCTAGAATACCTAAAGTGAAATTGGATGTCGAGTAATTCATTTAACTTATTATTTGGCAAAAATACATTAAAATGTTATTAGGGATAAAATTATTTAACTATTCATTTTGAGGTATATTTGTAATTTAAAATCTTTAATATCATGATTAATTTAATTCTTTTTGGTAAGCCTGGTTCTGGAAAAGGCACTCAAGCTGAATTTGTAAAACAAAAATACGATTTGGTTCATATCTCTACTGGAGATGTTTTTAGATATAATATTTCAAAAAATACAGATTTAGGTGTACTAGCAAAATCTTATATGGACAAGGGAGATCTTGTTCCAGATGAAGTAACTATAAAAATGCTTGAAGCTGAAGTCGAAAAATTCAATGATGCTAAGGGTTTTATTTTTGATGGATTTCCTAGAACAACTACTCAAGCTAAGATTTTAGATGATTTCTTAGATTCAAAACGGATGAGTATATCGATGACTATAGCTCTTGAGGTTGATGAAGGTTTATTAATTGATAGATTGATTAATAGGGGCAGAGACAGTGGCAGAGCGGATGATCAGGATAGATCTAAAATTCAAAACCGATTTGATGAATACAACAATAAAACAGCCCCATTAATTAGTTTTTATAAAAATCAAAATAAGTTTTATGAGATCGATGGTGTTGGTGAAATAAACGATATAAGCTCAAGAATTTTTGAAACTATAGATAATAATATAAAATGACAGAGGGTAACTTTGTAGATTATGTAAAGATTAATATATATTCAGGAAATGGAGGAAAAGGTTCTGCACATTTTAGACGTGAAAAATATATTACCAAAGGAGGACCAGATGGTGGAGATGGTGGTAGAGGAGGTCATATAATTTTTGTGACTGATAAATCACTTTGGACATTGTATCATTTCAAATTTAAAAAGCATTTTAAATGTGGTCATGGTGGTGATGGAAGTGGAAGTAGAAGTACAGGAGCTGATGGAGAAGATGTAATAATTAGAGTTCCAATAGGAACAGTTATTAAAGATTTTAAAACGAATAATATAATTCATGAAACTATTGAAGATGGTGAAGAAAAAATTATTTTAAAAGGTGGGAAAGGTGGCCTTGGTAATTGGAATTTTAGATCTTCAACCAACCAGGCTCCAAGATATGCACAGCCAGGAATTAAGGGAGAAGAAAAACAACTAGTATTAGAGCTAAAGCTTTTAGCAGATGTTGGACTTGTAGGATTTCCCAATGTAGGAAAATCTACTTTACTTAAAACTCTTACATCAGCAAAACCTAAAATAGGTAATTATGAGTTTACTACATTAAAACCTAATTTAGGTATAGTAGAATATAGGGACTTTAAATCATTTGTTATTGCTGATATACCTGGAATAATAGAGGGAGCTTCTGAAGGCAGAGGGTTAGGTCATTATTTTTTAAGACATATTGAAAGAAATTCAGTTTTATTATTTCTTTTATCATCTGAATCAGATGATATAGTTAAACAATATGAAGTTTTATTAAACGAATTAAAAAAATACAACCCTGAACTTCTCGATAAGCAAAGGCTTATAGCTATCTCTAAATCAGATTTATTGGATGAAAAACAAAGAAGTAAGATCAAAAAAAATATTTCAAATAAAATTATAGATGTTCCTTTTGAATTTATTTCATCTGTTTCTAATATTGGTTTAATCCAAATTAAAGATTTAATGTGGAAAGTATTAAATGAAGACATTTAAATTAGAATTTTAGTAGTTTATGAAAGTTCACTTTATTGCCATAGGGGGGAGTGCGATGCATAATCTAGCAATAGCACTACATTTAAAAGGTTACAATGTTACAGGTAGTGATGATTCAATATTTGAACCTTCAAAATCTAGATTAAAAAAGTATGGTCTGCATCCTGAAAAGATAGGGTGGGATAGGTCTAGGATTTCTGATGATATTGATTGCGTTATTCTTGGAATGCACGCAAAAGAAGATAACCTTGAACTTGAAGAGGCTAAGAAAAAATCAATAAAAATATATTCATACCCAGAATTTATTTATGAAATGTCAAAAGAAAAAACTCGAGTTGTTATAGGTGGCAGTCATGGTAAAACCTCAATAACAGCAATGGTATTACATGTGCTGAGTAATAATGGTATTTCAGTTGATTACATGGTTGGAGCTCAATTAAAAGGGTTTGAAACTATGGTTCACTTGACAGAAGAAAATGATTTTATATTGCTTGAAGGAGATGAATATCTTTCATCACCAATAGACAGGAGACCTAAGTTTCATTTATATAAACCTAACATAGCATTATTAAGTGGGATTTCATGGGATCATATTAATGTTTTTCCATCTAAAGAAGAATATTCAAAACAATTTGAATTTTTTTTAGATACAATAACCTCAGGTGGTGTTATCGTTTATAATCAGTCAGACTCAGCACTTAGTGAAATGGTGTTAAATTGTAGTAATTCTTTAAGAAAATTAGAGTATTCTGTCCCAAATCATTTCATAGAAAATGGGATTTCCTATTTATCTACTGATGAGGGCGATCTACCTTTAAAAATATTTGGAGAACATAACTTAAGTAATCTTTCAGGGGCTAAGCTGATTTGTCAGCTTATGGGGGTTCACGAAGAGGAATTTAATCAATCCATAATCACATTTGAGGGTGCCGATAAAAGATTAGAGCCATTATTGTTAGAAAATGACAGGGCTTTTTTTAAGGACTTTGCTCACTCACCAAGTAAGGTAAAAGCAACTACAAAAGCCATAAAAAATCAATTTAAAAATAGAAAACTGATTACACTTCTAGAACTACATACATTTAGTAGTTTAAATGAAAATTTTATTGGTGAATATAGAGATACTCTCAAAAGAGCAGACATAAAAATTCTATTTTATGATCCTAGTGCCGTAGAAAAAAAAGGATTAAAAAATATTTCTGAAACTAAAATTAAAAATGCATTTAATGATAATAATTTGATTGTATTTTCTAATTCAAATCTTTTAATGAATTTTTTAAAAGAACATGAATATGTAAATTCTAATTTATTATTTATGAGTTCAGGAAATTATGCTTCCTTGAATTTGGATGAAATAAAAGACCTTGTCAAGAACAGCTAATGAAAAATGTTAAACATATTTTTTTTGATTTAGATCATACTCTTTGGGATTTTGAAAAAAACTCATCCCTTACTTTTAAGTTCTTGATAAAAAAATATGATTTGAATGTAAGTCTTAAACATTTTCTCAAGATATATATGCCTATAAATTTTTCTTTATGGGACCTTTACCGAGATGAGAAGATTACAAAACAATATTTAAGATACAATAGGTTAAAGATGACATTCGAGAAATTAAGTATTGAAGTTAGCGATATAATAATTGATAAAATATCCGAGGACTATATTAAACATCTTCCTGATAACAATTTTTTATTGAATAACGCAGTTACCATTTTAGATTATTTGTATCCTAAATATAAATTACACATAATTACCAATGGATTTCATAAAGTACAACATTCAAAAATTATTAATTCCGGATTAGATAAGTATTTCGATTGTATTATAGATTCTGAATCTGTTGGAGTAAAAAAGCCACATTCAAAAATCTTTCAAAATGCCTATAAAGAATCTAATGCTAGCAGTTTAAAGGATTGCTTAATGATTGGTGATAATTATGAGGCAGATATTTTAGGAGCTCTTAATAATGGATTTGAAGCTATTCACTTAAATTCAAATAATCAACCCCTGCACAACAGTTGTATAGTAATAAATGATCTAATTGAATTAAAAGAAATTCTTTAATTAGTAGTTTTTTTGTCTAACCATTTCATAAAGAATGGTGCCACAAGCTACTGAAACATTAAGGGATTCAATTTTACCATATAATGGAATCTTAATCAGGTGATCACATAAGTTTATAACCGAGTTTGATAATCCTTTTCCCTCAGAACCCATGATAATGGCTTGTCTATTGTTAAAATTTGTTTCATAGATATCTTTTTCAGACTTTTCTGAAGCACCATAAACTTCGATATCGTGTTGTTTTAATAGAAAAATAGCATCTTTTATATGAGAAACTTTACAAATAGGGACATTGAAAATTGCACCAGAGGATGTTTTTATTGTATCTCCATTGACTGGAGCACTACCACTAGATTGAATAACAATACAATCTACTCCTGTGCATTCAGCAGTTCTCACTATAGCACCAAAATTTCTAACATCTGATAATTGATCTAAAATAAGAATTGATAAATTCTCTGATTTAGAATTTATTAAATTACTTAAATCATCTATAGATAAAAAATCTATTGGGGATATCGTGGCTACCACACCTTGATGATTTTTAGGTGTGAGTCTGTTTAGTTTTTCTATTGGAACGTAAGAGATTTCAATGGATTTTTTATTTAGTTTCTTAATAAGTTCAAATCCATTTTTATTATTTAGACCTCTCTGAATAAATACTCTATTTAGTGACTTATCTGAGTCTATAGCTTCAATAGTAGCTCTAATCCCAAAAATTAATGTTTCTTTTTCTTTATGCATTAAATAGAGTTAAAATAGGTTACCATTTTTATCAAACTTTCTTTTTTCTTTATGTTTAATTTATTGGATTTCTTGTATTTTTTTAAAAGTTTTGGATCAAATATATTTTTTGACAATAATTTTTTGAATGAATTTGGAACAGAGTACCAATTGTTATCTTTTAAAATTAAAAATTCACTAGCGTCTGTCCATTTAGGCTTTGGAACTTTTGTAAAACCAGTAGGAGGAGCTGTTGCACCGGTTTCTACAGGCATTTTTATAGCTTTTCTTGGAAAATAATATAAAGAGATGTTCTCTAATTCAACGCAATCCTCAAGAATTGCTAGAATCTGCTCATTATTCAAATTAATAGAGTGAAGGTTGTAGTTTTTATTGTTCATTTGAACAGTAACAGATTCATTAATATCAATTAGTGATGCTGGAGAATTATAATTCTTTTTTATTTCAAATTTTTGAGACCCTACATTTAGTCTAGTTAAAACAACGTACTCCTTTCCATTATTGAAAACAATTTTGCCTTTTGTGAACTCATCATTAAGATAAGGCGAACCTTCGGCCTCACTGTAATCCCTTTTCATTAATTTTCTTAATATCACATTTCCTCCACTAAACAAGTCATCTGTTGTAACTCCACCTATTCCATAATCTTGTCCATATGTGTATGGAAAAGACATAATAAATATTAAAAGGGTTGTAATAAATTTTTTCATATGTTTTTTTAATTAGGCAATAAATATAGATATAAAGTTTAATTTAAATATGTCAAATATTGTTCCATAAAAAAAGCGCTCCAAAGAGCGCTTTTTTATATATAGAGTGAATTACTAAAATTATTTAGTATCCCACCATACTTTTGAATCTTGACTGTAGCCAGAAATTTTTGCTACAGCAGCATCATGGTTAGCTTTGTTAGCACTAGCAGTTCTAGCACCGTAACCATATCTAACTGGAATTCCAGTTCCCGTTAATGCATCTTTAGCAGTAGCTAAAACTGGGTAATCCAATCTTCTCCACTCTGACCATGATTCGTATCCTTGCATGTATAGAGCCACCCATTTTTCAGTTGCCATTGTTTCCATAGAGACAGGAGCAACAGAAGCTAGGTAAGCAGCAGCATCAGCAGATGCAACGCCCCATTGTCCATGAGAAGCAGCAATTCCAAGTTCATACCATGTTTGAGCATCACCAGCCAAACCAGTCCATCCTCTCAGATGAGCTTCAGCGTATGAAAAACATACTTGAGCATATGAGAAAATCATACCACCAGCGTTTGTACCGTCGTAGATGACAGCAGAAGGTAAGAATGAAATTCTAGTTTGTAATATACCTGGAGTTAATATTCCGTAAGGCATACCTGCATAAGTATTTCCACCATATTGAACATAGTCTATTTTAGAAGTATCACCAGTTGCACTAACAACAGGAGCAGCATACTTAGCTAATCTAGGATCACTGTTAGCAAATAAGTGGTCAACCATTACATCACTTGTAGCAAAATCTTCTCTTGATTGAAATCTATCTTGCCATGGATTATCATTGTCATCAGCAACAGTGTAAGGGTAATGCATATTATCTGCATTACTTGTTAATACACCACCAGCAATAGCTTCTTTGAATTTTGCCTGAGCAGTACCTGGGTCAACATCAGCCATTCTCATAGCCATAACCATTTTCATAGTATTACCAAACTGTCTCCATTTAGCAGCATTACCATTAAACATGAAGTCTCCTTCAAGTCCTCCACCGTCTAAGAAACCTAATGCTGCATCAATTTCAGCTAGTAAACCAGCATAAATTGCAGATTGGTCATCAAACTTAGGCTTTAAGTTATCAACTCCCTGAAGAGCTTCAGAATAAGGGATTGCACCCCATCTGTCAGTCATAACTTGCATCATGTAAACTTTTAATAGATGCGCTACACCTTTTTGCATTCCTACAGAACCTGATGATGAATAATCAGCAGCATTCTCAGAATTGTTAAGGTTAATAACGGTTTGTAAGTCCATTAATGGACCAGTGTAAAAACCGTCGAAATTCCATTGAATTGTTTCATAACATGAATCTTCAGTATATGTAATCTCAGAAACCTGCTGAGATAATAATAAAGGATTCACACTACTCACAAGCCCTGGAAGATTTCTCATAGCACTTGTGATAAGTGCACCAGTATTGGCTTTAGAAATTGCATTTGGGTTTAAGTTCTCATCCCCAAAATCTACATTTTCACAGGACACGAACAATAAGCTACTTATTGTTAACAGTCCGATTATTTTTTGAATTTGTGTTTTCATTATTTATAATAATTTATAATTAGAATTTAAGGCTTACGTTAAGACCAACTGATCTTGCGGACGGTAATTGTCCACCTTCACTAGCGTAATAATTTCCAGACCAGTTCGATCCAAGTTCAGAAGGATCTAAACCAGGATTTTTCTTACCTCTATAATCACCCCAATCAGTTGTTTCAGAAAGTATAGCTAGATTGTTTCCAATTAACGCTACATTAATTCCTGTGAAAGGAGTATTTGAAAGCTTATCACCATCAAATGAGTATCCAAGTCTTACTTGTCTTAATTTTACGAATGAAGCATCAACTAACCAAAGATCATCTCTAGTCCAGTTACCCCATGCCCAACTGTTTGGATCTCTGTAGAAATCAGCTACAGTTCCATCAGCATATACACCAACTTGGTGAATACCACCACCTGCACTTACAGGATCTCTTTTAGGATTTCCTTTGTCGTTAAGACCAGCAGTATATTCGTGTAGACCAGCTCCCATTGAGAACATGTCTGTTACAGAGTGGTATAAACCACCTTCTTGGAAATCAATACCAATTGCTAAGTCCCAATTTTTGTAAGTTAAGTTAGATGTAATACCACCAGTGTAGTCAGGCATAATATTACCTAACAATTGGTTGTTTTCGTATCTGTGGTTACCACTTGCGTAGTATAACCAGTTACCATTTTCATCCTTTGTTCTTTTTCTTCCATATAACATACCCCACTCTTCACCAACAATTTCTTGAAGGTCCATACTTGACCATGATAACCATCCATCAAGTATATTTCTTTCAATACCAGGGTAGATAAAGTCAACCATTTTTTCTAATGTAGCGAAGTTAACAGAAACATCCCATCTTAAATCATCAGTAAGAATTGGTGTACCTGAAACCATAACTTCAACTCCAGTAGAAGAAGTGATTTTTGAATTTACACTAAGACCAGTGTATCCAGTACCACCTGCTGCAGTAACTGCAACTGGTAATTTAGAATCTTCTCTATCAAAGTAAGTAAAGTCAAAACCTAATCTATTATCTAAGAATTTCATCTCTAATCCAAATTCTGTTTCAACTCTCATACCACCAGTTAACTGAGGGTTAGCAAGAGTGTTAGGAACACTTAATGAAGCAAGTGAGCCATAAGCTGTACCTGATCCATATGTAGGACTAGTAGCGTAAGTTCCAGGGAAAATAGGAGCTTCAGCGTAACTTGCTCTTAATTTACCAAAACTAACACCGTCTAAATCTAGTAATCTATCAAATAAGAAACTACCCGTTAGAGAGTATGTTTCAATTCTGTTATTCATTGAATCTGCAGTAGAACTCCAGTCAAAACGGTAAGAACCGTCTAAGTATAACATACTGTCGTATCCTAAAGATACAGATGCATAAGCAGATCTACCACTGTTGTTAGTTCTATAAGTAGAGTAACTAGGCTTATCCTTAGAGTTTGCTATAGTATAAAAATCAGGAATAGCTAAACCACCAGATGTAGAAGCACTTGTATTAATACTTCTATATTGTCTAGCACCATAACCAACAATGGCATTTACATCAAAATTAGATGTAATGGCCTTGCTGTAGTTAAGTCTAGCTCTAAACTCGTTTTGTTCTGAAACAAAAGAACCTTCACCGTATGAAGCTTGAGTACCTAATGTATTTACACCAATGTAACCTCTATTCCAGCTAGTTCTGTTGTAAGCTCTTCTATTAACTTCAATATTGGCAGACATTCCATCCATAATATCATAGTTAAATCCGAAATTTCCAGAATATGTAGAATTTTCGTTGTTGTTAGTATTTTGATACTGCTCATAGTGAGGAGCATCCCAATACTGTGGACGTGCATTTCTAGCAGACCTTCTATTCCAAGTATAAAAAGCACCTTCATAGTGATAATTATTCTTTAATCTATCCATATCTAGCTGTCTTTGCCACCACTGGCTAAAGTTTGAAGATAAACTACCATAACCACTACTTACGTAGTTGTCAGTGTTTTGAATTCTAGCATTCAAATTAGAATACATAGTAAGTTTATCAGAAAGATCAACAGATCCGTTAATATTAACGTCGTAAGTATCTCTTGCAGCATTAGGTACTGGAAGCGTTGCTTGTGTAGCACGACCAGTTGCTCTAAAACTGTAATCTTCACCACCTTTTCCAAAAGAAACACTTGTAGTAGAAGTAACTCCAGTTTCGAAGAAATTCTTAACGTTGTTAGGGTTAGCAGACCATGGTCTTAATTCACCAAAGTTTGGGTGATTTGGAATCCATGAATCCCAGTGACGAGCTAAAGTACCATCTAATTTTGGTCCCCAAGATTCATCAGCTGCATAGTAAGGAATATTTTGACCTTGGAATGCTGCCCATGACGCAGGGTCTGTAGCAGGATTATAAGTAAAAGTATCCCATGATTGATCGTATCCACCACCATACTCATTTTGGTAAGGGTGTAATCTACTAATTGTAGAAGCAACAGTGTTGTGATCTACAGTAATGTAAGTTTCACCAGCTTGTGCTTTTTTAGAAGTAATTACAATTACACCACTTCTTGCTTCTGAACCATATAACGCAGTAGCAGCAGCACCTTTAAGTACAGTAATGTTATCTATGTTATCTGTATTAATATCAGTAGAAGACATTTTAATACCATCTACAACGTATAATACATCTTGCTCACCTCTAAGTCTAATAGCACTTGGTTCAAAAGTTGAACTTGTTCCAGAAATAACCTGAACACCTGCAACTTTACCAGCAAGAGCTGTTTTAAAATCAAGTTGCTTAGTCTTAGTTAAAGCAGAACCTTCTACCTTTTGTTGTGCATAACCTAAAGATTTTGCTTCTCTAGTAATACCAAGTGCAGTAACAACAACTTCTTCAAGTGCGTTGTCTGCAGCAAGTGTTACATTAAGAGTAGCAGAAGCTCCAACAGTTACTTTTTGAGTTGTAAACCCTACATAACTTACAGAAAGTACATCACCTTCATTAGCCATAATAGAATAAACACCATCAAAGTCAGTAGTCACACCGTTAGATGTACCATCAACAACGACAGTTGCACCAGGAAGAGGAACACCAGCACTGTCAGAAACAGTACCAGAAACACTTTTCTGTGCAAAACTCCATTGAAACATTATCATGAATGATAACGTTAAAAACTTTAATAAATTTGTTTTCATATTTTGTTAATTATTATTTGATCTGCAAAAATGTTAATAAAAAGTTAATAAACCAACGTATAATTAAAAAAAAACTTAAATATTGATATTATTTCAAAAAAAACATCTATTTATTGATAATACCATAAATTTAGCAGCTAAAAAATGTCAAATTTGTATTATTATATGGCTATATATGATAATTTTTGAGTATTTTTTAAAATGTATATTTAAACATCACCTCAGTTGTTAAATTTAAAACTTTCATATTTTTTTTGTTAAATTCTTAACATTTTGCTGTTTTACATGGTTTTTTATGAATAATCAATTTTGATGTTTACAAAAGGACATATATAATAGGTATACTTTAAACCTTAAAATTTTAAATATTTTTTAGTCTATCTGTTTGATTAATTGTAAAATTAAATTACATTTGCACGCCCAAATAAGGGAAAAGTAAATATAAATTATGCCTACAATATCGCAGTTAGTGAGAAAAGGAAGAAGAAAGATTACTAAAAAAAGTAAGTCTGCTGCCTTAGTTTCTTGTCCTCAAAAAAGAGGTGTTTGCACTAGAGTTTATACAACAACACCTAAAAAACCTAATTCAGCAATGAGAAAAGTTGCAAGGGTTAGATTAACTAATGGTACAGAAATAAATGCATATATCCCTGGTGAAGGGCATAATTTACAAGAGCACTCAATAGTACTTGTTAGAGGAGGTAGAGTAAAAGATCTCCCTGGAGTTCGATATCATATTGTTAGAGGTGCTTTAGATACTGCTGGTGTTGAAGGAAGATTACAACGAAGATCAAAATACGGAGCAAAGCGTCCGAAAAAATAAATTATTAACTGATGACGTTCAATATATTATTGAACCTCTCAAAAACTGAAATAAATGAGAAAAAGTAAGGCAAAGAAAAGACCATTACTACCAGATTCAAGGTTTAATGATCAACTTGTTACTAGATTTGTCAACAACTTAATGTGGAGTGGTAAAAAATCCACAGCATTTAAAATATTCTATGATGCAATCGACATCATTGAAGAAAAGAAACAAAATGACGACAAAACTGCCCTTCAAGTTTGGAAGGATGGTTTATCCAATGTCATGCCCCACGTAGAAGTTAGAAGTAGAAGAGTAGGTGGAGCAACTTTTCAAATTCCAATGCCAATCAGACCTGATAGAAAAATTTCAATGGCTATGAAATGGTTGATTTCATATGCTAGAAAACGAAACGAAAAATCTATGGCTCTTAAGCTTGCATCTGAAATACTTGCAGCTGAAAAAGAAGAGGGTGCTGCTGTTAAAAAAAGATTAGATGTTCATAAGATGGCAGAGGCAAATAAAGCATTTTCACACTTTAGATTTTAATTTAAAATGGCAAGAGATTTAAAATATACAAGAAACATTGGTATCGCCGCGCACATTGATGCAGGTAAAACAACTACAACAGAACGTATACTTTTTTATACTGGTGTTAGTCACAAGATTGGTGAAGTACATGATGGTGCTGCAACAATGGACTGGATGGAACAAGAGCAAGAAAGAGGAATTACAATTACCTCTGCAGCTACTACTTGTACATGGAATTTTCCTACTAACCAAGGAGAAAAGTTGCCTGATTCAAAACCGTATCATTTTAATATTATAGATACACCTGGTCACGTTGATTTTACTGTTGAAGTTAATAGGTCACTTCGTGTTCTTGATGGTTTAGTATTTTTATTTAGTGCTGTTGATGGTGTTGAGCCACAATCAGAAACCAACTGGAGATTGGCAGACAATTACAAAGTTCCTAGAATGGGGTTTGTAAATAAAATGGATAGACAAGGTTCAAACTTTTTAAATGTTTGCAACCAAATAAAAGATATGCTAAAATCTAATGCTGTTCCTATTGTCCTTCCAATTGGAGAAGAGGATAATTTTAAAGGCATTGTTGATTTAGTAAAAAACCAAGCTATTGTTTGGCATGAAGAAAAAATGGGAGCAACTTTTGATGTGATTGATATCCCTGAAGATATGAAAGATGAGGTTGAAGAGTATAGAGCAAACTTAATCGAAGCGGTTGCTGAATATGACGATGCTTTATTAGAAAAATTCTTCGAAGACCCTGATTCAATTACAGAAGATGAAGTACATGAAGCTTTAAGAAAAGCAACCCAAGATATGAGTATTATTCCAATGATTTGTGGTTCTGCGTTCAAAAACAAAGGTGTGCAGTTTCTTTTAGATGCTGTGTGTAGATATTTACCATCTCCACTTGATAAAGAAGCAATTATTGGAACTGATCCTAAAACTGATAATGAAATAGAGAGGAAACCTACTGTCAGTGAACCATTTTCAGCTTTGGCTTTTAAAATTGCTACAGATCCTTATGTTGGAAGATTAGCTTTTTTCAGAGTTTATTCAGGAAAACTTGATGCTGGATCATATGTTTTAAACAATAGATCTGGCAACAAAGAACGTATTTCTAGAATTTTCCAAATGCATGCTGATAAACAAAACTCTATCCCTTTAATTGAGGCCGGAGATATTGGAGCAGCTGTTGGTTTTAAAGACATAAAGACAGGAGATACTTTATCTGCAGAAAAAAGTCCTATTGTTTTAGAAAGTATGGTATTTCCTGATCCGGTAATTGGTATTGCTGTTGAACCTAAAACAAAAGCAGATGTTGATAAACTTGGTATGGCACTAGGAAAGTTAGCTGAAGAAGATCCTACTTTTCAGGTTAAAACTGATGAAGCGTCTGGTCAGACTATTATTTCAGGAATGGGTGAATTACACTTAGATATTCTTGTAGATAGGCTAAAAAGAGAATTTAAAGTTGAGGTTAACCAAGGTCAGCCTCAAGTTGAATATAAAGAAGCTATTACGGCTTCAGCAGATCACAGAGAAGTTTATAAAAAACAATCTGGTGGTAGAGGAAAGTTTGCTGATATATCATTTGTAATGGAACCTGCGGAGGAAGGTAAAGCAGGCCTTGAATTTATTAATAAAATTAAAGGTGGTAATATTCCAAGAGAATTCATTCCGTCAGTTGAAAAAGGATTTAAGGATGCTATGAAAAATGGTCCCTTAGCTGGTTTTGAAATGGATGCTATGAAAGTAACTCTTAACGATGGTTCTTTTCATGCTGTGGACTCAGATTCACTTTCATTTGAGCTAGCTGCTAAATTAGGTTATAAAAATGCTGCCAAATCAGCTAAGTCTGTAATTATGGAGCCAATTATGAAATTGGAGGTTTTAACACCTGAAGAAAATATGGGTGATGTTGTTGGTGATTTAAATAGAAGAAGAGGCCAAGTCAATAGTATGGATGATAGAGCTGGATCTAAAGTAGTAAAAGCTAAAGTTCCACTTTCTGAGATGTTTGGTTATGTTACTGCACTTAGAACATTAAGTTCAGGACGTGCTACATCAACTATGGAGTTTGACCACTATGCTGCAACTCCACAAAATGTTTCAGAACAGGTAATTAAATCAATAAAAGGAGATAACGAATAATACCAATACAATGAGTCAAAAAATTAGAATAAAATTAAAATCCTACGACTTCAATTTGGTTGATAAGTCTGCCGAGAAAATCGTAAAGACTGTTAAGACTACTGGGGCTATTGTAACAGGTCCAATACCTTTACCAACACACAAGAAAATTTTCACTGTGTTGAGATCACCTCACGTAAACAAAAAATCAAGAGAACAATTTCAATTGTCTTCATATAAAAGACTTTTAGATATATATAGTTCTTCATCAAAAACAATAGACGCTTTAATGAAGTTAGAACTTCCAAGTGGAGTAGAGGTTGAAATTAAAGTATAATTTAAAAAATAAAAAGCAATGTCCGGGTTGATAGGAAAAAAAATAGGAATGACAAGTATATATGACGAAAAAGGAAAAAATATTCCTTGCACCGTCATTGAGGCTGGTCCTTGTGTCGTTACTCAAATTAAAACTAGCGAAGTAGACGGTTATAATGCTGTTCAGTTAGGTTTTAACGACAAAAACGAAAAACATTCAAATAAGTCTGAGGCAGGTCATTTTTCAAAATCTAAATCTACAGCTAAATATAAGTTAGTTGAATTCCAAAACTTTGAACAAGAACTTAATCTAGGTGATTCAATTTCTGTTGATCATTTTAACGAAGGTGAATTTGTTGATGTTTCTGGAAATTCGAAAGGTAAAGGTTTCCAAGGAGTTGTTAAAAGACATGGTTTTGCTGGGGTTGGTCAAGCAACACATGGTCAACATAACAGATTAAGAGCTCCAGGTTCTATTGGTGCTGCTTCATATCCTGCAAGAGTTTTTAAAGGTATGAGAATGGCAGGTAGAATGGGAAATGAAAAAGTTACAGTACAAAACTTAAGAGTTTTAAAAGTAGTTTCTGAAAAGAACTTACTTGTACTTAAAGGATGTGTTCCTGGACATAAAAACTCTTATGTAATAATTAGAAAATAATGAAATTATCTGTATTAAACATAAAAGGTAAAGAAACTGGAAGATCGGTAGAACTTTCAAAATCTATTTTTGAAGTAACTCCAAATGATCATGCTGTTTATTTAGACGTTAAAAGGTTCTTGGCAAACAATCGTCAAGGAACTAATAAAACTAAAGAAAGAGCTGAAATTAAGGGGAGTACCAGAAAAATTAAAAAACAAAAAGGAACAGGTACTGCCAGAGCAGGTAGTATTAAGAATCCATTATTTAGAGGTGGTGGAACCATTTTTGGTCCTAGAGTCAGATCTTATTCTCAAAAATTAAATAAAAATGTAAAGAGATTAGCTAGAAAGTCTGCATTAAGTATAAAAATGAAAGACAAAGCAATCTCAGTTGTTGAAGATTTTGACTTTAAAACTCCAAAAACTAAATCATTCACTGATATTATCAGTGCTTTAGGCTTAAATGATAAAAAAGCCCTATTTGTTTTAGGCGGGGTTAATAAGAATGTTTATCTATCATCAAGAAATTTAGAAAAAAGTAATGTTGTAACTAATTCTGAAATAAGTACTTATAGTATTATGAATGCTCAACATTTAGTTTTCTTGGAAAGCTCATTAGAACAAATTGAATCAAATTTAAGTTAGTATGAATATTTTACTTAAACCAGTTATTACAGAAAAAGCTACTGCTGATAGTGAACTAAAAAATAGGTTTACCTTTTTAGTTGATACCAATGCAAATAAGGTTCAAATAAAAAAAGCAGTTGAAGAAACATATGGTGTTTCTGTAGATAAAGTTAGAACCATGAGATATGGTGCTGAAAGAAGAACAAGATATACTAAAACAGGTATTCAAAGAGGAAAGTCTGTAACTACAAAAAAAGCTGTAGTTCAAATTTCTGAGGGAGATACCATTGATTTTTATAATAAACTTTAAAATATTAGAAAATGTCAGTTAAAGCGCTAAAGCCGATTACGCCGGGACAAAGGGGAAGAGTTGTTAATGGATATGATACTATTACAACCAACAAGCCTGAAAAGAGTTTACTTGCTCCAAAGAAACGTACAGGAGGAAGAAATAGCCAGGGTAAAATGACTATGAAATATATCGGTGGTGGTCATAAAAAAAGATATAGAATTATTGATTTCAAAAGAAATCGTCATGATGATGTTGCTGAAGTTTTATCAATTGAGTATGATCCAAACAGATCTGCATTTATAGCTTTAACAAAATTTGACGATAATGAAAAAAGATACATAGTTGCACTGAAAGGTTTGAAAGTTGGAGATAAAGTTGTTTCAGGTTTAAAAAAATCACCTGATGTAGGAAACTGCATGCCACTTTCTGATATTCCTCTTGGTACTATAATTTCATGCATTGAAATGCGTCCTGGAAAAGGTGCTGCTATTGCTAGAAGCGCTGGTTCTTTTGCTCAATTAATGGCAAAAGATGGAAAATTTGTAACTGTTAAATTACCCTCTGGTGAAACAAGAATGATACTTTCAACATGTTATGCAACTGTTGGGTCTGTTTCAAATTCCGATCATCAGTTAACTGTATATGGAAAAGCTGGTTCAAAGCGTTGGTTGGGTAGAAGACCTAGAACTCGCCCAGTTGCAATGAACCCTGTTGATCATCCAATGGGTGGTGGTGAAGGTAGAGCGTCTGGTGGTCATCCAAGATCTAAAAATGGTATTCCTGCTAAAGGTTTTAGAACCAGAGATAAGAAGAAAGCGAGTAATAAATATATAATTGAAAGAAAAAAGAAATAAATGGCACGTTCACTAAAGAAAGGACCTTATGTCCATTATAGTTTGATAAAGAAAGTTCAGAGAAATCTGGATTCAAATAAAAAAACTGTTGTTAAGACATGGTCTAGAGCTTCTATGATTATTCCTGATTTTGTAGGTCAAACAATTGCTGTTCATAATGGACGTCAATTTGTCCCTGTATATATAACTGAAAATATGGTGGGTCATAAGCTTGGAGAGTTTTCTCCAACTCGTTCGTTCCGTGGTCATGCTGGAGCTAAAAACAAAGGAAAGAAATAATTTAATTTGCAATGGGATTAAGAAAAAGACAAAGTGCTGAAAAAATTAAGGAAGCAAAAAAAACAAGTTGCTTTTGCAAAACTTAATAATTGCCCAACTTCTCCTAGAAAAATGAGAATTGTTGCTGATTCAGTAAGAGGAAAAAAAGTTGAAATGGCTTTAACAATCTTAAAGTTTAGTCAGAAAGAAGCATCTAACAAGTTAGAAAAACTTTTAATATCAGCCATTTCAAATTGGCAAGCCAAAAATGAAGATTCGGATGTTGAAGAAGCAAATTTATTTGTTAAAGAAATTAGAGTAGATAGCGCTGGTATGTTAAAAAGATTAAGACCTGCTCCTCAAGGAAGAGCACATAGAATTAGAAAACGTTCAAATCACGTTACTTTAATATTAGGATCAAAAAATTCAATAGATAGTTAATATGGGACAAAAAACAAATCCAATAGGTAATAGGTTAGGTATAATTAGAGGATGGGAATCTAATTGGTACGGAGGAAACGACTATGGTGATAAGCTTGCTGAAGACCAAAAGCTAAGAAATTACGTTTTTGCTAGATTGTCTAAAGCCAGTGTTTCAAGAGTTATTATTGAAAGAACACTAAAACTAGTCACGTTAACTATAACAACTGCAAGACCAGGAATTATAATCGGAAAAGCTGGTCAAGAAGTTGATAAATTAAAAGAAGAACTTAAAAAAATATCTGGAAAGGAAGTTCAATTAAATATTATTGAAATTAAACGTCCAGAGTTAGAGGCCCAATTAGTTGGTGCTAGTATTGCTAGACAAATTGAAAGTAGAATTTCTTACCGTAGAGCAATTAAAATGGCAATAGCTGCCTCAATTAGAATGAATGCTGAAGGTATTAAAGTTCAAATTTCTGGTAGATTAAATGGTGCAGAAATGGCACGTTCGGAATCCTATAAAGAAGGAAGAATACCATTATCAACCTTTAGAGCAGATATCGATTATGCTCAAGTTGAGGCTCAAACTACTTACGGGAAATTAGGTATTAAAGTGTGGATTATGAAGGGTGAAGTGTATGGGAAGAGAGAATTATCTCCATTAGTTGGTTTAAGCTTAAAATCATCTAAATCAAAAGGAGGAAACAAAGGAAGAAAACAAAGAAGAAGATAATTAAATATAAAGTATAAATGTTATCACCAAAAAGAACAAAATTTAGAAAAATGCAGAAAGGCCGAATGAAAGGTCTTTCACAAAGAGGTCATGTACTTTCCAACGGAATGTTTGGGATCAAATCTCTTGATGCATGTTTTTTAACATCAAGACAAATTGAAGCTGCACGTATTGCTGCTACTAGATACATGAAGCGTGAAGGTCAATTGTGGATAAAAATATTTCCAGACAAGCCTATTACTAAAAAACCATTAGAAGTAAGAATGGGTAAAGGTAAAGGTGCTCCAGAATATTTTGTAGCTGTTGTAAAGCCTGGTAGAATAATGTTTGAAGTTTCTGGTGTTCCAATTGACGTTGCTAAAGAAGCATTAAGATTGGCTGCTCAAAAACTTCCAGTTAAAACAAAGTTTATAATTGCAAGAGATTATCAAGCATAAATTTATAAAATGAAACAAAAAGAAGTTAAAGAATTATCAATTGACGAGTTAAACGAAAAGTTAGTTTCTTTTCAGAAAGAACTTTCTGATTTAAAAATGACTCACGCAATTTCCCCAATTGAAAATCCTATGCAAATCAAAAATTTAAGAAGAACTATTGCAAGAATTAATACTGAATTAACTGCGAGGTCTATTCAAGAATAAAACTTTAGAAATGGAAAAAAGAAATTTAAGAAAAGAAAGAATTGGAATTGTTACTAGTAACAAAATGGAGAAATCTATTGTTGTTTCTGAAGTTAATAAGGTTAAGCATCCAATGTATGGAAAATTCGTTTTAAAGACTAAAAAATATATTGCACACGATCAAGAAAACGAGTGTAATATTGGAGATACAGTAAAAATAATGGAAACAAGACCTCTAAGTAAGTCAAAATGCTGGAGACTTGTTCAAATTTTAGAAAGAGCTAAATAATGGTACAACAAGAATCAAGATTAACTGTTGCTGATAATACTGGTGCAAAAGAAGTACTTACTATTAGAGTTTTGGGAGGAACAAAAAGAAGATATGCTTCTGTTGGTGATAAGATAGTTATTACTGTAAAGCACTCAACTCCAAACGGTACAGTTAAAAAAGGACAAGTTTCAACTGCAGTAGTGGTTAGAACTAAAAAGGAAGTAAGAAGAAAAGATGGATCATACATAAGATTTGATGATAATGCTTGTGTATTATTAGATGCTGCTGGCGAAATGAGAGGAACTCGTGTATTCGGGCCAGTTGCAAGAGAACTTAGAGATAAAAAGTTTATGAAAATAGTTTCACTAGCACCTGAAGTTTTATAATTATGATAAAAATTAAATTAAAAACTGGAGATCAAGTAAGAGTTTTAGCTGGAGACCACAAAGGTTCTGAAGGTAAGATATCTAAATTGTTCAAGTCAAAAAACTTAGCAATTGTTGAGGGAGTAAATATGGTAAAAAAGCACAATAAACCAAGTTCACAAAATCCAAAAGGAGGTATTACTGAACAAGAGGCTCCAATTCATATTTCCAATTTGTCCCTACTTACATCTAAAGGTGAGACAACTAGAGTTGGATATAAAACAACTGATGGTGTAAAGAATAGAATTGCGTTAAAATCTGATGAAATAATTTAATTATGAGTTACCAACCTAGATTAAAAAAAGAATTTAATGAAAGAATTATTTCTTCTCTGAAGGAAGAATATTCTTACAGTAATGTAATGATGGTTCCAAAGCTTCAAAAAATAGTAATTAGTAAAGGAGTTGGTGGTGCTGTCGCTGATAAAAAATTAATTGATCATGCAATAGAGGAATTATCAACTATTTCTGGTCAAAAGGCTATTGCAACTCTTTCCAAAAAGGACGTTGCTACTTTCAAATTAAGAAAAGGGATGCCAATTGGAGCAAAAGTAACACTAAGATCCGAGAGAATGTACGAGTTTTTAGATAGATTAATTACTACTGCTCTTCCGAGAGTTCGTGATTTTCAAGGAATAAAAGCCTCTGGTTTTGACGGAAGAGGTAACTATAACCTTGGTGTCACAGAGCAAATTATTTTTCCTGAAATTGATATAGATAAAGTAAATAAAATTTCTGGAATGGATATCACATTCGTTACTAGTGCGAAAACTGATAAAGAAGCAAAATCATTATTAACAGAACTAGGTCTACCATTTAAAAAGAATTAACTATGGCTAAAGAATCAATGAAGGCCCGTGAGGTCAAAAGAGCTAAAATGTGTGCTAAATATGCAGATAAAAGAAAAGCTTTAAAAAAAGCTGGAGATTATGAAGCATTACAAAAGCTACCAAAGAATTCTTCTCCTGTAAGAGCTCACAATAGATGTAAACTAACAGGAAGACCAAAAGGTTATATGAGACAGTTTGGTATATCGAGGGTGATGTTTAGAGAAATGGCAAATAAAGGTTTAATCCCAGGAGTTAGAAAAGCTAGCTGGTAAAATAAATTATTAAAATGAATACAGATCCAATTGCAGATTATTTAACAAGAATTAGAAACGCTAATAGTGCTGGTCACAAAGTAGTTTCAATTCCCGCATCGAATGTAAAGAAAGAAATTACTAAGATATTATTTGATCAAGGTTATATTTTAAGTTACAAATTTGAGAATGATACAACTCAGGGTAGTATTAAAATTGCATTAAAGTATGATTCTTACACAAAGGAACCTGTTATCAAAAAACTTGAAAGAATTAGCAAGCCTGGCTTAAGAAAATATTCAGATTCAGTTGGCTTACCTAGAGTATTAAACGGATTAGGAACAGCTATTGTATCGACTTCAAAAGGTCTTATGACTGGTAAAAAAGCAAAACAATCTAACGTAGGAGGAGAAATCCTTTGTTACGTACATTAAAATTAATAAAATGTCAAGAATAGGAAATAATCCAATTATAATCCCAGAAGGTGTTTCAGTAGAGATTCAACCTAACCTTTTCTCTGTGAAAGGAAAGTTAGGAGAATTATCTCAAACATATGATTTAGTTTCAGTTGAGCAAACTGATAACACACTAACTCTTAAAAGAGAAAACGAGTCAAAGCCTGCAAAAGCTAAACATGGATTATACCGTGCTTTATTTTTCAATATGATTGAAGGAGTTTCAAAAGGATGGACTAAAGAACTAGAGTTAGTAGGTGTTGGTTATAGAGCTAAAAATCAAGGTCAAAAATTAGAGTTAGCTCTTGGTTTTTCTCATAATATTGTGTTTCAAATTCCTGTCGAAGTTAAAGTAGAGACTATTTCTGAAAAAGGAAAAAATCCTATTGTTAAATTATTTTCATTTGATAAGCAATTAGTAGGATCTATAGCTTCAAAAATTAGAAGCTTTAGAAAACCAGAACCTTATAAAGGAAAAGGTGTTAAATATGTTGGTGAAGAGATACGTAGAAAAGCAGGTAAGTCTGCATAAATTTTTATAAAATGAGTTTATCTAAGATTAATAAAAGAAATAAAATAAAAAGAAGAATTCGAAAACACGTCTTTGGGAGTGAAAGTAGACCTAGGCTTTCTGTTTTTAGAAGTAACAAAGAAATATATGCTCAAATTGTTGATGATGTAAATGGAAAAACATTAGTTTCTGCTTCATCAAGGGATAAGGACATAGCCGATGATAAAAAAACTAAAATTGAGTTATCTAAATTAGTTGGTATTTCTGTAGGTTCTAAGGCTGTTAAGGCTGGAATTGAAAAGATAGGCTTTGATAGAAGCGGATATTTGTATCACGGTAGAGTTAAATCATTAGCAGAAGGTGCCAGAGAAGCTGGTCTAAAATTTTAATTTATGAAAAATAATAGAAACGAATTTGTTAAACCAGGTGGACTAGATTTAAAAGATAGACTAGTTAGTATACAACGTGTAACAAAAGTAACCAAAGGTGGTAGAGCTTTTGGTTTTACTGCTATTGTTGTTGTTGGTGATGAAAATGGTGTAGTAGGACACGGGTTAGGAAAGTCAAAAGAAGTTGCAACAGCTATTGCTAAAGCAGTTGAAGATGCTAAAAAAAATCTAGTGCGCATTGCATTACACAATTCTACACTTCCTCATGAACAAAAAGGTAAGCATGGAGGTGCTAAAGTTTTCATTAAGCCTGCATCACAGGGTACTGGAGTAATTGCAGGTGGAGCAGTAAGAGCTGTTCTTGAGTCTTTAGGTGTTCAAGATGTATTATCTAAATCTCAGGGATCTTCAAATCCACACAACGTTGTTAAAGCAACTTTTGATGCTTTATTAAGATTGAGAAATGCAAATACAGTTGCTCAGGAAAGAGGAATATCATTAGAAAAAGTTTTTAACGGATAATTATGGCAAAAATTAAGATAAAGAAAATAAGAAGTGAAATTAAAAGACCTGGTGATCAAAAGAAAACACTTTTAGCTTTGGGTTTAAAAAAAATAGGACAAGTTGTTGAACATGAAGACACTCCTAATATAATTGGTATGGTTAATAAGGTAAAACATTTAGTTTCTGTTGTAAAATAAAAAAATATGAATTTAAGTAATTTAACACCCGAAAAAGGATCTATCCATACTTCTAAAAAAAGAGTAGGTAGAGGTCAGGGTTCTGGAAAAGGAGGAACTGCTACAAGAGGTCATAAAGGAGCTAAGTCAAGATCTGGGTACTCTAAAAAACTAGGTTTTGAGGGTGGTCAAATGCCATTACAAAGAAGAGTTCCTAAGTTTGGTTTCAACAATATTAATAGAAAAGAATACCAAGCTGTTAATATTCAAACTATTCAATCTTTAGTAGATAATAAAAAGATCAAAGGTTCAATAGACATACAAAGTTTTATTGATAATGGTTTAGCTAGTAAAAATGATTTAATAAAAGTTCTTGGAGACGGAGAAATAAAAACAGCTATTAAAATAACGGCTCACAAGTTTTCAAAGAGTGCCAAAGCACAAATTGAAAAGAGCGGAGGTGAAGCAATAATTATATAATAAATTATGTATAGTTTTTTTGAAACATTAAAAAATATCTGGAAAATCACAGAATTAAGAGATAGAATCTTTATAACTCTTTTCTTCCTAGCTATTTATAGATTAGGTGCTCAAGTGGTATTACCTGGTATTGACTCTGTTCAATTAGCTGAACTTTCAAGTAGAACACAAGGAGGAGGACTTTTAGGTATTTTAAATGCCTTTACAGGTGGAGCTTTTGCAAACGCATCTGTTTTTGCTTTAGGAATAATGCCATATATTTCTGCATCAATTGTTGTTCAATTAATGGGTATTGCAGTTCCTTATTTACAAAAACTACAAAAAGAAGGAGAAAGCGGCAGAAAAACAATCAACCAAATAACAAGATGGCTAACAATATTGATTTGTGTAGTTCAGGCACCCGCTTATTTATATAGTTTAGGAGCTCTTGGAGTTCCTGAGAGTGCTTTTATTATGGGTAAAACACCAGTTTTTGTTGTTTCCTCAGTAATTATTTTAGTTACAGGTTGTGTATTTGCAATGTGGTTAGGTGAGAAAATTACAGATAAAGGAATCGGTAATGGAATTTCATTACTTATTACAGTAGGAATTATAGCTTCTCTCCCTCAAGCATTTTTTCAAGAGTTTACATCAAGAGTTACTCAAAGTAATGGAGGAGCTATTACTATTTTAATCGAGCTTGTCATATGGGTTGTTGTTATTGCTCTTTGCGTACTTCTAGTCAAAGCGGTCAGACAAGTCCCAGTTCAGTACGCTAGAAGGACTGCCTCAGGTGGATTTGATAAAAATCAAGCAAGTTCAAGACAATATATACCATTGAGACTTAATGCTTCTGGTGTAATGCCTATAATCTTTGCTCAAGCCATTATGTTTGCTCCAGCTTACATTGGACAATTATTTGGTAATTCTGGGTTTGGTCAATGGATGCAAACATCATTTTCTGATATGTTTGGATTATGGTACAATATTTTATTTGGTTTTTTAATTATTGTTTTTACATATTTTTATACAGCCATTACAGTTCCAACAAATAAAATGTCTGATGACCTGAAAAGAAGTGGTGGTTTTGTCCCTGGAATAAGACCAGGAAGTGAAACTGCTGATTTCCTTGACAAAATAATGTCATTAATAACATTCCCCGGCTCACTATTTTTAGCTGCTGTTTCAGTACTTCCTGCTATTATAGTCCAAATAATGGGAATGCAGCAAGGTTGGGCTTTATTTTATGGAGGAACATCATTATTAATCATGGTAGGGGTTGCAATAGATACCATCCAACAGATTAACGCATATTTACTAAATCGTCATTATGATGGTTTAATGAAAACTGGTAAAAAAAGAAAATTAGCATAATATGGCAAAACAAGCAGCAATAGAACAAGACGGTACTATAATTGAAGCTCTTTCAAATGCTATGTTCAGAGTTGAATTACAGAATGGACATGTCGTTACTGCACATATTTCTGGTAAAATGAGAATGCATTATATTAAACTATTACCTGGTGACAAAGTTAAATTAGAAATGAGTCCATATGATTTAACTAAAGCTAGAATAACATATAGACACTAAAATTATGAAAGTAAGAGCATCTGTAAAAAAAAGAAGTCCCGAATGTAAAATAGTTAGAAGAAAGGGAAGACTTTATGTAATTAACAAAAAGAATCCTAGATTCAAACAAAGACAAGGATAAATTATGGCAAGAATTTCAGGGGTTGATATACCCAAACAAAAACGTGGAGTAATAGCTTTAACCTATATTTTCGGAATAGGTAAATCTAGAGCTAAAACAATCCTACACTCAGCAAATGTAAGTGAAGATAAAAAAGTTTCTGATTGGAACGATGACGACACTGCTAAGGTAAGAGAGGCTGTAGGTAATTTTAAAATTGAAGGAGAACTTAGATCTGAAAACCAAATTAATATTAAAAGATTAATGGATATTGGTTGTTACAGAGGAATCCGACACAGAACAGGACTTCCACTTAGAGGTCAAAGAACAAAAAATAATTCTAGAACTAGAAAAGGTAAAAGAAAAACAGTTGCTAATAAAAAGAAAGTAACTAAATAATATTAAATATGGCTAAATCAGTATCTAAAAAAAGAAAAGTTATAGTAGATTCATTTGGTGAAGCACACATTAATGCTTCATTTAATAATATTATTATTTCATTAACTAATAAAAAAGGAGAGGTAATCTCTTGGTCATCTGCTGGTAAAATGGGCTTTAGAGGTTCTAAAAAGAATACTCCGTACGCAGCTCAATTAGCTGCAGAAGAAGCTGTAAAAGTAGCTCATGATGCAGGGATGAGAAAGGCAAAGGTATATGTAAAAGGTCCTGGAAATGGTAGAGAATCAGCTATCAGAACTATTCATAATAACGGAATTGAGGTAACAGAAATTTTTGACGTTACACCAATGCCTCATAATGGATGTAGACCACCTAAAAGAAGAAGAGTATAAATTAACTAAATTTTTGTCGAAGGACAGACCTTAATTCACAAAAATTAAAAACATAAAAATATGGCAAGATACACCGGTCCAAAAACTAAAATTGCAAGAAAATTTGGCGAACCGATTTTCGGAGAAGACAAATCATTTGAAAAGAAAAATTATCCTCCAGGCCAACATGGCAATAATAGAAGAAGAGGTAAGAAATCTGAATATGCTATTCAATTAATGGAAAAGCAAAAGGCAAAATACACTTATGGTATTTTAGAACGCCAATTCAGAAATTTATTTAAAAAAGCTAACCAAAGTAAGGGTGTTACTGGTGAAGTTTTACTTCAGTTATGTGAGTCCAGACTAGATAATATTGTATACAGATTAGGTATTGCTTCAACAAGAAGTGCCGCTCGTCAACTTGTTAGTCACAGACATATTACAGTAGACGGAGTTCTATGTAATATTCCTTCCAGAACAATTAAACCAGGAGAAGTTATTGGAGTAAGAGAAAAATCAAAAACTATTAGTTCAATTGAAAATGCACTATCAAACAATTCATCCGTATACGAATGGATGTCTTGGAATAGTGATAGAATGGAAGGGGTTTTCGTTTCCATCCCTGAAAGAGAGGAAATACCAGAAAACATTAAAGAACAATTAATCGTCGAATTATATTCGAAATAAAAAAAACATATTAATTATGCCAGTATTTAATTTTCAAAAACCAGACAAAGTAATAATGATTGATTCATCTGAATTCGAAGGTAAATTCGAATTTAGACCTCTTGAACCAGGATATGGTTTGACAGTTGGTAATGCTCTAAGAAGAGTTTTATTATCATCTCTTGAGGGTTTTGCGTTTACATCAGTCAAAATAGAAAACATAGATCATGAATTTTCATCTCTTCCAGGAATTGTTGAAGATGTAACTGAAATAATATTGAATCTAAAACAGGTATGTTTAAAAAGACAAATTGATTCTGTTGAAAATGAAAATGTTACCGTTTCTATTTTAGGTCAAGAACAAATTGTAGCAGGAGATTTGCAAAAATTCATCTCAGGCTTCCAAGTTCTCAATCCTGAATTAGTTATATGTAATCTTGAAAAAAATGTTGCCTTAAATTTTGAACTTACTATTGAAAAAGGAAGAGGTTATGTTCCAGCTGAAGAAAATAAAAAATTAGGAGCTCCTATAGGAACAATTTTTATGGATTCTATTTTTACTCCAATCAAAAATGTAAAGTACTCTATTGAAAACTTTAGAGTGGAGCAAAAAACTGATTATGAAAAATTAGTTTTTGAAATAATCACTGATGGATCTATTCATCCAAAAGATGCATTAACAGAAGGTGCCAAAACTTTAATTCACCATTTTATGTTATTCTCTGATGAAAGAATAACTCTTGAAGCTGATGAAATCGCTCAAACAGAGACTTATGATGAAGAATCTTTACACATGAGACAATTACTAAAAACAAGATTAATTGATATGGATCTTTCTGTAAGAGCTTTGAATTGTTTAAAAGCTGCAGAAGTTGATACACTTGGAGATTTAGTTTCTTTTAACAAAAGCGATCTTATGAAATTTAGAAATTTTGGAAAGAAATCTCTAACTGAGTTAGAGGAATTAGTGATAGTTAAAGGACTTAATTTTGGAATGGACTTATCTAAATATAAATTAGATAAAGAATAATAAATATTATGAGACACGGAAAAAAGTTTGCACATTTAGGTAGAAAAACACCTCACAGAAAATACATGTTAGCCAATATGGCCTGTTCCTTAATTGAGCACAAGTCTATCAATACAACTGTTGCAAAAGCTAAGGCTTTAAAAAGATATATAGAGCCTTTAATCACAAAATCTAAAAATGATTCAACTCATAATAGAAGAATTGTGTTCAGTTATTTAAAAAATAAATATGCTGTAACTGAACTTTTCAGAGATATTTCAGTGAAAATTGGAGATAGACCAGGTGGTTATACAAGAATAATTAAGCTTGGAAATAGATTGGGTGATAATGCTAGTATGGCAATGATAGAATTAGTTGATTACAATACTATATACAATACTGGAAGTGACGCTAAAAAGAAAACTAGAAGAAGAAAAAAGTCTACAACTAAATCAAATATTTCAGTTGAGGAAGCTGTAGTTGAAGAATCTGCTCCAGTTGAGGAAGCTGTAGTTGAAGAATCTGCTCCAGTTGAGGAGGCTGTAGTTGAAGAATCTGCTCCGGCTACTGAAAATACCGCCAGTGGAGATGTTTCTGAAAATAAAGAAAACGAAAAAAAAACCGAAGATTCTGATAAAAAAGAATCATAGTTGTTATAAAAATAAATTTTTTATAATTTTTTTAATAATATGGGGTAAACTTAATGTTTATCCCTTTTTTTATATTATTTTTGAATACCATGAAAGCAACCCAAAAATTAGAAAAAGCATTTATTCTTCTTGAGAATGGAACAGTCTTTTACGGAAAAGCACTGGGTGTGGAAGGTTCTGCTTTTGGAGAATTATGTTTTAATACAGGTATGACAGGCTATCAAGAAATCTTTACAGATCCGTCATATTTTGGTCAGTTAATGGTGACAACAAATGCTCACATAGGAAATTATGGAGTTAGTGATGAGGATATTGAATCAAAGTCTCCAAAAATTGCAGGTTTAATCTGTAAGAATTTTAATCAACAATTTTCAAGACCTGCTGCTGATGGTTCACTTCAAAATTTTTTTAAAGACCATAATATAGTAGCAATTTCTGACGTTGATACAAGGGCACTTGTTTCACATATTAGAGACAATGGAGCAATGAATGCAGTTATTTCTACAAAATTGAGCTCAATTGAAGAATTAAAAATAGAGTTATCAAAATTTCCTTCCATGAAAGGGCTAGAACTGGCTTCAAAAGTTTCAACTAAAGAACCTTATTTTTATGGAGATCCAGATTCAAAAATTAAAATAGCTGCTTTAGATTTAGGAATAAAACTAAATATTTTAAGAAACTTAGCTAAAAGAGGAGCATATATTAAAGTTTTTCCATTTGATTCAACTATCACTGATCTTTCGAGTTTTAAACCAGACGGTTATTTTATATCAAATGGTCCTGGTGATCCAGAACCTTTAAGTTCTGCTATAAATCTTGCAAAAGAAATTTTAAAAATCAATAAACCACTTTTTGGCATTTGTTTAGGTCACCAGGTTATTGCATTAGCTAACGGAATTTCAACATATAAGATGCACAATGGTCATAGAGGAATAAACCATCCTGTTTTAAACTTATTAACAGGAAAAGGTGAAGTTACATCTCAAAATCATGGTTTTGCAATAAATAAGGAAGAGGCAGAATCTAATCCAGATATTAAAGTAACTCACTTGCATCTCAATGATGATACTATAGCAGGTATAAGCATTAAAAATAAAAATTGCTTTTCAGTTCAATATCATCCAGAGGCTAGTCCAGGTCCTCACGATTCAAATTATCTTTTTGATCAATTTATTGATCTAATCAAATCAAATATTAATGTGTAAAATAAGTAAAGTAATCGCGAGACAAATTTTTGATTCTCGTGGAAATCCAACAGTTGAAGTAGATGTTTTAACTGATAAAGGTGTATTGGGAAGAGCTGCTGTACCTTCAGGTGCTTCAACAGGTGAGCATGAAGCTGTTGAATTAAGAGATGGTGGTAGAAATTATATGGGTAAAGGTGTTTTAAAAGCAGTTTCTAACGTGAATAATATTATTTCAAAAAAAATAATTGGACTGTCTGTTTTTGATCAGGAATCTATTGATAATTTAATGATAAAAATAGATGGAACACCCAATAAAGCTAATCTTGGTGCAAATGCTATACTTGGTGTTTCATTAGCTCTAGCAAAAGCAGCGAGTAATGCAAAAGGTATTTCTTTACACACTTATATCTCAAATAATACAAGCACTACACTTCCAGTTCCCATGATGAATATTATAAATGGAGGTTCACATTCTGATGCTCCAATTGCTTTTCAAGAGTTTATGATTATGCCGGTTGAGGCTCAAAGTTTTACTCATGCAATGCAGATTGGCTCTGAAATTTTCCATAATTTAAAAAAAATACTTTCAGACAGAGGATTGACTACGTCTGTTGGAGACGAAGGTGGTTTTGCTCCAAAATTAGATGGAACAGAGGATGCTTTAAAAACAATTATTACTGCTATTGAAAAGGCTGGATATAAAGCTGGAAAAGAGGTTATGATTGCTTTGGACTGTGCTTCATCTGAATTTTATCAAAATGGTATGTATGATTATACAATCTTTGAAGGAAGTCATGGCAAAGTTTTAAATTCTAAACAACAAGCTGAATATTTAGCAGAGTTATCATCTAATTATCCAATCATCTCCATCGAAGATGGAATGGATGAAAACGATTGGGACGGTTGGGTTCATTTAACTAAGATGTGTGGTGATCGTGTTCAAATAGTAGGTGACGATCTTTTCGTTACCAATGTTGAACGATTGAGCGATGGAATTAAAAATAATGTGGCAAATTCTATACTGATTAAAGTAAATCAAATAGGAACTCTTACAGAAACAATAAATGCTGTTAAAATGGCACATGATGCTGGTTTTACTAGTGTAATGTCTCACAGGTCTGGTGAAACTGAAGATAATACTATTGCTGATCTAGCAGTTGGATTATCAACTGGACAAATTAAAACAGGTTCAGCATCCAGAAGCGATAGAATCGCAAAATACAATCAGTTGTTGAGAATTGAAGAAGAACTAGGAAATAAAGCATTTTACCCAAAAAAAGAAGCATTTAAGGTTAATTTTTAAAAGTTTCACTAATTTTAAATGAATTACAATGAAAAAGAAAGTTACTCTTAATGTTAATGATAAAATTTTCAATTTAGATCTAATTACTGGATCTGAAAATGAAAATGCTTTAGATATTAGTAAATTAAGATCAGATGCTAACTTAATCACTTTAGATTCAGGTTTTAAAAATACTGGTTCCTGTCAAAGTGCAATTACTTTTCTTGATGGTGAAAAAGGTATTCTCAGATATAGAGGATATTCAATTGAAGAACTAGCTAATAAAGCAGATTTTTTAGAAGTTGCTTATTTATTGATTTTTGGTGAATTACCAACAAAATCTCAGTTAGAAAAAATTTCAGACGATATTAAAGAAAGATCAATAATTGATGAAGATTTGAGAATTATATTAAATAGTTATCCAAAATCTGCTCATCCTATGGGTATTCTTTCATCTCTAACAAGTGGATTAGTTGCTTTTGACCCATCAGCTGTTGATATTGATGATGAGGAAGATATGTATGATGCTATTCTTAATTTATTAGCAAAGATTCCAGTTTTAGTAGCTTGGGTTTACAGAAGAAGAAAAGGTTTACCTTTAGAGTACGGAGATACATCACTAAGTTATGTTGAAAACCTAGCTAAAATGATGTTTCAGCGTCCAAACAAAGAGTATATTCAAAATAAAACTGTTGTTAGTGCTTTAAACAAATTATTAATTTTACATGCTGATCATGAACAAAATTGTTCTACATCAACAGTAAGGATAGTAGGTTCTTCGTATGCAGGTTTATTTGCTTCTATTTCAGCAGGAATTTCAGCTCTTTGGGGTAGATTACATGGAGGTGCAAATCAAGCTGTAATTGAAATGCTTGAAGCTATAGATAAAGATGGAGGAGATACAAAAAAATATATGTCTAAGGCTAAAGATAAGTCAGACCCTTTCAGACTAATGGGCTTTGGTCACAGGGTATACAAAAATTTTGATCCCAGAGCTAAAATAATAAAAGTTGCTGCTGATGAAGTTCTTAAAGATTTAGGAATAGACGATCCTATTCTTGATATAGCAAAAGGATTGGAAAAAGAAGCGTTAGAGGATCAATATTTTGTTGATAGAAAACTATACCCAAACGTCGATTTCTACTCAGGAATTATTTATAAAGCCTTGGATATTCCGAATGAAATGTTTACCGTAATGTTTGCTCTAGGAAGACTTCCAGGTTGGGTTGCTCATTGGCGAGAAATGAGACTTAGAAAAGAACCAATTGGAAGACCTAGACAAGTTTATATAGGCGAGAATCTAAGAACCTTTACTGATATTAAATCAAGATAATCTTATTTTTTAATTATGGAATTTTTGGTTAGTAGTGAAACTTCTAAACTAAGATCAGTAATTATAGGAATAGCAGATAGCCTTGGTAAAACCCCTGTTTTACAAGACCTTTACGATCCAAAATCAATTGAAAATTTAAAAAAAGGTACATATCCTTTGGAATCAGACATGGTTAACGAGCTTCAGAATTTTGTAAATGTTTTGAAAAAATATGGAGTTGATGTTTATAGACCTAAAGTTATCGAAGAATATAACCAAATTTTTACCAGGGATATAGGGTTTGTTATTGATAATTTCTTTTTTAAATCAAATATCTTACCTAAAAGAGCAAAGGAATTTTTGGGTATAGAATCTATTTTATCAAATTTCACAAACCAAATAGTTACTATGCCTGAAAATATTCATATTGAAGGAGGAGACGTATTGTATCATTCGAATACTATTTTTATTGGTTTTTATAATAATCCTGATTACAGTGAATTATTTACTGCTAGAACTAATAAAGCTGCATTAGATTTTTTAATCGATTTTTTTCCAAAGAAAACTGTTAAAGGTTTACACCTAAATAAATCATTAAATGATCCAAAGAAAAATATTTTGCATTTAGATTGTTGTTTGCAAATAGTTGGTAAAGAAAAGGCTATAATACACCCTGATGCATTTAGTGAGTATGATGATTATTTGTGGTTAGTAGATGTTTTTGGTAAAGAAAATATATTTGAAATTAATGAAAATGAAATGTATGAAATGACCAGTAATGTTCTTTCAATAAATCATAAAACGGTTATTTCTCAACCTGTATTTAAGAGATTGAATAATTGGCTTAGAAAAAATGATATTAAAGTAGAAGAAGTTGATTTAAGTGAAGTCTCAAAACAGGAAGGACTTTTCAGATGTACGTCACTACCCTTAATCAGATACAATGAATAATATACACTCTATTTTAATGGTTAGACCTTCTAGTTTTAGAACAAATGTACAGACTATTGAAAATAATTATTTTCAAAATTTATCTAAAATTGGAGATAAAGAAACTTTAAAAAAAGCTCAGGATGAATTTGATCATCTTGTAAAAAAAATAGAATCCTTTGATATTCCTGTTAATGTATTTCAAGATGATTTAACTTATGATACTCCAGACTCTTTATTTCCTAACAATTGGATTAGTTTTCACAAGAATAATAAAATTGCATTATATCCAATGTTTGCAAAAAATCGCCGTCTAGAAAGAAATGAAAATATTTTAAAATTCCTGGAAAGTAATAATGTTAAAATCAAATCAATTTTTGATTACACAATTGCCGAAAAGAATAAACAATATTTGGAAGGAACTGGAAGTATGGTTTTAGACCGAATAAATAAAAAAGTGTATGCTTCAATTTCTGAAAGAACATCTGAAATATTAATTGATGAATTTTGTGAAGATTTTAATTATATGCCTATTGTATTTAAATCTTACCAATCTCATGACAATGCTAGAAAATTAATATATCATACAAATGTAATGATGTGTATTGCAGATAAGTATTCAATTATTTGCCTTGACTCTATTGATTGTAATATTGAAAAAAATAAAGTTTTTGAAAGCCTTAAAGATGACGGTAAAGAAATTATTGAAATTAGCAGCAGACAATTGAATTCTTTTGCCGGTAATATGATTGAATTAGTTTACAATAATCAAAGTTATCTTGTTATGAGTGCCTCTGCATATGAATCACTTTCAAAAGAGCAAATAATCAAAATAAATAAGTATTCTCAAATAATATTTTCGGACGTTTCTACTATCGAATATTGTGGAGGGGGAAGTGTACGTTGTATGATAGCAGAAATTTTTAATTAGATATTCTCATTTTCGTGATTTTTTTAAAAAAATCATGTTCATCTTTTTTACTAACTTGAACTTTGATAAAGAAATTATCAATATATATTGAGTATTCGTTTGCTTTTCCCTTAAATAATTTAAGTTTAAAAAATGGTATAATTAAACCATAAGTTTCTAAAAGTGATCTAAATCTAATTATAATTCCCTTTGGTCTTATTTCAATATTACATTTATTAATATTATTATCAAGATTTAATAAGTTAGAAATTTTAGAGTCAGCTTTATTAATTATTAATTTGGAAGATCCAATTCCTCCGATTCTTAATCTTTGAAATATTGTATATGGTTTTCCAACATAATTGTTTATTTCATCAAAAATTTTAGAATCGTTATATGAAATATTTTTTAGCATTTATTAAAATAATACCCCCCAAATATAAAGTATACATTAAAATTATTTATTCATTTTATAATTATATTTACTTAAAATATTTTAATGAAAATCAACTCGGTTTTAAAATCTGAATTATCTAAATATTTAAAATTAAAATATAATTTAGATTATAATGATTTTGAAATTCAACAAACTAGAAAAGATTTTGAAGGTGATTTAACCATAGTTATTTTTCCTTTGCTGAAATATATAAAACAGAACCCCGTAAATTTAGGTAAAGAGTTGGGTACTTTTATTTTAAATAACTCTGTTCATGTTACTGGATTTAATGTTATCCAAGGTTTTTTAAACTTAACAATATCTTCATTTTATTACTTAGAATTTTTAAATAATTGTTTAAATGATGATTATGGATTTACTAGAATAAATAAAAATAGCTCACTTTATTTAGTTGAATATTCCTCACCCAATACAAATAAACCTCTGCATTTAGGTCATATAAGAAATATTTTACTTGGTTATTCTATGTCCAAAATTTTAGAGGCATCTGGGAAAAGAGTTAATAAAACTCAGATTATTAACGATAGAGGAATTCATATTTGTAAATCAATTGTGGCTTGGTTAAAATACGGAGATAATAAATCTCCCACAGACTCCAATGAAAAAGGAGATTTTTTTGTTGGTAAATATTATATTTTGTTTGATAAAATTTATAAAAAAGAGGTTTCTGAATTAATTAAAAGTGGTTTAGCAAAAAAAGAAGCTGAACAAAACTCTTCAATTTTTTTAGAAGCAAAAGAGTTATTAAAAAAATGGGAAGCTGGAGATAAAGAAGTTATAAATATCTGGAAGTTAATGAATGGATGGGTATACGAGGGTTTTAACAAAACCTACAATGATCTTGGGGTTGATTTTGATTCTCTGTATTATGAAAGTGAAACTTATTTAATTGGAAAGGAGATTATTAAACACGGATTAGAGAAACAGATTTTTTATAAAAAAAATGATGGTTCTGTCTGGATTGACTTATCAGATCAAGGTCTTGATGAAAAATTATTGTTAAGATCTGATGGCACTTCTGTTTATATGACTCAAGATTTAGGTACAGCCTACAAGAGATATAAAGATAATCCAGAAATGAAAGGTTTAATATATACTGTTGGAAATGAACAGGATTATCATTTTAATGTTTTATTTAAAATACTTAAAAAACTAGGATTTAAATGGGCTGAAAACTTGTTTCATTTAAGCTATGGTATGGTTGATTTACCATCTGGAAAAATGAAAAGTAGAGAAGGAACAGTTGTTGATGCAGACGAACTAATATTAGAAATGACAAACAATGCATCAAAACTATCAAAAGAACTTGGTAAGCTAGATGGCTTGAGTTCAAACGACAAAAAAGTTCTTAATGAAACAATAGGACTTGGTGCATTAAAATACTATATACTAAAAGTTGACCCAAAGAAAAGAATATTATTTGATCCAAATGATTCAATAGATTTTAATGGAAATACAGGTCCGTTCATTCAATATACTTATGCCAGAATACAATCTTTATTGACAAAGTCTAATTATAAAAAATCTAAAATCAATAATCAGCTTGAAATTAACGACAAAGAAAAACAGCTACTGAAATTGCTAACGATATTTCCAGAAATAATTAAATCAGCTGCAGATAATTTAAATCCAGCTTTGATTGCTAATTATACTTATGAGTTAGTTAAAAATTTCAATTCTTACTATCAAACTACTACAATTTTAAAAATAAATGATGAAGAATTAAAGGGGTTTAGGTTGACACTAAGTTATAAAGTAGCTTCAATAATTAAATCATCAATGAAATTATTAGGGATAAATGTACCTGAAAAAATGTAATAATTAACTAAATTTAAAATATTCAATAATAGATGTTTAATAATTTAACTGACAAGCTTAATTCCGCATTCAAAGTCCTTAAAGGTCAAGGAAAAATAACAGAAATTAACGTAGCTGAAACCCTTAAAGAGGTTAGAAGAGCCTTATTAGAAGCTGATGTTAATTTTAAAACTGCAAAGGAGTTTACACAAAATGTTAAAAACAAAGCTCTTGGACAAAATGTTTTAACCACAATTAATCCAGGTCAATTAATGGTTAAGATAGTCAAGGATGAGCTAACTCAATTAATGGGTGGTAATTCCGAGGGAATTAATTTATCTAGTTCTTTTACTGTTGTATTGATGTCCGGTCTTCAAGGATCTGGTAAAACTACATTTTCTGGAAAATTATCTAATTTTCTAAAAAATAAAAAAAATAAAAATCCTTTACTAGTTGCTTGTGATGTATATAGACCCGCAGCTATTGAACAACTAAAAGTGTTAGGTGACCAACTTGATATCGAGGTTTATAGTGATGAAAATGAAAAAAATCCTGTTAAAATAGCAAAGGATTCGATTATTCATGCACAGAAATTAGGAAAAAATTTAGTAGTGATTGATACTGCAGGTAGATTGGCAATTGATAAGGAGATGATGGATGAAATTAAAAATATTCATGATGCTGTTAATCCACAAGAAACTTTATTTGTAGTTGATTCAATGACTGGTCAAGATGCTGTCAATACAGCAAAGGCATTTAATGATATTTTAAATTTTGACGGGGTTATATTAACAAAATTAGATGGTGATACCAGAGGAGGAGCTGCATTATCTATTAAATCTGTAGTCAATAAACCTATTAAATTTATTGGAACTGGTGAAAAAATGGATGCAATCGATATTTTTCACCCTGAAAGAATGGCTGATCGAATTTTAGGAATGGGTGACATAGTTTCTTTAGTTGAAAAAGCTCAGGATGTTTATGATGAAAAGCAAGCAAGGATTTTAAGTAAAAAAATAGCTAAAAGCCAGTTTGGATTAGATGATTTTTTAGATCAAATAAAAAAAATAAAACAAATGGGAGATATTAAAGATATGGTTAGTATGATTCCTGGCGCTAGTAAAGCTATGGGAGATACTGAAATAGATAATGACTCTTTTAAGCATATTGAAGCTTTAATTTATTCTATGACACCAAAAGAGCGCTCAAATCCAAAAATAATTGATGTTAGTAGGAAAAAAAGAATTTCTAAAGGAAGTGGCTTAGAAGTTCAGGAACTCAACAAACTTTTAAAACAATTTGATCAAATGGCTAAAATGATGAAAATGATGCAAGGCGGCGGAGCTAGCAAAATGATGCAAATGATGAAAGGAATGAAATAATTAATATGAAAATAATAGACGGCAAAAAGATTTCAAATCTTATAAAAGAAGAAATAAAAAAAGAAGTAGACTCTATTTTAGCTCGTGGAGGTAAAGCCCCTCATTTAGCAGCAGTTATTGTAGGGGAAGATGGTGCGAGCCTTACTTATGTTGGAAGTAAAGTCCGATCTTGTAAGCAAGTTGGTTTTAACTCAACATTGATTAAGCTACCAGAAAATATCTCAGAAAATCTACTAATTGATGAAATATATAAATTGAATAATGATAAATTAATCGATGGTTTTATTGTTCAGCTACCTCTTCCTAATCACATTGATGAACAAAAGATTTTAATGGCTATTGATCCAAATAAAGATGTAGATGGTTTTCATCCAACAAACTTTGGAAAAATGGCTTTAAACATGAAGACATTTATTCCAGCTACACCATTTGGAATTATGGAACTCTTAAAGAGATATAATATAGAAACGTCCGGAAAAAATACAGTTGTTATCGGAAGAAGTCATATTGTTGGAAGGCCAATAAGTATACTAATGAATAGTAAAGGTATTGCTGGTGATTCAACGGTAACTGTAGTTCATAGCAGAACTAAAAACTTAGAACACTATACTAAAAATGCAGACATAATTGTTTCTGCTTTAGGAATTCCTGAATTTGTAAAAGAAAATATGGTTAAAGATGGAGTAGTTATTATTGATGTAGGTATTACAAGAGTAAAAGATAATAGTAAAGAAAAGGGATATGTCATTAAGGGAGACGTAGATTTTGATTCTGTTGGAAAAAAAGCTAGTTACATAACACCAGTTCCAGGTGGAGTTGGACCTATGACTATAGCAATGTTACTTAAAAACACACTGTTATCAAAGACTTACAATAAGTAATTACGTTGCAAAAATTTGATTGGGATCCTTAAATGATTTGAATTCCAGAGCATTTCCTGATGGATCTTTAAAAAACATGGTAGATTGCTCCCCAACTAATCCCTCGAATCTAATATATGGTTCTATTATAAACTGTACATTTTTATTTTTCAAACTCTTCGAAAATTTATTAAAAACCTCCCAATCTAATACAACCCCAAAATGTGGGATTGGTACACTTTTACCATCAACGGGGTTAATTTTTAATTCCTTTACATTTTTATCTAAATGTATGACAAGTTGATGACCAAAAAAGTTAAAATCTACCCAATGGTCACTGCTTCTTCCTTCTTGACATTCTAATACATCTCTGTAAAAAATTCTGTTTTCTTCCAAGTTAGTAACAGGGATTGCTAAATGAAATGGTGATAAATTATTCATATTTTAATTTTAATTCCATCCAACCATAAATCTTTTGATTTTACTTTCTGTTGGAATATTTATTTTTTTTATTTTAATTTCAGTTCCTAATCTAAGTTCGATCGGAAGATTTTTTTTATCAATAATAAAATATGCATCAATTTCATCTACATAAATTATAAGATTATTAATTGTATTTTGAATACCATTGATGTTATGATTTTTATCAATTTCTCCAAATGTACTATTAACGCTAATGCCTGAATTTGTTTTGAACAGGTCACTTATTATTTCAATAGTTTCAATAGGTTCACTCGTATCATGTTGATTTCTTGGAGTTAGAGTAAGTAGATGTTCTTTTTTATTATTAAATATTAGGTATTTATCATCTCCAGAAAACATATAATCACCTTCTCCGATTCTTCTAACGATTGAGTCATTTTTATAAATTGAATCTAGTTGTTTTACAAGGTTTTCCTTAAATAATTTTCCTACTTTTCCTTTTTCAATTTTATATTCGTTTTGCGAACATCCGAATGATAATACAGTGATTAAAATTAAACTTAGTTTCCTCATATTTTACTAATATTTATTAAATGTAGTAATTAGTTTTAAATACATATATATTTGCTTTGTGAAATTTAAATCTGATAAAGAAAAAATTGATTTAGGACTACAACTTCCTTTAATGGAATCTTTTTATACAATTCAAGGTGAGGGATTTCACAAAGGAACCGCTGCATATTTCATAAGATTAGGTGGATGTGATGTTGGTTGTCATTGGTGTGATGTAAAAGAAAGTTGGGATCCCAATAGTCACCCATCAACTGATATTTATGAAATTTTTTTAAAAGCTAAACAAAAATCAAATGTAATTGTAGTAACGGGTGGGGAACCATTAATGTATGATATGAATCCACTGACTGATTTGTTGATTAAAAATAATATGCAAACACATATTGAAACTTCAGGGGTCTATCCTTTAACAGGAATTTGGGATTGGATTTGTTTAAGTCCTAAGAAAAATAAATCTCCACTCAAGAGTATTTATCCAAAAGCAAATGAATTGAAGGTTATTATATATAATAGGGATGATTTTAAATTTGCTGAACGACAATCTAGAGTGGTTTCAAGTGAATGTTTATTATATCTTCAGCCTGAGTGGGGTAAAAGAGAAAAGATAATGCCACTTATAGTAGATTATGTAATGGAAAACCCTAAATGGAGAGTTTCACTTCAAACGCATAAGTATTTAAATATTCCTTAATCGTAAATTAAATATTTTGATCTTATTTTTTTAAACTGGTTCAGATCAGATTCCCAACTTAATTTTATTTCATTTTCGTTTCTTCCTTCAATTATCTGTTTTTTTAAATCATAATTACCAGCTAATAAATCAAAACTTTTTTTAAAAAATGAAGTTTTATCCTCAGTTACATTGTAGGCTTCAATAATCCATTTTAAATTAATTTCATTTAGCCTGTTAGTATTTTTAAGATTTATTCCAAAACATTTCTTGTTTTTGTGTTTAGGATGTTTTGCTCCAGGCATGGATTTGGGTGTAAAACTATAATCATAATTTGTCCATTCTGGATTACCAATTATTTGAAACTGATGATTTGTTCCTCTACCAACACTCACATTGGTCCCTTCAAAGAGACATAGGCTTGGGTAGAGGTTAATTGACTTTTTGTTAGGTAAGTTTGGAGATGGCTTTTGTGGTGTGTCGTAAATAATTTTCCTATTATAATTTTTCATCTTAATAATTTTTAGATCACATTTAATTCCATTGTTTAACCACCCTTCACTATTTACCATTGACGCATATTCTCCGATAGTCATTCCATGAACTATTGGAATTGGGTGCATTCCAATAAAACTTTTAAGCTTAGATTTTCTCAAAGGACCGTCGACATAATGTCCATTGGGATTTGGTCTGTCTAAAACAATTAACTTTAAATCGTTTTCAGAAGCGGCTTCCATTATGTAATGAAGTGTTGAAATATAGGTATAGAACCTTGCTCCAACATCTTGAATGTCAAAAATTAAAATATCTAAATCAGCTAATTGTTTGTCCTTAGGTTTTTTATTATCTCCGTATAATGACACTATTTCAACTCCTGTTTTTGAATCAATATTATTACTCACTTTTTCACCTGCATCTGCTTCCCCTCTAAAACCATGTTCAGGCGAAAATATTTTATTTACCCTAATATTCATTGACAATAAGGAATCAACTAAATGAACATAATTTCCTTTATTATAAATTAAAGAGGTATGATTACCAACTACACCTACATTAAGTCCCAATAAGTCATTTACATATAGCTCTGTTCTATTTGCACCTAAATAATTTTCATTAAAAGTTTGTGCAACAGAAAATTTACTGAAAAGAGTAAATATTAAAAAAAGGGTAATTTTATATTTTAATAAATGTAATTTCATAATATGAAGTTTGAAACTTATGTGGCGTCTAGATTCAGAAAATCTTATACATATAAAAATACCGTTTCCTCTCCAATTATAAAAATATCAGTTTTTTCGATTATTATAGGAATAGTTATGATGATTATTTCAGTATCATCAAGTGTTGGGTTGCAAAAAAACAATCGAAACTAAAATTTCATCTTTTTTTGGACATATTTCAATTTCTAACTTTGAAAATAATACATCCTTTTCATCCATAAGTCCAATAAGTCTTTCTTTGGATTATAAAAAACTACATAATAATTCTGAAATAATTCATATTCAGAATGTTGCGTATAAGTCTGGTTTGATAGTTAATAAAAATAGTTTTGAGGGGGTGGTTTTTAAGGGAATATCCTCAGATTTTAATTGGTCTAGTTTTTCTAAATATATACGAAAAGGAAAAATTATGACTATTAATGAGACTGTTTCAAATCAGGTCATAATATCAGAATATTTATCAAAAAAACTATCACTAGACTTAAATGATAAATTTAAAGCTACATTTTTCAAACCGAACTCAACCTCTATACCTAATGAAAGAATATTTGAAGTTAGTGGTATTTTTAGTTCAGGCTTAATTGAATTTGATGAAACCTATTTTATTGGAGATATTAAGCATATCCAAAAAATGAATAAGTGGAATTCTAACCAATTTGGAAATGTTGAAATTTTCCTTAAAAACTATTCACAACTAGAAAAAGTTTCAAATCAACTTTATAAAAAAACTAGCGCTGAAATTAACGTTTTATCAATTGTAAATAGATTTCCAGAAATTTTTAATTGGATGGCATTATTTGATATTAATGTTCTTTTGATAATTATCATTATGATTTTGGTAGGTGGAATTAATATGATTACGGCATTACTTGTAACTGTTTTGGAAAAAACTTCAATAATAGGCGTTTTAAAAACTTTAGGAAGTTCTAACAAAAGCATGAGGACTATTTTTTTAATTAATGGTGCATATTTGATAAGTTTGGGTCTTGTTATAGGTAATTTTATTGCACTTGGTTTAATTTTTATTCAAAATTATACAGGATTTATAAAGCTTGACCCTGATACTTATTATGTTTCCGAACTCCCATTCGATTTTAATTTAATGACTTTATTAATTTTAAATATTTCAGTATTATTATTCTGTTTTACGATGTTAATTATTCCTTCATTTATAATAAGTAAGATATCTCCCTCAGAATCTATTAAAATAAAATAATTTGAAAATATGTATTGAGGATCTATATCATTACATTTGCAAATTGCAATGAAATATTTTAAAAATATATTAGAAACAATAGGAAACACACCTTTAATAAAATTAAATTCATTAACAAAAGATATTGATGCTTTAGTTCTTGCAAAAGTTGAATATTTTAACCCAGGTAGTTCAATTAAAGATCGAATGGCACTTAAAATGATTGAAGATGCCGAAAAGGACGGTAGGCTTAAACCAGGATACACTATTGTTGAAGGAACCTCTGGAAACACAGGCATGGGATTAGCTCTTGCAGCAATAGTGAAGGGCTACAAATTAATTTGTGTTTCAACTGATAAACAGTCAAAAGAAAAATTTGATGTTTTGAAGGCTGTTGGAGCCGAAGTAGTAGTTTGTCCTACTGATGTTAAACCTGATGATCCTATATCCTACTATTCAACTGCTAAAAGAATTGGTGAAGAAACTCCAAATTCCTGGTATGTTAATCAATATGACAATCCAGCAAATGCGATTGCACATTACGAAACCACTGGACCAGAAATTTGGGAACAAACCGGCGGAAAAATTACACATTTTGTTGTAGGTGTAGGTACTGGTGGAACAATATCAGGAGTTGCTAAATATTTAAAAGAAAAAAACCCTATGATTAAAATTTGGGGAATTGATACTTATGGTTCAGTATTTAAAAAATTTCATGAGACGGGTATTTTTGATGAAACTGAAATATATCCATACATAACTGAGGGAATTGGAGAAGATATTATTCCTAAAAATGTAAATTTTGAATTAATAGATAAGTTTGAAAAAGTTACAGATGAAGATGCGGCAATTTACACAAGAAAATTAGCTAAGCAAGAAGGGATTTTTGCAGGTAATTCATGCGGTGCAGCAGTTAAAGGTGTTTTACAGTTAAAAGAAAACTTTACCAAAGATGATGTAGTTGTCGTTTTATTACATGACTCTGGAAGCAGATATATTGGGAAAATATATAATGATGATTGGATGATAAAAAATAATTTTAGTTTAGATTGAGGACATGAAAGATTTTCTTATAAATAATTCTAAAGTTGTTTTTAAAGAAAATTTAACCCATTCAATTCTTTCCCAAAGTAATTCTTACAATTTTCATACCTCCAAAAACTACTACAACAAAACTTCATTATTAGAACTTAAATCTTTATCAAAAGAAATAGGAGTGAAGAGTATTTCAATCAAGGATGAGTCTAACAGATTTGGTTTAAACTCATTTAAGGTCTTAGGTTCTACATTCGCTATTGATAAAATTTTAGACAAACAGCCTAAAATTGAGACATTTTGTACTGCAACGGATGGTAATCATGGTAAAGGATTAGCTTGGGCTGCTCAAAACATTAATAAGAAAGTTATTGTTTATGTTCCAAAAGACACCACTTTAGAAAGAATAAAAGAAATTGAAAAGTACAACGCAAATGTTTATCAACTTAATTTAAATTATGAAGATACATGTGTTTATGCATATCAAGAAAGTAAGAAAAATAATTGGTGCTTAGTTCAAGATGCTTCATGGGACAATTATGAAGAAATACCTGCACTAATAATGTCTGGTTATTTAACTCATTTTAAAGAAATAGAATGTTTTACAAACAACATGACCAAATCTAAATATGATATTATTTTTTTACAATGTGGTGTTGGTAGTTGGGCAGCGTCTTGTATTTGGTATTATATGCAAGAATTTAAAAATAATAGACCTAAAATAGTATTGATTGAACCAGATGAGGCTTGTGGAGTTTATGAATCCTTTGCTAACGGAAAAAGATGTTCCCCTAGAACTAATTTCAACACAATAATGGCTGGTTTAAACTGTGGAATTCCCTCAAAAAGTGCCTGGAAAATTATTCAACAAGGTTGTGATGCGGTATTAAAAATTTCTGATACTGATACTAAAAAAGCAATAAAAAAATTATACTACCCAAAGGGGGGTGATCCTAAAATAGTTTCAGGTGAATCTGGTGCAGCTGGATTAGCTGGCTTATTAAAAGTAATTAATAATAAAGAGTTATATGAGCTTAAAAGTTATTTAAATCTAAATAAAGACTCAAAAATTCTGTTATTCAATACTGAAGGAGATACAGATGAAAATAGTTTTAAAAAAATAATTTCAAATTAATTAAATACTTCGCTTGGAAATACCACAACACTTTCCTTTCCATTTTTACCAACACTTGATACGCCAAACAAAAAATTATCAATTACAACTCCATCTAAAGTGAAGTTATTTACATTCCCTACATATTTGCTCATATCCCAGTGTGGAGATGTTGTTTCTCTCCAGTATATTTTATAACCTTTAATATTCTGATCTTCAATCTGATCCCACTTAAGTGTTGTAGATGGCTTGACAGCTCCTCCAATTTTAACATTTTTAGGTTGAATCGGACTCCACCCCAAACTTGCTAAGTTTATGGCATTAACAGCAGTAAGTTTTTTTACATAATTAAAATTAACACCTGAAATTACATCACCATAACTAATACCATTTTCAAATCTTATGTTTTGATGTTGTCTGTTATAGTTTTCGTGTGTTTCCATAATTCTAACTCCAGCAAATCCTAAATCATTAAAAGGTCTATGATGCCCTCCTCTTCCAAATCTATCAAGTCTATATATTAGCTTTGGTTTCATTTCAGGCATGTAATTTGAAACGGTTTTGTAAATATATCTTGCCAGTTGTCTAGAATTACCATCAACTTCCCCTCCATAAAATCTTCTCCTTTTAATTGATATTTCCGATTCATTGGCTGGAGTTGGTTCAGAGAATATTCTAAAACTGGAATTGTCTATTATCCCATCGATTCCCTCTATATTTCCAATCATATCGTTATTCAAAATTCCAATTAAATCCCAATTATTTTTTTTTATATAATTGGCAAATCCTGCACCACCATATAAACCTTGTTCCTCACCAGACAGACCTATGTATATTATACTATTTTCAAATCTGTATTTACTTAAAACATGAGCAGCTTCAATTACTCCTGCCATCCCTGAAGCATTGTCATTAGCTCCAGGTGAGGGTGAGATATAATCATTTGGATCACTAACTCTACTGTCAATGTCACCACTCATTATTATAAATCTATTTGGATATTTCTCTCCCCTTTGTATAGCAACAACATTATTAATCCAGACGTCTTTAATTAGTCTTCTTTTATTTTTTTTAAAATAATTTTTTTGATAAAAAACCTCAAGACAACTATTACAATCTGTGGAAATTTTTTCAAAAGCTTTTTTAATCCATCTTCTTGCGGCACCTATTCCAGTTTTATTAGAAATAGTATCACTTAAAGTATGCCTTGTTTCAAAAGAAACAAGTTTTTTAATATTAAACTCTATTCTGGATTCTGAAACTTTATTAATTATATCATAAAAGTCTTTATCACTTTGTGAAAAACATAGATTAACTAAAAAAAAAATAGGTATGATTTTTAAATGTTTCATACCTAAATTTAATGCAAAAATTTAAAACTATTTTAAAAACAATATTTGTTTTCGGATTTCAATTGATCAGCGATCTTATTTTTTAAATCAATAATATTTGGGAACTCGTAATATTTTGTAAATCTTTTGAGCCCCATAAGTAAGCCTCTTTGCTCATCTCCTTCCGAGGAAGAAATTATGACTTGTTTTGCTTTGGATTGAATTGTATCAACTGCTTGATATAAATATAACTGAGTCATATAAATTTGATTTTTTTGATTCTCTTCTCCAAAGCGTTTAACATTTTTTTCAGTTCTAAGTAACGCAGATTCAACCATATAAACCTCAATTAGTACGTCTGCGACATTTAAAAGCATCTGTTGATGTTCATCTAATTTCTCACCATATTTTTGAATTCCTGCACCTGCTAACATTAAGAAGATCTTTTTTAAATTTTTGATAATTAACTTTTCTTGGGCAAAAAGCTCAGTTAAATCAGGAACTTCAAATGATGGAATTTCCATTAATTCTTTTCCGACATTAGTTGCTGGAGTTATAATATCTAAGTGTCCCTTCATTGCTTTTTTAATTAGCATTCCAACACTAAGCATTCTATTTATTTCGTTAGTACCTTCATAAATTCTTCCAATTCTACAATCTCTCCAAGCTCCTTCCATTGGAGTTTCGGCTGAAAATCCCATTCCTCCAAAAACTTGTATTCCTTCATCAGCTACATTTTGCATATCCTCACTTACGGCAACCTTTAAAATAGAACATTCAATTACATATTCTTCAACACCCTTTAATTCAGAATCTTGAAAATTATTTCCATTTGCATGTCTAATTTTAATTCTATCTTCAATGTCTTTTGCTGCTCGATAAGAAGCAGACTCACCAACATAAGTATCAGTTGCCATTTGTGCTAGTTTTTCTTTTATAGCTTCAAAGTCAATAATATTAGTTTTAAACTGAGTTCTTTCACTTGCATATTGAATAGCGTGAGTTGTTACTCTTTTCATAGCATCTAAACAGGCTACAGCAAGTTTAATTCTCCCAACATTTAATGAGTTCATAGCAATTTTAAACCCACTTCCTCGTTCTGAAAGCATATTTTCAATTGGTACTTTAGTTTCATAAAAAAATACTTGTCTAGTAGATGACGAATGAATTCCTAATTTTTTTTCTTCTTCTCCTAATGTAATTCCATTATCTTCATCATTTGGAACAATAAATCCAGTAATATTTTTATCATCTTCAATTCTAGCAAAAACTATAAATAACTTTGCGAATCCTGCATTTGAAATCCACATTTTTTGGCCTGTAATTTTATAGTGTTTCCCATCTTCACTAAGAACTGCTTTTGTTTTACCGCTATTTGCATCTGATCCTGCTGTAGGTTCTGTTAAACAATAAGATCCAAATATTTCACCAGAAGCTAATTTTGGAACGTATTTTTTATTCTGCTCCTCATTACCGTAAAGAACAATAGGCATTGTACCAATTCCGGTATGAGCTCCAAACGCAGTTGATAATGATCCTACTGCACCCGAAATGGTTTCGCAAACCAACATTGTTGAAACAAAACCCATACCCATGCCACCATATTCAACAGGGACAGCTACGCTTAAAAAACCTAAATCACCTGCTTTTTTCATTACTTCTTCAGTAAGTTTATAATCTTTATTCTCAAATCTTTCTCTATGAGGCAAAACTTCTTTTTCAATAAAATCTTGAACTGCCTGCTTCATCATCAGTTGTTCTTCATTAAAGTCTTCAGGTGTAAATACATTATTACACTCAGTTTCTTTTATGATGAACTCACCACCTCTTGTAATATTTTTCTCTTCTATATTCATTTTTTTTTAGTTTAAAAATTCATAAATACCTGCAGCACCTTGGCCAGTTCCTACACACATTGTTACCATTCCATATTTTGATTTTCTGTCTCTCATTTCATTAAAAAGTTGAACAGAAAGTTTAGCTCCAGAGCATCCAAGTGGATGTCCAAGGGCAATAGCTCCCCCATTTACATTTATAATTTCTTGATTTAAATCTAATTCTCTTATCACGGCTAATGATTGTGATGAGAAGGCTTCATTAAGCTCAATTAAATCAATATCATCGATTTTCATTTGTGCTTGCTTCAAAACTTTAGGAATAGCTTTAACAGGACCAATTCCCATAATTTTTGGCGGAACTCCAGCTACTGCATAATTTACGAGTCTAGCTATTGGCTTTAGGTTTAGTTCTTTTACCATTTTTTCGCTCATTATTAAAACAAATGCAGCTCCATCACTCATTTGAGATGAGTTACCTGCTGTAACACTTCCATTCATTGAAAAAACGGGTCTTAATTTATTGAGAACCTTAAGATTTGTATCTTTTCTTGGACCTTCATCTCTATCAACAGTGTATTCTCTGGTGTTTCTTTTGCCATTTTCATCAAGAAATGTTTCATTTACTTTGATAGGTACTATTTGAGATTTAAATTTTCCTTTTGAAATTGCATCAACCGCTTTAAGATGTGAGTTTAAAGCAAATTCATCTTGATCCTCCCTATTAACTTTAAATTGTTCAGCAACTTGTTCAGCAGTTAAACCCATTCCCCAATAGTAATCTTCTTTTCCTTCTTTAGCAATTGCATAATCAGGAACTGGCTTGTAGCCTCCCATAGGAATAAAACTCATGCTTTCTACACCACCAGCGATAATACATTCTGCCATTCCAGATTTTATTTTGGCAGATGCCATGGCTATTGTTTCTAAACCAGAGGCACAATACCTATTGACTGTTACACCTGGCACATCTTCAACATTTAGACCCATAAGAGAAATTACTCTTCCTATATTTAGACCCTGCTCGGCTTCTGGTGTTGCATTACCAACTATTACATCATCAATTCTAGTTTTATCAAGTTCAGGAACCTCACTTACCATATGATTTATAGTTTCTGATGCAAGTTCGTCAGGTCTTTTAAACCTAAATAATCCTTTTGGAGCTTTTCCTACAGCTGTTCTGTAAGCTTTTACTATGTATGCTTCTTTCATAATTTAATTTCTTAAAGGTTTACCTGTTTTTAATATGTGTTGAATTCTTTCTAAAGTTTTTCTTTCAGAGCAGAGTGAAAGGAAAGCTTCTCTTTCTAAATCAAGAAGATATTGTTCATCAACTATTGTAGCTTGTGACAAATCACCTCCACTAATAACATAAGCAATTTTATTTGCTATTTTTTGATCGTGGTCTGAGATGTATCTACCAGCCTTCATTGTATTACTTCCAACCATAAACATACCTAGAGCTTGTTTACCCAAAACTTTTATATTTTTTTCTTTGCAGGGCGGTAAGTATCCATAATCTGACATCAAAATAGCTTGTTTTTTAGCTATTGATATTTGGTGGTTTTTGTTCATTATGATTGTGTCATTATTAGGTTCCAAATATCCTAGGTCAATGGCTTCATGAGCAGAGGTAGAGGTTTTTGCCATCCCAATATTTAAAAAATACTCTTGTAATACATTTAGTTCAACATCATTTTTCTTGAATTTTTTTGAAGCTCTTAAAGCCATTTCTTTACAACCTCCTCCACCTGGGATAAGACCAGCACCAACTTCAACTAAACCAATGTAACTTTCGCTGTATACAACTGCTTTATCACAATGCATAGTTACTTCACATCCACCGCCTAATGTTAATCCATGTGGAGCTGCTATGACAGGGATATTGGAATATCTTAATTTCATCATACTATCCTGAAAAAATTTGATTGCCATATTAATTTCATCGTATTCTTGTTCAGCAGCAGCCATAAATATAGCACCCAAGTTCGCACCAGCAGAAAAATGTGATCCTTCATTACCAATTACTATTCCTCTGTGATTTTTTTCAGCTAAATCAACTGCTTTGTTTATACCCATTAAAACTCCTTGACCAAGTGTGTTCATTTTAGTTCTAAATTCAAGGTTTATCACTCCATCACCCAAATCTTTGATAACAGAGTCAGGATTTTCCCATAGAATTGAACTTTTATCAAGATTGTTGAGAATAATCAAAGAATCTTGTCCTGGTTTTTTAATAAAAGATTTAGAATTTAAATCATAATAACTGATTTTACCATTTTCTACATTATAGAAATTATCAATATTATTTTTTATCATTTCTAAAATCCATGAAGCAGGTTCGTGACCCATAGATTTCATTATTTCAACACCTTTTTTTATACCAATTGAATCCCATATTTGGAAAGGTCCATTTTTCCATCCAAATCCAGCTCTTAGAGCATCATCAATTCTGTACAATTCATCAGAAATTTCTGGAATTTTATTTTGAATGTATGAAAACATAGTTCCGAAATTGAATCTATAAAATTCACCTGCTTTATCTTTTCCGTTAATCAAAATAGGGAATCTATCCAGTACATTGATAATCTTTCTTGCTTTACTAACAGTTTCAAAAGAAACTTTTTTTACAGGAGAATATTCGAGAGTTTTTAAGTCTAATGATAAAATTGTAGATTTTCCTTTTTCATCTTTAATTCTTTTATAAAATCCACCATCGGTTTTAGAACCTAACCAATTATTCTCTAACATTTTATAAATGTATTGTGGTAATTTAAAAGTTTCTCTAAACTCATCATCAGGACAATTATCATAAATACCTGTTGCCACATTTACAGTTGTATCTAAACCAACAACATCACTAGTTCTAAATGTTGCTGATTTTGGACTTCCAATTATTGGTCCGGTTAAATTATCAATTTCTTCAATAGTTAAGTTTAACTTTTCAATGTTATTTAAAATATTAACCATTCCAAATGTACCGATTCTGTTTCCTATAAATCCAGGTGTGTCTTTAGCTAAAACAGAATCTTTACCCAAAAATCTTTCTCCAAAATCATTTAGAAAATCAATAATTTTGGGATCACAATCTGGACCAGGAATAATCTCAAATAATTTCAGGTATCTAGGTGGATTAAAAAAATGAGTTACAGCAAAATTCTTTCTAAAATCTTCAGATCTTCCTTCATTCATTTGTTTTATAGGAATACCTGATGTATTTGAAGTGACGAGTGTCCCGGGAGATCTAAACTTTTCAATTTGTTCAAAGACAATCTGTTTAATTTTTAATTTTTCTGTCACCACTTCAATAATCCAGTCTACATTACTTATTTTACTTAAATCATCTGTTAAATTTCCAAGTTCAACTCTCTTGGCAAAATTTTTATGATATAACGGAGCAGGTTTAGATTTAATGCATCTTTGAAACATTTCAGTTACAATTCTATTTTTTACTTTCTTGTTATCGAGAGATAAACCCAAGTTTTTTTCTTTTTCATTTAATTCATCGGGAGCGATGTCAAGAAGTAAAACATTAATACCAATATTTGCAAAATGACAAGCAATTCCAGAACCCATTACACCTGAGCCAATTACGGCAACTCTATTTATATTTTTTTTCATTCTTTATTGTTTATTAAAATTAAAAACTGAATATTTTTTTGTTTTTAATTAAATGATTTATTTTTTCAATTGTATTGTGAAAATTTTCAAGAGATTCTTCTCCAATTTCATCTTTTATCGCCTGATTAAATTTTAAAACTGCAACTCTGGATGCATCTCTATTAACTTTTCCTCTATCAGTTAAATAAATCAAAACACTTCGCCCATCAATTGGATTTGGTTTTCTTTCAATTAATTTTTTTTCTTCAAGTGATTTTAGTGTTCTTGAAAGGCTAGTTGCTTCCATTCCCATTTTTGGACCCAGTGCAGTGGAGGGTGTCCCCTTTTTGGGATCTATACTAAGAAGTGCAAATCCAGTAGCCATTGTAGAATCATATTTTGAGGCTTCCTCGTTGTACATTCTTGCAATAGCTTGCCAAGTAGATCTTAAAAGGTGATCAATAGTTTTTTTCTCCATTGATCTCAAATTTACTAAAAAAATACTATGCATGCATAGTATTTATTGATTTTTTTAAATTTTGTTAGAGAGCCAATTTTTAGCATTTTCAAATGCTATAATCCATGGTGATATTTCATCATTTCTTTCACTTGGATAGTAGGGCCAATTCCATGGAAATGTAGATCTTTCCAGATGAGGCATCATTGCTATATGCCTACCATCTTTATTGCTAATTATAGCTGTATTGTAATCAGATCCATTTGGGTTAGCTGGATAAGAGTTATAACCATATTTTCCAACAATATTGTATTTGTTTTCAGAATATGGTAGATTGAACTTTCCTTCACCGTGAGCAGACCAAATCCCAAGTTTAGATCCTGATAAGTTCTTAAACATTACTGAATTATTCTCTTGAATTTCGACGGATGTAAAAATACATTCAAACTTTTTTGAATCATTATGGTTCATTTTCGGTTTTACCTCGTGTTCTGTATGTAATAAACCAAGTTCAATAAATAATTGACATCCATTACATACACCAAGCGATAATGTGTCATTTCGTTTATAAAAATTCATTAAACTAGTTTTAGCTTTCTCATTGTATAAAAATGATCCTGCCCAACCCTTAGCCGAACCAAGTACATCTGAATTAGAAAAACCACCCACTGCAACTATAAAATTTATATCCTCAAGATTTTCTCTTCCAGAAACTAAGTCTGTCATATGAACATCTTTTACATCAAATCCTGCTAAATCCATAGCATAAGCCATTTCTCTTTCAGAATTACTTCCTTTTTCTCTAATTACTGCAGCTTTTATTTTTTTCTTACTTGTTTTAATTATTCCATTGAAATTTTCAGGAAAAATAAACTTTAGAGGTTGGTTTTTGTAATTTTCATATCTTTCTTTGGCCTTATTTTTTCCACTTTGTCTTTGATCTAGTAAAAAAGATTTATTGTACCAAATGTCTCTGTAGAGATCAATATCAAGATTAATTTCTTTGCTTTCAAATTTTAGATTTAAAAAAGATGATTTGTTAGTATTTCCAATTTTTAAAAAATCAATATTATTATTTTTTAAAATATTTTCAACATCAGATTTTGCTTGAAAAACTAAACCTAAACTTTCACTAAACAATAACCTAATTAAGTCCTTTTGCTTAAAAATATCTAAATTAATATTAGCACCAATATTTTTGTTTGAAAAACACATTTCAAGTAAAGTAGTTATTAACCCTCCAGAACTTACATCATGGCCAGAACTTATTATTTTGTCCTTTATTAAATTTTGAAAAATATTAAAAGCTCTTTTGAAGTATTCAGAGTTAGATACATCAATAGTTGATGACCCAATAAAACTCATTGATTGACTAAACGCAGATCCACCTAAATTAAAATTGTTATTTGAAAGATTTATGTAATAAATATTTTGATTGTTCAGTTTAAACTGGGGTTCAATAATGTTAGTAATATCATTACAGTTTGCAGCAGCAGAAATTATAACAGTTCCAGGTGATAATACTTCTTCATCATTATACTTTTGCTTCATTGATAAGGAATCTTTTCCGGTAGGAATATTAATGCCTAAACCAATTGCAAAATTAGAACAAGACTCTACAGCTTTATAAAGCCTGGCGTCTTCACCTAGATTATTACATGGCCACATCCAATTAGCGGATAGTGTGACCGATTTAAGATTTTTTTCAAGAGGAGCCCATATTATGTTTGTTAATGCTTTTCCTATAGCAATTCTTGAACCTGCAGCTGGATTAATTAATGCACTAAGTGGAGAGTGACCAATTGAAGTTGCTACTCCATTTAAATTTTTATAATCTAATGCCATTACACCGCAGTTATTTAAGGGAAGCTGTAAAGACCCAACACATTGCTGCTTAGCTACTCTTCCAGTTACGCATCTATCCACTTTATTGGTTAACCAATCTTTGCAAGCTACCGATTCAAGACTTAATACATTTTTTAAATAATCTTCAAATAATTTAAAGTCATATTCTTTGTCAAAAAAACTTGTTTTCAAAGATTTATCCTTCATTATAGTTACTGGAGAACTTCCAAAAAAATCAGAAAGTGAAAGGTTGATAGGACTACTTTTTTTATTTTCAGAACTAATTACAAATTTTCCATCATCTTTAATGGTACCAACTTTGTAGCAAGGTGCTTTTTCTCTATCGGCAATAGCTTTAAGCTCAGAGAACTTATTACTAGGTATAATTAAACCCATTCTTTCTTGAGATTCATTTCCAATAATTTCTTTAAATGAAAGTGTTTTATCTCCAACAGGAAGCTTGTCCAAATCAATTACACCTCCGGTTTCTTCAACTAATTCAGAAAGACAATTGAGGTGTCCACCTGCTCCATGATCATGTATTGATATGATTGAATTATCGTCAGATTCAACAAAAGCTCTTATAGCATTAGCTACTCGTTTTTGCATTTCAGGGTTAGATCTTTGTACTGCGTTAAGTTCTATTCCAGAGCTATATTTTCCAGTTTCTGTTGAAGATACAGCTGCACCGCCCATACCAATCCTATAATTATCACCACCCAAAACTACAATTACATCACCATCTTTTGGTTTACTTTTAAGACTTTGATTTTCTTTTCCATAACCAATTCCACCAGCTAACATAATCACCTTATCAAAACCAATTGTTTTATCGTTTTCCTCATGTTCAAATGTTAAAACTGATCCTGAAATTAATGGTTGGCCAAATTTATTTCCAAAATCTGATGCTCCATTTGAGGCTTTAATCAAAATATCCACAGGTTTTTGGTATAGCCAATTTCTTTCTTTTGTAGAAAATTTTCTATTTTTTTCAATTCTCGGATATGAAGTCATATAAACTGCAGTACCAGCAAGAGGAAGAGATCCTTTTCCTCCAGCCAATCGATCTCTAATTTCACCACCTGATCCTGTTGCAGCTCCATTGAATGGCTCAACTGTTGTAGGAAAGTTGTGAGTTTCTGCCTTTAAAGAAATAACAGAATTAAATTTTGATTTTTCAAAAAATGATGGTTTTTCTCGATTTTTTGGTGCAAATTGCTCGACAACTGGTCCCTTTACAAAAGCTACATTATCTTTGTAGGCCGAAACAATTTCGTTTGGGTTAAGCCGTGAAGTTTTTTTTATTAGTTTAAAAAGTGATTCATCTTTTTCATTATCATCAATAATGAATTTACCATTAAAAATTTTATGTCTACAATGTTCAGAATTTACCTGTGAAAATCCAAACACCTCACTATCTGTAAGTTTTCGATTTAATTTAGTTGAAAGATTTTCTAAGTATTTTATTTCTTCATTATTTAATGCAAGACCTTCAATATCATTATAAAGAGAAATATTTTCAACTTCTAAAATGGCTTCAGGTTTTATTAGAACTTCAAATAGGTTTTGATTTAATTTTGAATATTTTTCAAAAATCATTGGATCAAACTCTTCTTTATGCGACGTCTTTGGAATAAAATTTTCAATCCTTTTAATTCCATGAATTGCCATATTCTGAGTTATCTCAACGGCATTGGTACTCCAAGGTGAAGTCATTGTTTTTTTTGGTCCAACATATACTGAATTGATTTCAGTACAATCTAATTTTTTAGCTACAAATAACCACTCTAACTTTTTAATATTTGGTTCTGAAAGTTGTGTAGGTGTATCTACAGCAAAAATGGCATTAAGTTTATCTTTAAAAAAAAGAACCATTAATATTTATTGGTTAAATATAAATCCAAAAATATAAGAAAAAAAGGAAAACTAATGGTCTGAACTTAAAATTTAAATAACGTTTTTTAACTACTTATTAACATACCTATTTATAGGACAATCTAACCATATAGAAACCATCAAATCCTGATTTATGTGGGCTTATTTTCTTTTCATCCTCAATTTTAAATTTTTTACCAATTTCTGATTTCAAAAAATTTTCAATTTGCAACTCATTTTCTGAAGGTAAAATTGAACACGTTGCATAAACCAGTTTTCCACTTTTTTTAATCATTGGAGCATATCTAGTTAAAATTTCTTGTTGTGTTTTTCGAATCTTATTTAAAAAATCAAGTGAAAGTTTCCATTTAGAATCTGGATTTCTTTTTAACACACCCAGCCCGCTACAAGGGGAATCGATAAGCAATCTGTCAATTTTACCATATAATCGTTTAATAGGTTTATTATTTTCTATTGCTCTAGTTTCAATATTAAATGCTTTATTCCTTTTAGCTCTTCTCTTGAGTTCAAATAATTTATTTTTGTAGATATCCATTGCAATTATTTGCCCTTTGTTTTGAGTTAATGCAGATAAATGCAGTGTTTTTCCACCAGCTCCTGCACATACATCACAAATTTTCATTCCATTTTCAACTTTTAAAAATGGTGCAATGAGTTGAGAAGATGCATCCTGTATTTCAAAAAGACCATCTTTAAATGCTTGGGTTTTAAATAAATTTTTTCTAATGATTAATTTTAAAGCGTCAGGAAAACCTTTTATTTTTTCGGTTTGAATCTCCTCTTCTGATAATATTTTTTTTAATTCATCAATACTAGTGTTTAACGTATTGGTTCTAATTATTACTGAAGCTTGTTCGTTCAATGATGACAATTCTTTTTCCCAATTTTTATCTCCAAGCTCAGAAGCCCCAATATCATCAAGCCAATCTGGGATAGATTCTCTGAATTTTCTTATTTTATTTAGGGTATCAAATTTTCCTTTTATTCTTCTATTTGGAGTATCATTAAATTCTGGCCAATTTGGGAGAGTAATGCCTTTTAAAATAGCCCAAACCGAAAAAATTTTCCATAATTCATTGTATTTGAATGGACTTTTAGATTCTGAAATTTCTGTATACAATCTTTTCCATCTAATTATTTCATAACTCGTTTCGGCTATAAAAGCTCTATCTCGACTTCCCCATCTTTTATCAAATTTTAATACTTTTTCAATCGTCTTATCAGCGTAGAGTTGTTGATTAAAAGTTCCGTCTAGAACTTTAATTACTGCCAATACTAGATTTTTGTGTAAACGCATTTATTATTTTTCCGCAAAGATAGTTTTATAACCGAATCCTTTAAATCAAATAATAATAAATATGGAATATTTTTTATGATTTGGTTATAAAACTATTTACTTAATTTAAGAGCACCTTTACTTAGTCCTGATTTTTTTTTGACTTTAATTTTAGTTCGATTTTTTTTTAATTTTTCCATCATCTCTCTTCTAAAATCATCTTCAAGTCTGAACAAATAGCTAGTTTTCTTTAATGACATAAACTCTTTCAAGTCAACTATTAATTTAGCTCTTAAATCAATTTTCTTTTTTTCATAGTTTAAAAAATCATTGATATATAGTTCGTATTCCTTATCAGAAAAATTACTACTGTCTAAATTAATTTTTCGATATTTTAGTCTTCTTTGTCTATAATTTTGTTTTAAACTGTCTTGATAAAGATTATAAACTTTCCAAAATTTTGATTCATTTTTAGAATCAAGATTTAATTTATCAGTTAAATAAATTTTCTTATAAGCATCAATTTTCTCAGTACTTATATTACGTTCTTGTGCAGATAAGCAATTTGCGATAAAAAACATGGTAAATAAAAAGGATATTTTTTTCATATTAATCAATTATTAAAATTTCTTCAATTGAAAAGCTAGTCTCAATGTAATATTCGAGATAGTTTTCATTTAAATTTTGAGTATTGAGCTCAAAATCTTCACTATCCATCAATTCAGAAAAGTCTGAACTTGAGAAGTCAACTAAATCAGAGTTTAAGTATTTTATTATTTCTTCATCTGTTATCTCACTTGGTTCATTAAAAAAAACATTAATAAATAAACCGATAATAAAAACTGCAGCTACACCACTATATTTAAATTCGTTAATTATTAGATTTAAATAACTTTTAGGTTTAGTGTTCTGTTTTATTGAATCTAATTTCAAATTTTCAAAGTAATTTTTGGGCACTTTAAATCTTTCTTTTTTAGGTAAAAAAAGTGTTGATAGGGAAATATTTTTAAAATATCCCTCAGGTGTTTTAAATAGTTTTTTACTAATATTTATTTTTTCTTTTGAACTCATTTAATTATTTGACTATAATTATGTTAAAAGGTTTGATTTTTAATTATTTCTTTTTTTATTTTTTTTACTGCAATATGATATGAAGCCTTCAATGCTCCCTCAGAGGTCTCTAAAATATCAGCAATATCTTTGAATTTCATTTCCTGTTCATATTTCATTTGAAAAACTAGTTTTTGTTTTGTGGGTAAACTATTTATAATTTTTTGTAATTCTAACTGTAGCTCATCACCATCAAAATAAGGATCTTCTTTTAATTTTTCAGTTTGATATTTCATGATCTCTTCAGAGGTTCTAAAGTGTTTTTTTGCTTTGTTTTTTATAAAGTTTAAGGATTCATTAGTTGCAATTCTATACATCCAAGTATAAAGTTTACTGTTTTCTTTGAAATTTTTAATTCCTCTAAACACTTTAATAAATGTATTTTGTAAAACATCATGAGAATCATCATGATCAAGAACTATTTTTCTTATATGCCAGTAGATGGGTTTTTTATATTTATCTAGTAAAATTTCAAAAGCCTTATCTCTTGAATTTTCGTCTTTGAGATTAGCAATAAAATTAGATTCATCTTTCAAAATAGAAGAGTATATATATATGACAATTAAACTTTAATAAAGTTTAAGAAAACGATTGTAGTTTTATCAATTTTGAATAAGCCCCATCTTTTAATAATAAATCTTTGTGTTGACCTTTTTCAATAATTTCTCCGTCACGAACAACTAAAATCATATCTGCTTTTTGAATAGTAGATAGCCTATGTGCAATAACTAAAGATGTTCTATTTTTCATTAATTTCTCAAGTGCTTCTTGGACTAGTTTTTCAGATTCAGAATCTAATGATGATGTGGCTTCGTCTAATATCATGATAGGAGGGTTCCTTAAAACAGCTCTTGCGATTGATATTCTTTGTTTTTGACCACCAGAAAGTTTACTACCACCATCACCAGTATTTGAGTCATACTTTTGTTCAAGTTTTTCAATGAAGTCATGTGCATTAGCGATCATTGCAGATTCTTTGATTTTTTTAAAATCGCTTTCCTCATTTGATAAATTAATATTGTTTAAAACAGTGTCATTAAAAAGAATGGATTCTTGCGAAACCAAACCAATCAATCCTCTCAAATCTTTTTTGAATAGTTTTTTTATGTTTATTCCGTCAATCAATATTTCACCCTCATTAACATCATAAAATCTAGGAATTAAATTTGCTATTGTTGATTTACCACTTCCTGATTGTCCAACAAGAGCAATTGTTTGACCTTTTTTAATTTCAAAACTTAAATTGTTTAAAATATTTATATTTTCATATTTAAAACTTACATTATTAAACTTAATTTCAGATTCAAAAGATGTTTTACTAATTGGGTTTAAAATTTCATTAATTGTTGATTTTGAATCTAAAATTTCTAAAACTCTTTCTGCAGCGGCATTTCCTTTTTTGATTGAATAGGATGCCTTGCTAATTGCTTTAGCAGGAGTTAATACACCATATGCTAGTCCCATATAAGTAATGAAAGCTGCAGGGTTTAAATTTTGATCAATTAAAACCAAATTACCACCATACCATAAAAGAACTCCAATTACAGAAATTCCTAAAAATTCACTAACAGGGCTTGCCAGATTCTGTCTATTAATTAATCTATTAGAAAGATTGTAAAATTTGTTGTTAGAGTTTTTAAACTTCTCAATAAAGAAAAGTTCAGAAATAAAACCTTTTATAATTTTTAAACCATGTAGTGTTTCCTCAGTTATCGAAAGAAATTCAGCCTGTTCGTTTTGTACTAGAGTCGAAGTTGCTTTTAAAGAACGTCCAATAAGCGAAATTACAAATCCCGACAATGGAATAAATATTAAAACAAAAGCTGTTAGTTTAAAACTAATTAAAAACATGGCTGTAATTGTAAAAAAGATTGTTAATGGCTCTCTTACAATTAATTCAAGTATTGATAAAAAAGAATGCTGAATTTCAAGTACATCTGCTGTTATTCTCGAAATAACATCTCCTTTCTTTTTTTCTGTAAAAAAAGATATGGGCATACTTACAATTTTTTTATATACATCTTCTCTTAAATTAGTTAAAATTCCATTTCTCAAAAACGTAATAAAATACATTGCTAAGTAGTTGAAAAAGTTCTTTAAAAAGAATAAAATAATTATAGATAGAATAACAAAAATAAGTGCCTTTTGAGGGTCTTCACCAGCATAACTACTAACTTGATAATTTAACCAACCCTCTAGATTGTTCCCAAAACTATAAATACCATCAAATTCAGGTTTAGAATAAGTTTTATTGTTTTCACCAAACAAGACTTCAAGCATTGGCATTAAAGACAGAAAAGATAATGCACTAAAAAGAGCATAAAGGATATTAAAAAAAATATTTAAATAAATATATTTTTTAAAAGGTTTAGCGTACTTAAATATTTTTTTAAAATATTCCACTTTTAAAATTCAAATTCTTTGATAATTCGTTCTATTTTATTTTCCAATAAAGTATCAATTTTTAAATAATCGCTTTTAGATTCTAATTTAGAATTAACACTAATGTAAAACTTTATTTTGGGTTCAGTTCCACTTGGTCTTGCTGCCACCGTAGTGCCATCTTCAGCTTCGAAAATTAAAACATTTGATTTAGGGAAATCTAATTTACTTGAATTACCATTTACAGGATCTCGTTTCGAGGATGATTCAAAATCTTTAATAAATTTCAACTTAATTCCATCAATCATTTTAATCCCAGAAGTTCTTAGGGAATTCATTATATCACTAATTTCTTCTAACCCTTTAGCACCCTCTTTCTTAATGGAAATTAATCTTTCTTTGTAAAAGCCATATTTTATATAACAATTGATCAGATAGTCAATTATACTACTATTATTAGTTTTGCATTCAGATCCTAGTTCACAAGCTACTAGGGCAGATGTTATTGCATCTTTATCTCTGACAAAATCACCAACCATATATCCGTAACTTTCTTCTCCTCCAGAGATAAATTTTTGATTTTTATAATCATTAATCATCTTGCCAATCCATTTAAATCCAGTTAATCCAACTTTGAAGTCAACATTATAATAGTTAGCTATGTGTTTTATCATATTCGTTGAAACAACAGTTGAACCAATAAAAAATGATTGATCCAAATTTTCTTTTTTACTCAGTATGTATTCAGTTAGTAAAATCATCATTTGATTACCATTCAAAATAATATAATCTCCTTGATGGTTTTTTACGGCCAAACCAACTCTATCAGCATCAGGATCTGTTCCAATAACAATATCAGCATTTAATATTTCAGCTTTTTTTATTGCAATTTCTAAAGCTTCTGGTTCTTCAGGGTTAGGAGATTTAACTGTACTGAAATTCCCGTCTGGAATAGCTTGCTTGTCTACAATATGAAAATCTTTAAAACCAGCACCTATTAATACAGCTGGTAGAAGTTTATATGATGTTCCGTGAATTGGAGTAAAGACCACTTTATAATCTTCTCTTTTTGATTCACCTATTTTTCCATTTTTAATCGAATCTTTAATAAAACTTGAATCTATTTCAGTATCAATTAATTGAATATTCGAATCATTTTTCACAAAATTAATTTCTTCAAATTTAATTGATTCGATTTCTTTGATTAAATTTTTGTCAATGGGTGGCACGATTTGTCCCCCGTCTTTCCAGTATACTTTGTAGCCATTGTATTCCGGTGGATTATGAGATGCAGTCAATACAATTCCACAAATACATTTTAATTTTATGAGTGCATAAGAAAGCTCAGGAGTAGGTCTTATGGAACTAAAAAGATAAACTTTAATATTATTAGAACTAAAAATTTCAGCAACTTGATTAGCAAGTTCTTTACTTTGATTTCTACAATCGTAAGCAATAACTACAGCTTCTTTATCATCAGAAATTTTGTTAATATAATTAGATATTCCTTGTGTGTTTTTTCCAAAAGTATATTTATTAACTCTGTTTGGACCATAACCAACAATTCCTCTCATTCCACCAGTTCCGAAGGAAAGATCTTTATAGAATGAATCTTGAAATTTTGAATTATTATCATTTTTTAATTTCTGTACCTCCTGAATTGTTTCTTTATCAAATGGAAATTGTGTCCATTCTAAGTAATTTTTTTGTATTATTTCTTCGTTATTCATTTATCGTTTCAGTAATAATATATTGTTTTTTTATTTTTTTGTTTCTAAGTATTATCTCTCCAAGAAATCCTGCTAAAAAAAACTGAGAGCCCATTATCATGGTTGCTAACGCTATATAGAATTCAGGTCTTTCAGTTATAAGTCTTCCAGATTTTTCTAAAATAAGTTTATCAATACCCAAATAAATTGAAAAAATAAAGCCAGTAATTAGCATAAGCGTTCCAATTAGACCAAAAAAATGCATTGGTCTTTTTCCAAATTTGTGAATAAACCAAAGAGTTATTAGGTCTAAAAATCCTTTTACGAATCTGTCAATTCCATATTTTGTTTTTCCGTGTTTTCTTGGATGATGAATAACTACTTTTTCTGTAATTCTTCCATAACCTGCATTCTTTGCAAGAACGGGAATATATCTATGCATCCCACCTGTTAATTTTATGTGCTTAACTACTTTTTGTTTATATGCTTTAATTCCGCAGTTAAAATCATTAAGTCTAATTCCTGAGGTTATTCTCGCAGCTAAATTAAAAATCTTTGATGGTATATTTTTAAATAATATTGAATCGAATCTAACTTTTTTCCAGCCAGAAACTAAATCAAAATTTTCAATAGCTATTTTATTGTAAAGTTCCGGTATTTCCTTTGGGTCATCTTGCAAATCTGCATCCATAGTGATTACTACCTTGCCTTTACTAGCTTTAAAACCTGCAGAAAGTGCTTGTGATTTACCAAAATTCTTTAAAAAACGTATTCCTTTAATATTTTGATCTAGAGCGCATAGTTTTGAAATAATTTCCCAAGATTTATCTGTACTTCCATCATCAATTAAAATAATTTCATAGTTAAGATTTATTTCACTAATTACCGATGAAATTGATGACACTAATTCTTCAAGAGAATTTTGCTCATTTATAAGTGGAATAACGACAGAAAGATTCATTTTCAACTAATTATAGTTGTTTTTTTGTTTTTATAAAGAGAGATAAAATAACACTATATAAAAATCCAACTAAAAGTGTGCCAATTAAAATTACCGGATAAGTTAAGAAAGTGAACGGTTTTGAATTTTCAATAAAGGTGTTAAGATCCATTCCCTGAAGTGCTTCAGGATAATCATTCATAGTTTGATTATAGGAAATCTCCAATACTTTATCCATAAAATCAGGCTCCATTACGTTTGTAAGGAACAATGTATAAAAAATAGAGATTAAGGCGATAACAAGTGAAATTCCTGTTCCAATTTTTCTAACAGAGCTGGCTTGTATTTTATTTTCATTCGCTTTTTTAAAAGCTAAACATCCTACTGTGATACCTGCAAAAGTAATTACTGTGTTAGTAATTTGAACAAATGCATTTTGTTCGTAATGTGCGTCTAAGAAAAATAACATTAAACTAAAGCATATTAGAACAACACCTGTGGTTAGTCCGTAGTTGATCATGAATTGTTTTGAGCTTATTTCTTCCATAATATTTAAATAATTTTTATAAAAATAGTTATAATTTAAATACTTGTTTAGTTTAAAAGAGTATAAAGTTGCAAATTGATAAAAAAGAATTAAATTTGCATCCAATTATTAAAGAAATGAAAGAAGGTATACACCCAGAAAACTATAGATTAGTAGCTTTTAAAGACATGTCCAACAATGATATATTTATCACAAAATCAACTGTTGAGAGTAAAGATTCTATTGAACATGAAGGTGTAACATATCCTTTGGTAAAATTAGAAATTTCTAGAACTTCACACCCTTATTATACTGGTAAAACCAAACTTGTTGATACTGCTGGTAGAATAGATAAGTTTAAAAACAGATACGCTAAACTTAAAAAGTAATTTACTTTTTATAAACTTTTCTTAAATCTAATTGATTTACAGGATTAGTTTTTAAACCATAAACATCTTTGTGTGTAAATCTCATTACCTTATCATAGTATAATGGAATTATCGGTGCATTGCTTATAATAATACTATCTAGTTTTTTGTAAGAATTCTCTCTTATTTTTTTATTTTGTTCAAAATAAGTGCTTTCAAATAATTCATCATAAAAATTATTTTTAAAATGAGTGTAGTTAGGACCATTTGGGGCTAAATTATTTGAGTAAAAAAGTCCAAGATAGTTTTCGCTGTCTGGGTAATCAGCTATCCAGCTTGCTCTGAACATTTCAAATTTTCCAGTTGATTTACCCAGCCTCAAGGTTGAGGCTGGAACAATGTTAATAGAAATACTAATATCAATTTTTTGTAATTCTCTTTGAATAAATTCTATAATGTCCAAATAATTTGCATCACTTGTTAAAGTAAGTTGGATATTTTCAATTTTATTTTCTTTTTTATATTCTTTAACTAGCCTTTTTGCTTTCTCTAAGTCGTAATCAAACCCTTGAGTATTTGAATCATTATTCATGCCTTTAGGAATAAAACCGTTATTAGCTGGATAACCAATATTGTTTCTCAAATATTCCATCATCTTTTTTTTATCAATTGCAAAATTTATTGCTCGTCTAAGTTTCTTGGAATTGACATGACTTTCTTTTTTTCCCAAGTAAAAACCTATGTATTCGGTATTTAGATAAGGACCTGAAATTAGTTTTATTGGTTTAGAAAGATTTTCCTTCAAATTACCATCATTTGTGATTAGTTGATCTTTAAAAGAAGCATCAATTGAATTTATAAAGTCTATTTTATTTTGAGCAAATTCCATGAATTCACTTTTTTTATCGGGCAAAAAAGTTATTGCTACAGCTTCGAGGTAAGGTAATTGATTTCCTAAACTATCTTTTTCAAAATAGAGATTATTTTTTCTCAATACTAGTTTTATGTTTTCTTCCCACTTTTTAAATTTAAATGGACCTGTTCCAATAGGGTTTTTTCCAAATTTATCTCCGTAAAAGAGAACGGATTCCTCAGGGACAACAGAAAAATATTTCATTGAAAGTATACCTAAAAAAGCAGCAAATGGTTTTTTTAAATTTATAGAAAATATACTATCGTTTTCGGCTTTAAAACTCTTAATGTTTTCAAGAGCCCACATTCCAGGAGATCCAAGTTTAGGGTTTTTCAATCTTTTAAAACTAAACTCAAAATCATTTGCATTTACAGTTCTAGTTAAATCTTCTCCAAAACTTTGGGATTCATGAAAATAAACTTCATTTTTAATATTGAAATTATAATTTAATCCATCTTTTGAAATTGTCCAGCTTTCAGCCAAATCAGGGACAATATTTAAATCTTCATCTAATCTAACTAAACCATTAAACAACTGATTAACGGGCCAAATATTTCTTAATGTGCTGGAAAAAGCAGGATCAAGTGATGAAATGTTAGAATGCTCATTATATCTAAAAACTTGATTTTCATCTAGATCGGTTTTTTTGGAACAATTAGACAGAGAAAAAAGAATAAGTATTGCTATTATATTTCTAAAAGTTTTGTAATTGTAAATCATTGATTTTGATTCCTATATTTGCAACCTAAATTTATAGATTAAATTTACATGAACCAAAATCATACTGTAGCACTTACAACCCTTGGTTGTAAGTTGAATTTCTCGGAGACTTCTACAATATCTAGACAATTTAAAAATGTTGGCTACAGAATTGTCAGATTTGACCAATTTTCTGATATATATGTTATTAACACTTGTTCAGTAACAGAAAATGCTGACAAACAATTTAAATCGTACGTTTCAAAAGCATTAAAAATTAATCAAGATGCATTTATTATAGCAATAGGTTGTTATGCTCAGCTAAAGCCTGAAGAATTAGCAAATGTTAATGGGGTTGATTTAGTTTTAGGAAGTAAAGAAAAGTTTAAAATTCTAGATTATTTAAATGACTTTAAAAAAAATCAGTCCTCAAAGATTCACTCTTGTGAAATCAGTGAAACAAATTTTTATAGATCAAGTTTTTCAATAGGTGATAGAACTAGATCATTTTTAAAAGTTCAGGATGGTTGTGATTATAAATGTACATATTGTACAATTCCATTAGCAAGGGGCATTTCTAGAAGTGATAAGCTTGATAATATTCTAAGAGCAGCTAAAGAAATTTCTGATTCTGGTATTAAAGAAATAGTTCTTACAGGTGTAAATATTGGAGATTATGGTAAAGGTGAGTTTGGAAATAAAAATCATAAAAATACATTCTTGGAATTAGTAACAGCACTTGACAAAGTGGATGGCATATCCAGAGTAAGAATATCTTCGATTGAACCAAACCTACTTTCTAATGACATAATCAATTTTGTTAGCAACAGTAAAAAATTTGTTCCTCATTTTCATATTCCAATGCAAAGTGGTAGTGATACTATTTTGAAACTTATGAAAAGAAGATATTTGTCAAAGTTATACAGAGATAGAATTAATCATGTTAAACAAGTTATGCCAAATGCGTGTATCGGAGCTGATGTTATAGTTGGATTCCCTGGTGAAAGCGAAAAGGAATTTATGGAAACATATAATTTTATTAAAAGTTTAGATCTTTCCTACCTCCACGTTTTTACATATTCAGAAAGAGATAATACAGAAGCTATAGGCTTAAACAATGTTGTTCCAAGCAATATAAGATCCAAAAGAAGTAAATTGTTAAGAGCTTTATCTGTTCAGTTAAAAAGAAAATTTTATATGTCTCAGCTTGGAACAATTAAGAATGTTTTGTTTGAGCCTGAAAATAGAAATGGTTTTATTTACGGATTTTCAAATAATTATGTAAGAATAAAAACTCCTTGGAGAAGTTCAATTAAGGATAAGATTATTCCATTCGAATTACAAAATATTAGTGATGATGGTTTAGTTACTGGAGAAGTTTCTATAATGGAAGCTATAGTCTAACTCCTATTGGAAGAAGTTCTTTAAATTCTTTATTTTTCTTAATGAATTTTCTAACTTGAGGAGCTGTTGGCATTACTCGAATATTTTTCTCCTTAATTATTTCGAATACTTCTCTAATAAAAATTTCCTCGAAATTTTCATCTTTGTTAGATGAAGGTATGATTAATTTTGTAAGAAAGATTTTTCTGTCTTGAAGTGCATATTCAATAATAGCTAAATCATCTTCGATTTCAACTTCATATTGACGTAAAAATAAGTTATCGTTAATTATAAGATTTCCCATTAAAATTCTTATGCCTATTTTTATAAATGTCTTACAAAGATAAGAAAAATACCTCTTTATGATAATTTTATGAGTTTAGATAAAGAAATTCATGTTTATTTTATGCCAGGGATGTCTGCCAATTCCTTGATTTTTGAACGCATAAAATTACCATCTAAATTTCATTCTCATTTTCTTGAGTGGATTCCTCCTCTGAAAAGTGAATCACTAAAAGATTATTCTGTAAGATTATCAAAGTCTATAAAACACCAAAATCCAATTCTTATAGGTGTTTCTTTTGGTGGCTTGATTATGCAAGAGGTTTCTAAAATTATTAATGCTAAAAAAGTAATTATTATATCTAGTGTAAAATCTAGAAAGGAGTTATCTAATTCAATGAAGTTTGCAAGGAAAACAAAAAGTTATAAGTTTTTGCCATTGTCTTGGATAGATGATTTTGAAAATTTAATTGCTTTTGTTTTCGGTCCCAAGATTAAAAAGAGGGTTAATCTTTATAGAAAATATCTTTCCATAAGAGATCAAAAATATCTTGATTGGTCGATTGATAAAATTGTCAATTGGGATCAAGAGGAGCCTATTAAAAATGTTATACACATCCATGGGACTTATGATTTAATTTTTCCGATTATAAATTTGAAAAATTATATTCCTATTGAAAAGGGGGATCATGCTGTAATCCTAAAAAGAGCAGATTGGTTAAATGAATATTTTTCTAAAAATCTAGCTTAAATTCTTTTCATCTGCTGTTGCATCATTCTAATCTGATCAGAAAGCATTTTTTGCTTATCTAGTTTTTTGGCTTCGTTTAGTAGTGTGGTGGCTTCTCTTTTTCTTCGCTTTTGAATTAAAATTCCTGCTAAACTTAATTTTGCCATGGCTAAATCATGATCCATTGAAAGTCCAATGGAAATAGCTTTTTTAAAAAACTTTTCAGCTTGGGTTAGGTTAGTTTGAGATGAAACAATTCCCCATAAATAATTATAATATCCAACCTGCTTAGTTGTTAAGGAACTTTCAGGATTTTTTATTTTTTTTAACCACTTTTCAGTTCCTGTAAAATCTTGTTTTCTTAACTTAAAAAAAATTATCAAAATAATTTCATTTTTAAAATATAAAAAAATGAAAATTATAGCTAAAAAAATTAATGCTATTCCGTTGCCAATATTATTTTCATAGAATTGAAAAACCGAATAAATTAGAGTTAAAATTGCTAATATTAGTTTTATAATTTTTGGATACATTGATAATCAGATTATTAATTAGTTTTTCTACGTTAAAGTTTTTTTTAACAATACATTTGAGTTAATTAAACTTATTGTATATTTGGCCTCAAATTTTAGTAAAAATAGTTAATTAATTCAAATGAAAAGAACTTTTCAACCTTCAAAAAGAAAAAGACGTAATAAACACGGATTTAGAGAAAGAATGTCTACACCAAGTGGCAGAAAAGTATTGGCAAGTAGAAGGGCCAAAGGGAGAAATAAAATTTCTGTTTCATCTGAACCAAGACATAAAAAATAAGTGAATAAAAAGTTAAAAAAAATAAGGTGTTACTTTTTCAGTAACACCTTTTTTTATATATATTCATGAACCGAATTTAAGACTAACCAAATGCCATTAAGAAAAGATTTAAAAAGTATTTTGATTATAGGGTCTGGTCCTATTGTAATAGGTCAAGCCTGTGAATTTGACTACTCTGGATCACAAGCCTTAAGATCCTTAAGAGAAGATGGAATAGAAACAATTCTAATCAATTCTAATCCTGCTACTATTATGACCGACCCGGTTATGGCCGATCACATTTATTTAAAACCTTTAACGACCAATTCAATTAGAGAAATTTTATCTAAACATAATATTGATGCTGTTCTTCCTACAATGGGAGGTCAAAGTGCATTAAACTTGTGTATTGAAGCTGATGAAAAAGGGATTTGGAAAGATTTTAATGTTGAAATAATTGGGGTAGATATTGATGCAATTAATATTTGTGAAGACAGAGAACAGTTTAAGCAACTCTTAAAAACAATTGATATTCCTGTTGCTCCAGCTAAAACGGCAACTTCGTTTTTAAAAGGAAAAGAAATTGCTCAAGAATTCGGTTTCCCTTTAGTTATTCGTCCATCATTTACTCTTGGAGGAAGTGGTGCATCTCTTGTTTATAAAGCTGAAGATTTTGATGAGTTATTGACCAGAGGACTTGAGGCTTCTCCTATTCATGAGGTTTTAATTGACAAAGCATTAATGGGATGGAAAGAGTATGAATTAGAACTTTTAAGAGATAAAAATGATAATGTTGTCATTATTTGTACTATCGAAAATATGGATCCGATGGGAATTCACACCGGAGATTCGATAACTGTTGCACCTGCGATGACTTTGTCTGATTCTGCATATCAGAGAATGAGAGATATGGCAATTAAAATGATGAGAAGTATTGGTGATTTTGCAGGGGGATGTAATGTTCAATTTGCTGTTAGCCCTGATGAGAAAGAAGATATTATAGCCATTGAGATTAATCCAAGAGTTTCAAGGTCATCTGCCTTAGCTTCAAAGGCATCTGGATATCCGATTGCAAAAGTTGCCAGTAAATTAGCTATTGGTTACAGCTTGGATGAGTTAAATAATCAAATTACAAAATCAACTTCTGCTTTGTTTGAACCAACGCTTGATTATGTAATTGTGAAAATTCCAAGATGGAATTTTGACAAATTTGAAGGCTCTGAAAGAACTTTAGGTCTTCAAATGAAATCTGTTGGTGAGGTAATGGGTATTGGTAGGTCATTTATTGAAGCCCTACACAAGGCTACACAATCTTTAGAAATTAAAAGAAATGGAATAGGGGCAGATGGAAAAGGATATACTAAATATCAACAAGTCATTGATAAATTGACTAATGCTAGTTGGGATAGAGTTTTTGTGATTTATGATGCAATAAAAATGGGAATTTCACTTGAAAGAATTCATGAAATCACAAAAATTGATATGTGGTATTTAAGACAGTATGAATCTCTTATAAACCTAGAAAAAGAAATTTCAACATTTTCTATAGATACTATTACAAAAGATTTACTTCTTGAAGCAAAACAAAAAGGATTTGCAGACCGCCAGATTGCTCACATGTTAGGCTGTTTGGAAAGTGTAGTTTACAAGAAAAGAAAAAGTATGAATATCAATAGAATTTATAAGCTTGTTGATACTTGTGCTGCTGAATTTACGGCAAAAACACCATATTATTATTCAACATTTGAAGAAGAGATAAAATTACCAGATGGAACAGTGTACACTGAAAATGAAAGTGTGTCATCTGACAGAAAAAAAATAATTGTTTTAGGTTCTGGGCCAAATAGAATTGGACAAGGAATTGAATTTGATTATTGTTGTGTTCATGGAGTTTTAGCTTCTGCTGAATGTGGATATGAAACCATTATGATAAATTGTAACCCAGAAACTGTATCAACTGATTTTGATACGGCAGATAAACTGTATTTTGAGCCTGTTTTTTGGGAGCATATTTATGAAATTATTGAACATGAAAATCCAGTTGGAGTTATTGTTCAGTTAGGAGGACAAACTGCATTAAAATTAGCTGAAAAGCTAGATAGATATGGTGTTAAAATAATGGGTACAACTTATCAGGCATTAGATTTAGCTGAAGACAGAGGGAGTTTTTCAACACTCTTAAAGGAAAATAACATACCATATCCTGAATTTGGAGTTGCTGAAACAGCTGATCAAGCACTGACTTTATCTGATAAACTTAATTTTCCAATTTTAGTGAGACCATCATACGTACTTGGTGGCCAGGGAATGAAAATAGTAATAAATAAAGAAGAGTTGGAAGCTCATGTAGTTGATCTTCTTCAAAAAATACCTAATAATAAATTATTATTAGATCATTATTTAGATGGAGCAATTGAGGCCGAAGCTGATGCAATTTGTGATGGTAAAGATGTAATGATAATAGGTATAATGGAACACATTGAGCCTTGCGGTGTTCATTCAGGAGATTCTAATGCAACTCTCCCTCCCTTTAACTTAGGGAAATTAGTTATGCAACAAATTATTGATCATACTAAGAAAATCGCTATTTCACTTAAAACTGTAGGGCTTATTAATATTCAATTTGCTATCAAAGATGAAGTAGTTTATATCATTGAAGCAAACCCTAGAGCGTCCAGAACTGTTCCATTTATTGCAAAAGCTTATAAGCAACCATACGTAAATTTTGCTACAAAAGTGATGTTAGGTCATTTGAAGGTTTCAGAAATTGAATATAAACCTGATTTAAAAGGATTTGCAATAAAACAACCTGTTTTTTCTTTTAATAAATTTCCAAATGTTAATAAAAGCTTAGGTCCTGAAATGAAGAGTACAGGAGAAAGTATTTTATTTATTGATGACTTGAAAGATGATCAGTTCTATGAATTGTATTCAAGAAGAAAAATGTATTTAACTAAATAATAATATTTCTATCTTAGAGACATGGATAATGTAATTCTAATATTACTATTACTTCTTTTGGTTTTTATAATTTATACTCTTAAAAGTAAAGGTAGTTCTGGGTCTAGTGAACTTTTGATTCAACTCACTAATAATTTGAGTAATGAAATTCAAAATATTAGAAAAGAAGTTAGTGAAAATTCCGAAAAGAACAGATTAGAACTTGAATCCAAGTTGTCGTCAATTAATAAAGAAATAAATAACTTTCACAAGACCTCTAAAGAAGATATTCAAAAACAATTTTCTGATTCTAATAAAGTTATAAAAGATGTTACTGTAGAGTTAGAAAAAATAAAAGGAACTAATAAGCAGGTTTTAAGTTTTGCAAACCAAATGAAATCTCTTGAAAAAATTCTTGGTAATCAGAAACAAAGAGGGATTTTTGGTGAAATTCAGTTGGAAAATCTTTTATCAAATGTATTACCGCCTGAAATTTTTCAAATGCAATATTCATTTAATAATGGTGAAATAGTTGATGCTATTGTTAAAGTTAATGATCATATAATTCCAATAGACGCCAAATTTTCTTTGGATAATTATAATAAAATGATTGAAAGTTCAGATAGCTTAGAGATTGAAGGACTTGAAAAGAAATTTAGAATAGACATTAAATCACGAATTGATGAAACTTCAAAATACATACGACCCTCTGAAAAGACATTAGACTATGCTTTTATGTTTATTCCTGCCGATGGATTATACCAAGATTTGTTAAATAACCGAGTCGGTTCACTTCAAATTAATTCTAAGGATTTAGTATCCTATGCTTATGAAAAAAAAGTAATGATTGTCTCTCCTATGAGTCTTTTTCCAATGCTTCAAATTACAATGAAAGCTCTAAACAATTTAAAGTTTGAAAAATCTGTGGATGAAGTTATTAAAAATGTTCAAAAACTTTCAAATCATCTAAATTCTTATCAAAACTCACATAATAGGCTTGGGAAATCTTTAAGTGCTGCCGTAAATCATTTTAATGATACATCTAAGGAATTTGGTAAAATTGATAAAGATGTTACGAAGATTTCTAATGGAAATTTTAAAATTGGATTAGATACCAATTTAGTAGAAAGACCTTCGATTGAAGATTAGTATTTATATACCGGTATAATTTTGTGGAGAAATCTTCTTAAGTTCATTTTTAATTTCAGTGTTAATTTTTAAAGAATCGATAAATTGGTGAATTGTAGTCTTATTAATTTCTGAATTTTTTCTAGTTAATTCTTTTAAAGTTTCGTAAGGATTTGGATAACCTTCTCTTCTTAAGATAGTCTGAATAGCCTCAGCAATAACAGCCCAGTTGTTATTAAGGTCTGACTCTATTTTTTCTCTATTAACTATAAGTTTATTAATTCCTTTAACTGTAGATTTAAATGCAATTGAAGTATGTCCAAATGGAACACCAATATTTCTTAAGACTGTGCTATCTGTTAAATCTCTTTGAAGTCTTGAAATAGGTAGTTTAGCAGAAAGATGTTCAAAAATAGAATTTGCTATTCCTAAATTACCCTCTGAATTTTCGAAATCAATAGGATTTACTTTGTGTGGCATTGCTGATGATCCAACTTCATTTTTATTTATTTTTTGTTTGAAGTAATCCATTGATATATATGACCACATATCCCTGTTAAAATCAATCAGGATTGTGTTAATTCTTTTCATGCAGTCAAATAATGAAGCTAAATGATCATAGTGTTCTATTTGAGTCGTTGGAAATGAGTGATAAAGTCCTAAATCATTTACTAATGAGCCTGCAAATTTCTTCCAATCAACTTTTGGAAAAGCTACTTTATGAGCATTAAAATTTCCTGTTGCTCCACCAAATTTGGCAGCTATTGGAATTGAATTTAAAAACTTTAGTTGTTCAGATAATCTTATTTTGAATACTTCAAATTCTTTACCTAACCTTGTTGGTGAGGCAGCTTGTCCATGAGTACGAGCAAGCATTGGAATTTCTGAATATTCATAATTTTTTTTATCAATTAAATTTATAAGTTCAGTTAGTTCTGGTACATAAATAGTATTTAACGCATCTTTAATTGATAAGGGTATTGCAGTATTATTTATGTCTTGAGATGTTAAACCAAAATGTATATACTCTAAATATTTATCAAGATCTAATTCTTTAAACTTATTTTTTATAAAATATTCAACTGCTTTAACATCATGATTTGTTTCTTTTTCAATTTCTTTTACATCTTCAGCATCCTTTTTAGAAAATTTAATGTAAATATTTCTAATACTAGAAATCAATTCTTTAGGAAAGTCTGTGAATATAGAAATTTCAGATTTAGATAATGCTAAGAAATATTCTATCTCTATTAAAACTCTATATTTTATTAATGCATATTCTGAAAAATAACTTGAATAATTTTTTGTTTTTTCGTGATATCTTCCATCAATTGGGCTTATTGCATTAAGAGAATTTAGTGGCATATAGTTTTATTTATAAAACAGCTACAAAGGTAAGCTTTTTGAAAATTATTTTCTATTTAAAACTTTATATTCTTCGTAACAACCACTAATAGCATCTAAAATCTGTAGGTCGTTTGCAGTTTGAATAAAACTATCAGAAAAATTACAATTTCTTAAAATTTCATCAATGTCAATTTTTTCAATTTGTAGTAATTCAACCAAAGTTTCTCTATCAAACTTTGAGGATAAAAGTTCTCGTATTCTATAATCTTCTTTCATCTGTTTAAGTTTTTTTAATTGTCTTGGGTTTTTACCAAACAAATTATATAAAAAATCGGCGGGATTAAAAATAGCGTTTATAACTTTAGAAAAAGCACCAGAATTTCTTGAACCACCCTCATAACCTCTTGTGGGAAGCCCTGGAATACTGTATCTAAAAGACTGGCTTACTGGAACATTTTTTGCATCAATTTCTAAGTATCCTGTTAATTCATAGGGTTTAACAATAACTTCTTCCAATGCATAAGCCAGCTCAGTTAATTGAATTTTCGAATTTTCAAATTTTAATAAATCATTTGTAACTCTTACTTTGATAGATTTGTATCCCAAATAAGAAAGATATAGTGTATCATTCAGCTTTGCAGGAATTTCAAATTTACCCTCTTTGTCAGTAATAACCCCAATAACTTGACTTAAATTAATTACATGAACACTAGGTATTGGCTTATTATCAGAGGAATTTTCAACAAATGCTACCAAGTTTTGATTTTGAGAAAAAATCGTATTTGATATTATAAAAAATAAAAAGAAGAAATAAATCTTATTCATAAAATTCAAAAATACAAGTTAATTATGAAATAAAATCAATTAATTTTTTCATTGCAAATGATCTATGACTAATTAAATTTTTTTCTTTTAATGTAAGTTCTGCAAATGATTTATCAAAACCATTTGGACAAAAAATTGGATCATAACCAAATCCATTATTACCTTTTGGACTATCTAAAATGTACCCCTCAACTATACCACTGAATATGTGTAATTTATTATCAATTATTAACGCTATAACGGTTTTAAATCGAGCATTTCTATTTTTAATGTTTTTTAAATTTTTTAACAATTTTTTTATATTTTTTTCTGAGTTTCTTGTTGTGCCTGCATATCTTGCTGAATGCACACCAGGCTCTCCATTCAACGCTTCAACTTCAAGACCAGTATCATCTGCAAATACATTAATATTAAATTTTTCATAGATATATTTTGCCTTAAAAATAGCATTTCCTTCAATTGTTGTTTCGTTTTCTGGAACGTCCTCAAAATAATTTAAATCTTTTAAACTTTTTATATTGAACTTTTTTGGTAGAATTTTTTGAATTTCTAAAACCTTGTTCTGATTAGATGTAGCAAATATTAAATTTATATTAGTCATTGTGGTAAGGGTGGTTATTTAAAATTGTAAGTGCTCGATATACTTGTTCAGTAAAAAATAATCTGATTATTTGATGAGAAAATGTCATTTCTGAAAGTGATATTATTTCATTTGCCCTCTGTTTAATTTCATTAGAAAAACCATGTGCTCCACCAACAACAAAAACAATACTCTTATTTGTTTTAAACTTGTTTGAAAGAAAATCAGCAAATTTTCTAGAGTTGAATGATTTACCGTTTTCATCTAGCAAAAAAATTAATTCATTTTTTTTTACGCTTTTTAAAACATTTTCTCCTTCAATTTTTTTTATTTCCTTTTCAGAATTTTTTTTCGATTTCAAAGAATTAACTACAATTATTTTAAACTTTTTATAAAAATTAATTCTCTTTACATACTCATTTATTAGCCTAACTAGTTCAGAACTTTTTGTTTTTCCTACAACAATTAATTTAATCTCCATAAACTGAGCAATTGATAAATTTTAATTTATATTAGAATGTAAATATATACTATTAATAAAATTGAAAGTTTTTAATAATGAATTTAATAGATGTCATTGTTCCCCTTCCAATTAGAACAACTTTTACCTACATAATCAATAAAGAAGAATTTGAATTTATTGATATAGGTTTTCGTGTTATGGTTCCTTTTGGAAAATCTAAGTTTATTACTGGTATTGTTGTCAAAAAACACCAAAATTCTCCAATTAATTACAATCCTAAAGAAATTGAGTTTATAATTGATAAAACTCCCATTGTTACTCTAAAACAATTAAGTTTTTTTCAATGGATTTCAGATTATTATATGTGCCCCCTTGGTTTAGTTTTAAAAGTGGCTGTACCTAAGCTTTTGTTGTTAAAAAGTGAAAGTGAAATAGTTTTATTAAAAAAAGATATAAAATCGCTGAAATTGTCTGTTAATGCAGTTAATATTTTTAATTATTTAATTAAATATCAAAGAGTTTCTTTAAAAGACTTAACAGGAATATTAGATAAAAAAAATATTAGTTCAGAAATAAATGAATTAATTATTAATTCAATTATAACAGTCAAAGAAAAGGTTTATGATTATTTCAAACCAAAGTTTCATACAACCATCTTGATAAATTCTATTTTAAACTCGTCAGAAATAATTAAACAATTACAAAAAAAGAAATCTCAACTTAAAGTATTTAATTGGGTTGGTCAAAATTCTGATAATAAGAACTTAACCATTAATGAAATAATTAATAAATGTAATGTATCGAGGCAAACAGTACTCAATTTGATTAATTCAAATATTTTATTAAAAGTTAATAAAACTGTAAATCGTTCTCAGTTTTTTGTTGATGGTATTATAAAACCAAAAAAACTTAGTAATGATCAGAATAAGGCTTACAACGAAATTAAATCAAGTTTTGAACTGAAAAATGTTTCTCTTTTGCATGGAGTTACATCCTCTGGTAAAACAGAGATTTATGTAAAATTAATCGCTGAACAAATAGAAAAAAATAATCAGGTTTTATATTTAGTACCTGAAATTGCTTTAACAACACAATTAATAAGCAGATTAAAAAAATATTTTGGAGAAAATTTATTGGTTTATCACTCTAAATATACTCTTGAACAAAGAACTGAAATATGGAAAACAGTTCTCGATAAACCTGGAAAAATTATTTTAGGCGCGAGATCTTCTATTTTTTTGCCTTTTAAAAGTCTAAGCCTAATAATTGTAGACGAGGAACATGAAAATGCATATAAGCAGTTTAATCCATCTCCAAGGTATCATGCAAGAGATTCTGCAATTTATATTGCAATGCTTCATAAAGCAAAAACCTTACTTGGTTCAGCTACACCTAGTGTCGAGTCTTATTTTAACGCAGTATCAAATAAATATGGATTGATAAAACTTGATAAAAGATTTAATAATGTTAAACTTCCAAATATTCTTCTAAAGGATTTGAAAGAGTCAACAGCAAAGAAAAAAATGATAGGAAATTTTTCTGAACATTTGATGGCCAATATTAAGTCAACTTTAAGTAATGGAAAACAAGTCATAATTTTTCAAAATAGGAGAGGATACTCCCCATATCAAGAATGTGAATCTTGTGGATATGTTTTTGATTGTAAAAATTGCGATGTTTCTTTAACATATCACAGAATTTCAAATGAATTAAAATGTCATCATTGTGGTTACACTTCAAAAAGTGAGAGTAAGTGTATTAAGTGTTCATCCACTTCGTTAATTAAAAAAGGTTTAGGAACTCAACAGGTTGTTGAAGAATTGAAAAATTATTTTCCCAATTACAGGGTTGAACGAATGGATCAAGATTCAACAAAAAGTAAAAATTCTTTTTTGAAATTAATAAATGAGTTTGAGGAAAATAAATTTCAAATATTAGTAGGCACACAGATGTTAAGTAAGGGCTTGGATTTTAAAAATGTAGATTTAGTAGGAGTAATTAATGCAGATAATTTGATTTATTTTCCTGATTTTAGAGCTCAGGAAAAATGTTTTCAATTGATTCAACAAGTTGCCGGAAGATCGGGTAGGTCTAAAAGTCAGGGAAAAGTAATAGTTCAAACTTATAATCCAAATCACAAGGTTATGCTAAAAATAAAAAGCAGTGACTATTTGGGTATGTTTAATGATCAATTAAGCGAAAGGCATACGTTCGACTACCCACCTTACTCAAGAATTATAAAAATTATTTTGAAAGATAAAAATATTGATAAAATAAAAATCAGTGCAACATGGCTTTCCGAAAGCTTAAAAACAAATTTTGACAAATTTATTTTTGGACCTGAATTTCCATTAATTCCCAGAGTTCAAAATAAGTATATTAATAATATTCAAATAAAAATTCCAACAGATTTAAACCTCAAAAAAAGCAAAAAAATTATTTTAAAAACCATAAGTAAATTTGAATCCATTTCTTTATTTAGGAGTACTCAGATTTCCATTGATGTTGACCCTTACAATTAATTAGCATTAGAATTTTGTTAGTGTTTTTTAAAAATGTATTTTTGCGACCAATTTTTAATAAAATATATGAATCATTACGAAGCTGTTTTCATTTTAAATCCCGTTTTATCTGAAGATCAGGTAAAGGAGACAGTAAAAAAATTTGAAGACTATTTAATTAGCGAAGGGTCGGAAATTATCTCAGTAGAACACTGGGGGCTAAAAAAACTAGCTTACACGATCCAAAACAAACAAAGTGGCTTTTATAATTTAATAGATTTTAAAGCTGCTAACACTACAGTTAATTCATTTGAGACTGAGTTAAAGAGAGATGAAAGAGTTATGAGATATCTAAACGTAAAATTAGATAAACACGCTGACGCTTGGTCTGTCAAGAGAAGAGAACGTAACACTAAAAAAGCTTAATTATGTCAACATTAGAAAAAGCAGGTAAAGCAAATCAGGGTGAAATAAGATATCTTACGCCACTTGATATAGCAACTAAAAACAACAAAAAATATTGTATGTTTAAAAGATCTGGAATCAAATATGTTGATTATAAAGATCCAGATTTTCTTTTAAGATTTATTAACGAACAAGGAAAAATTTTGCCAAGAAGATTAACAGGAACATCTCTAAAATATCAAAGAAAAGTTTCTGTTGCAATTAAAAGAGCAAGACACTTAGCACTTTTACCTTATCAAGCCGACATGTTAAAATAATAATTATGGAATTAATTTTAAAAAGTGATGTACCTAATTTAGGTTTCAAAGACGATCTAGTCTCTGTTAAAAACGGTTATGGAAGAAATTATTTAATTCCTCAAGGACTTGCTGTTTTAGCTACGCCATCATCTAAAAAAGTTTTAGCTGAAAATATTAAACAAAGAGAATTTAAGGAAAAGAAAGAAATTGATGAAGCCAATAAATTAGCAAAAAAATTAGCTAAGCTTGAAATTAAAATTGGTGCTAAATCCGGTACAGGTGGCAAGTTGTTCGGTTCAATTTCAAATTCTGACTTAAATAGTGAACTTTCAAACTCAGGTTTTGATTTTGATAAGAAAATAATTAAAATTCAAGGCGGAACTGTTAAAAGGTTAGGAAATTATAATGCTACCCTTAGATTACACAGAAACGTAATTCACGAATTATCTTTTGAAGTTGTTAAATCTGAAGACTAGTTTTATATAATTATATATTAAATTCTGATTTTATTTTCTTAAAAAGTCAGATATTTGTTATATTATTATCCTAAACAATGTCAAAATCACCTTCAAACCCCAAAGGAACAAGAGATTTTTTACCACTAGAGCTTTCTAAAAGAAACTATATTATTAATATTTTAAGAAAAAGTTTTAAAAACTTTGGTTTCTCTGAAATTGAAACACCTGCACTAGAAAAAAACTCGACTCTTTTAGGAAAGTATGGTAACGAGGGAGACAGACTTGTTTTTAAAATTTTAAATTCAGGTGATAAAGTAAAAAAAGCTGATTTTAATTCATTAGAATCTAATGATTTATCATCTTTTACAAAATCTATTTCTGAGAAAGGTTTAAGATATGATTTAACCGTACCACTAGCAAGATTTGTTTCTCAACACCAAAACAATATTGCTTTTCCATTTAAACGTTTTCAAATACAAAATGTTTGGAGAGCTGATCGTCCTCAACATGGAAGATTTCAAGAATTTACTCAATGTGACGCAGATGTCGTGGGAAACAAGTCAATAATTCAAGAAATTGAGTTAATTAAATTATACGATTCTATTTTTAGTCAACTTGGTTTTAATGATTTAGTTTTTAAAATTAATCATAGAGGAATATTAAAAGGATTTGCTAATCACTTTGGTGCAAATGAAAAACTAACTCATTTTATAACATCCATAGACAAATTAGATAAAATCGGTATTGATAAAGTTATTCACGAAATAAAATCTCAAATTAAAGACGTTCCAGTAGATGAGTTAAAAAAACTTCTTTCAGAAAGAGATGTAGAATTAGATTCCTTAAAATCTTTATTTAGTAATAATGAAGATTCTTTAAATGCAGTAAACGATTTAACAGAAATATTTAATTTTTTCTCTGATCAAATAAAATTAAATAATGAGATTAGATTTGATTTAACTTTGGCTAGAGGTTTAAATTATTACACAGGAACCATTATAGAAGTTTGTTCAAAAACTAATGATAGATTAGGTTCAATTGGTGGTGGAGGGAGATATGATGACTTAACATCTTTATTTAATTTAAAAAATATAAGTGGCGTAGGTATTTCTTTTGGTTTGGATAGAATTTATTTGTTGATGGATGAAAACAATATGTTTCCTGCTCACTTAGATAAAAGTTTTGAATTTATGGTAGCTAATTTTGGTATTGAAAATTTGAAAAAGATTTCTCCCTACATTGACAAACTTAGGAATTTGAACAATGAAATATTTATTTACCCAGATGATGTAAAACTTAACAAGCAATTTACTTTCGCAAATAAACATAATGCTTCTTTTGTAATAATTTATGGAGATAATGAAAGAAAAAAAGATGTCGTTACATTAAAAAATATGCAAACAGGGGACCAATCCACACATGAACTCAGTAAGTTTGTCAGTATTATTAAAAAATTATAAAAGAAAAAGGATTAAATCAAACTAGATTTAATCCCTTATAAAATGTTGTAGCGAGAGGGAGATTTGAACTCCCGACCTCCGGGTTATGAATCCGACGCTCTAACCAACTGAGCTATCTCGCCATCTTAAAACGCGCGTAAATATATAAACAAATTAAATAGACTCAAACTAAGATTAAAAAATATTTAAAATTCTTTTTTAGAACTAATTTAATCTATATATTGCTACCATATGGAATTAAAAGAAAAGTTTGAAATTGAGTTTCCTATTCATGCATCTCCGCACATGCTGTACCAATACATATCATCTGCTTCTGGATTATGCGAATGGTTTGCAGACGATGTAAATTCAAGAGGAAAATCTTTTTCTTTTATTTGGGATGGTTCTGAGGAAATAGCTGAGTTGATCTCATCTAAATCTGATACTTTTGTTAAATATAGGTGGATGGACGACTCTGAGGATCAAGATAAATGTTTTTTTGAAATTAGAATAGTTGTTGATGAAATAACAAAAGATGTATCATTAATGGTTACTGATTTTGCCTTTGAGGATGAGATTGAAGAATCTAAAATGCTATGGGAAAGTCAGATTTCAGATTTAAAAAAATTAGTAGGTTCATCATAACAATTCATGGTAAATTATAATGGAAAATTAATTGATAAATTAGATTCTGATTTATTAAATAGAGGTTTTTTATATGGAGATTCAGTTTTTGAGACTATTAAGATAGTAAATAATAGAATCCTTTTCTGGGAAGACCATTATCTAAGATTAATGTCTTCTTTAAGAATCATAAGAATTGAGATTCCTGTTTTCTACACACCTAAATTTTTCGAAAATCAGATTATTAAAACTTTTAGTAAACTAAGTAACAATTTTAGTGGGAGAGTTAGACTTTCTTTGTTCAGACAAGGTTCAGGTTTATATACACCCGAATCTATGAATCCTTCTTTTATTATTCACTGTTCTGTTAATGAAAACACTTTATTTGTTGCAAAATATGAAAATTATAAAGTAGACTTGTTTAAAGATTATTATCTGAATGATAATTTACTCTCAAATTTAAAAACAAATAATAAAATAATTAACGTATTAGCAGGAGTTTACGCAAAAGAGAATAACTTAAATAATTGTGTTTTACTAAATAATAAAAAAAATGTTGTGGAATTTTTAAATGGAAATCTTTTTTTAATAAAAGACACCATCATAAAAACTCCTCCCTTAAGTTCAGGTTGTTTAAAGGGAATAATGAGAAAAAAAATTATTACATACACGAAATTTTTCCCTCAATTTTCTATTGTAGAAGATGATATCTCTCCTTTTGAATTATTGTCTGCTGATGAAATTTGGGTGACAAATTCAATCAATGGAATAATTCCTGTTACTAATTATAGAAAGAAAACCTTAAATAATAAAACAGCTAAAAGTTTTATAGATTTTTTAAATAATCAAATTTTAAAAATCTAATTATGCTGTGGATTTTCAGGTGAATTTGACCAAATTAAATATTCTCCTCCAAGATTTATTAGCTTATTTTTCCAAATTAGATCACTTGTTTTAAGGGCAATATTCTCTAATCCCAGCTCATATGAAACAATCCATGAATTAATTTTAAGTTCTTCTTCTAATTGGCCCTCGTTCCACCCAGAATATCCGAGGAAAAATTTTATTTCACTTTTATCAATTTTTTTTTTGTTTATTAAATCTATGACGGTCTCAAAATTTCCTCCCCAATGTAATTTTTCTTTAATTTTAATTGAATTAGGAATCAAATGTGGAATGTTGTGAATGAAATATAAATTATCTTTTTCAACTGGACCTCCAACATATATTTTGAAATTTTCATTTAATTCAGGAATCAAGTCTAATGTAGAGTATGGAGATTTTTTATTTAAAATAAAACCTACTGTTCCTAATTTATTTTTTTCAGCTATAAGTACTACTGACCGGTTAAAATTTAAATCAATATTTAAAGTTGGGTCAGCATATAAAATATTTCCCTTTTTCAATTTAATTGTTGTTTGTCTAGTGTTTTATATCCATTTATAAATTCAAAACTTGTCATTTTTCTTTTACCTTGTATTTGTAGTTCAAGAATTTCAATAAAACCATCTTTTGTAGATGCTAATATTGAATTATCATTGAAAATTATTATTCCAGGTTGATAATCTTTAAGTGTTTTTGTATAATTATTCTTTGATTTATAAATTTTTAATATTTTTTTATTTTCTTTAATTGATGTCCAGGCAGCGGGAAAAGGTGATAAGCCTCTTATTAAATTATGAATATTCTCCGATGAATCATTCCAATTTATTTTTGTATTTATTTTATCAAGCTTTGGGGCTGATAAATCGTTATTACTAGCATATTGATTAATACTTTTAAAAGATTTGTCCTGTATTAAGTCTAAGGACGATAATATCAGTTTAGATCCTATTTTTTTTAATACATTATATAAGTCTCCTGTATTTTGATTTTTATCAATTTGAACTTTTGATTGTTCAATTATATTTCCACAATCAATTTTTTCATTAATAAAAAAAGTAGTTAATCCAGTTTCCTTAAGTCCGTTAATTATAGCCCAATGTATTGGCGCAGCTCCTCTTAAGTTTGGTAAAAGTGATGCATGAAGATTAATAGTACCTAGTTTTGGAATTTTCCATAAAACCTCAGGTAGCATTCTAAAAGCAACAACGATAAATAAATCTGGATCGAAAGATTTCATTGTATTTATAAAATCTATATTTTTTAATTTTTCAGGTTGAAAAATTTTTATATTATTTTTTAAACAGTATTCTTTAACATTTGAAATTTTTATTTTTTTACCCCTACCTGCTTTTTTATCCTCTGCTGTAACTACTCCTAAAACATTGTGTTTAGATTTTATAAGATTATCCAAACAGTCAACAGCAAAATCTGGTGTTCCCATAAAAATTATATTTAAAGCTTTTACAGACATATTGATTTTAATTAATTGACTTAAGAATACTTGCGATTCTTTTTTTAACAGTTGTTTTATCTAAGGTTATCAAATTAACGTTTAATATTTTATAAATATTACATATTTCTGCATGTATCTTTACAGACTCTTCATAGCTCTCATATCTAGCATTGTCATTTTTATAAATTTCTTTCCATGGTGGAAGTATGAATACATAATCATAAATAATTCCTTTTGTTTGTTCAAAAAATTTGTTTTCGAATTCAATATTCAAAAAATTTAAATATGCTATTATTTCGTGGACTCCTCTGTCAAAAAAAGTATACTTTGTATTTTGAGTTTTTTTAAACTGATCTAACCTAAGAGCCATAAGTCTTTTACTAAACTCGATTGGATCTTTAAGAAAAAATTGATCAACACCTTTTTTTTGTGCTTCTTCTGTGATTTTTCTAACGATTTCATGTTCACAATTATGGCCCTCATTTTCGAGACCCTTTATAAGCTCAGTTTTACCTGTCCCTGGTCCTCCCGTAATCAAAATTTTTTTATTCATAATAATCGTTTGCAAAATAATCAATTAATAGTACTTTATATATATTTGCCATGTGAATAATAGTAATGATTTTTACCTTAGACTTGAGGAACAACTTTCCAGTTCTTCTAAATGGCCTAGTAGATATCGATTTAAATTTATATTAAAATCCGATGAAAATGATATTTTAGAATTAAAAACGATTTTTAACGATATTAAAAATGCTGATTTTTCAATTCGAAAATCCTCAAATAATAAGTTTTCTAGTATTTCAATTACTGCTGTAATGAAAACACCAATTTCCATTATAGAAAAATATAAATTGGCGTCAAAAATTAAAGGGATAATTTCATTATAATTTATTTTAGTAAATTTGTTAAACTTCATAATTTAATTACCCTAAAATTGATAGAAAATTTACAATATAATACTGAACGTACTAAGCTAATTATCCCTGAATACGGCAGGCATTTGCATAAAATGATAGACCAAGCTTTGGAATGTGAGGATAAAGAAAAGAGAAATAACTTGGCAAAAGCAATAATTGGTGTTATGGGAAACATGAATCCTCATTTAAGAGACGTTCCCGAATTCCAACACAAGCTTTGGGATCAGCTTTTTATTATGTCTAATTTTGAGTTAGATATAGATTCTCCATATCCATTACCCTCCAAAGAAGTATATGAAGAACGCCCTGACAAGCTAAACTATCCTCAAAATTTTCCAAAATATAGGTTTTATGGTAATAATATAAAGAGAATGATAGATATAGCTGTGAGTTGGGAAGATGGGGAGATGAAAAAGCAACTTGTTTATGTTATTGCAAACCACATGAAGAAGTGTTTTTTAAATTGGAACAAGGATACAGTTGAAGATGATGTTATTTTTAATCATTTGAGTGAGTTATCTAATGGAAAAATTATCTACAGCCAGAACGATAAACCTCTATCAGAATCCCAAAACCTCATTAAACTTACTAATAAGAAATTTGGCAAGTCACCAGCTCACAAAAATAATAAGAAACATTATAGAAATTATAAAAAAAGAAATAATAACTAATTTTTAAAAATGGGTACTTTTTCTATAAAAGGTGGAGTTAAGCTAAAAGGAGAAGTGATTCCTCAAGGAGCCAAAAATGAAGCCCTACAAGTAATATGTGCCTGTCTGCTAACAGATAAAAAAGTTATTATTGATAATATTCCTGAAATTATAGATGTTCTTAAATTAATTGATTTATTAAAATCACTTGGTGTGAAGGTTAATAAAATTAAAAAGAATAAATATTCTTTTTTAGCTGACAATGTAGACATTGATTATTTACAATCTGAAGAATTTAAGATAAAAGGAAGTAGTCTTAGGGGTTCAATAATGATTGTTGGCCCCCTTTTAGCTAGATTTGGAAAAGGTTTTATTCCAAAACCTGGTGGTGATAAAATTGGAAGGCGTAGGCTAGATACTCATTTTTTAGGATTCATTAAATTAGGTGCTTCTTTTAGATACAATAAAGAAGAATATTTTTACGGAGTTGAAGCGAATGTTTTGAAAGGTGACTATATTCTTCTTGACCAAGCTTCTGTTACAGGTACTGCAAATATTTTAATGGCTGCTGTTCTAGCCAAAGGAAAGACAGAAATATATAATGCGGCATGTGAACCTTACATTCAGCAATTGTGTAAAATGTTAATCTCTATGGGTGCCAATATTAAAGGGATAGGCTCAAATTTATTAATTATTGAAGGCGTTATGTCTTTGGGTGGAGTAGAGCACAAAGTTTTACCTGACATGATTGAAATTGGAAGTTGGATTGGTTTAGCAGCTATGACAAAAAGTGAAATAACTATCAAAAATGTTAGTTGGTCAAATCTTGGCCAGATTCCAAATGTTTTTAGGAAATTAGGAATAGAAATTAAAAAAGTAAACGATGATATTTTTATTCCTGAGCATAAAAATGGATATGAAATTCAAAATTATATTGATGGTTCTGTTTTAACTGTTTCTGATGCACCTTGGCCTGGCTTTACACCTGATTTACTAAGTATTGTTTTAGTCGTTGCTACACAAGCTAGAGGAAGTGTTCTGATTCATCAAAAAATGTTTGAGAGTAGATTATTTTTTGTAGATAAGTTAATAGATATGGGTGCCAAAATTATTTTATGTGATCCTCATCGTGCTAATGTTATTGGACACAATTTTAAGTCTCAATTGAAATCCACAACCATGGTATCTCCAGATATTAGAGCTGGGATATCACTATTAATAGCTGCCCTATCTGCAACTGGTGAGAGCATCATTCATAATATTGAACAAATTGATCGTGGGTATGAAAATATTGATGTAAGGCTAGCTAAACTTGGTGCAAAAATTAAAAGAATTTAATTTCTTTTTGATATTTTATTTCCAGTTGATCTTTGTCTGGAACATTTAAATCTATTTACTGAATCATCTCTAAGTTTGAAATGTTTAGTTTTTCTTCCTTGAACTCTTTTTCTCCAATGTGCAAAGCTTTTAGATTTCATTTCTCTCCTCATCAGATCAATTACATTTTTTTCTGTTAATCCAAATTGAAATTTTATTGCCTCAAATGGTGTTCTATCTTCCCAGGCCATCTCTATAACTCTGTCAATTTCAATTTGGTTAAGTTTAGTCATTATAATTCAATTAAAAAATTATGGGCATCCATTAGTAGTTTTTCTTTTTTTAATGAATCCATTTTATCAAAACTACTAATCAACATTCTCATTCTCGGATTTTTTTTAAAAAAATCTCTCTGTTTATCCATAAATGACCAAAAAAGTCCATCCCAAATATCACTCCATTCACCTTTTTTATAGTCACTCATTTTTATAATATAATTACTACTGCTGATGTAAGGCTTGGTCGACATTAATCCTCCATCTGCAAATTGACTCATTCCATAAACATTAGGAACCATGACCCAATCGTACGAATCTATAAATACTTCCATAAACCATTTATATACTTCATCTGGGTCAAACTCACATAAAACCATGAAGTTTCCCAAAATCATTAGTCTTTCGATATGATTTCCATATGCACTTTTTTCTACTTTTTTTATCGTATCATCAATTGGATCAATTCCAGTGTTACCTTCATAAAAAGATTTGGGTATTTTTCTATCAAAGTTCCAGTAGTTTTTTGTTCTTTCTTCAGAACCTTTCGAAACATAAACACCTCTAATAAATTCTCTCCAACCTATAATTTGTCTTATAAATCCCTCTGTAGAGTTAATAGGTATTTTATTTTTTTTATAAAATTCTAATGAGTTTTTTACTACGTATTTTGGATTGAGTAGTCCAGAATTAATAAGTGGAGACAAAACACTATGATTTATAATAGATTCTCCAATAAGTACAGCATCTTCATAGATACCAAACTCATCAAATCTTGTTTTTAAAAAATCATTAAACCATAAACGACTAGATTTAAAATCAGTTGGATATAATTGTATATCATTAATTATTCCAAAATTTTCAGTAAAGTTTTTTTGTACGTAATTAACAGAATCTCTATAGTTTTCACTTTGCAACTTAGAATAATCAAGAGTCGGAGTTTTTTTATTTTTTGGAAATTTATGCCTATTCATGTCATCATATGTCCATTTACCACCAACAGGATTTTGATCATTATCTATTAAAATTTTCATTTTTTTTCTTTGACTCTTATAGAATGATGTTTGAAACAATTTTTTTTTCTCTGGATTAAAAAAGGGTAATAAATCATCATGAGCTGTTAAAAAAAGAGGATTTTCTTCAATATTAATTTTGATATTATTTTTTTTGCATGATTTTTTTATTCTTTTTTCAAGCCAATTGTCCTCTGGATGATAAATATTAATTTCGGTAACATTTATTTTGTCTAAAAAAATTCTAATGTCTGACTCTTGGTTTTTAGTTTCTATATAAGCAACATCAATTCCTTTGCTGAGTAGATAATTCTCATAATTTTTCATTGAACTTCTGTGAAATACTAGCTTTTGTTTATGAAAATTGAATTGTTTAAAAAATAAATGTTCTTCAATTAAATAAGTTTTTTTATTATTTAAAAATAAATTGCTTTCTTCAAAAAGCTGATTGGGAAATATTATATTTATGGAGTTCAATTGTTTAAAGCTTTTTTGTAAGTGATTAAACATCTTTCTCTTGCATATTTGTGATCTATTATTTCTTTTGCATAATCAGAATTTTTATATTCAGGAACCCATTTTTTTATGTAGGTAAAATTTTTATCAAACTTTTTGATTTGCTCATGTGGATTAAATATTCTAAAATATGGTGCTGCATCAACTCCGCAACCAGCAACCCATTGCCAATTACCTACATTGCTTGCAGTCTCGTAATCGAAAAGTTTTTCTCTAAAATATGCTTCACCCCATCTCCAGTCTATTAATAAATGTTTGCACAAAAAACTTCCCACTAGCATTCTAACTCTATTATGCATAAAACCAGTATTATTTAATTCTCTCATTCCTGCATCAACGAACGGGTATCCAGTTTCACCATTACACCATTTTTTAAAATCTTCTTCATTATTTATCCATTCAATTCTATCATACTTCGGTTTAAAACTTTTAGTTATTGTTTCTGGAAAATGATATAAAATTTGTTGAAAAAACTCTCTCCAAATTAATTCTTTTAAGTAAGTATTGTTATTTGATTGACTTGCTTTTTGTATTAATTTTCTTGTGCTAATAGTTCCAAATCTTAATTTGACTCCTGCTTTTGATGTAGCATCTAGTGAAGGGAAATTTCTTGTTGATTCATAGTTATCTATAATTTTTTCAGATATATTAGTTTTAAGAAAATTAATATTAGATCTTATTAAGCTTATTTTACTACTAAATGGAATTGTATTTATATCAATAAAATTATCAATAAGCTTTTCAGAATTATACTCTTGAACTCCTAACTCATTCATTTTTTTTATCCATTTTTTAGAATAAGGAGTATATACTCTGTAGGGAGAACCGTCATCCTTAGTTATTTCGTTTTTTTCAAATAACACATGGTCTTTGAAATCAATAAATTCAATATTATTATCAATTAAAAACTTACTAATAGATGTATCTCTTTTTTTTGAGTAAGGTGTATAGTCTCTGTTAGTATAGACTTTATTTATTCTGTATTTTTTAATTAGTTCAGAAAAAACATCGATAGGTTTACCCTCCAGACAGTGTATTGATTTATTATTTTTTTGCAATACTACGTTCATTTTCTCTATGGACTGATTAATGTAAAATAGTCTGTGATCGTTTTCTTTTAATTTGCTAATGATGTTATGATCATAAATGAAAATAGGTAATACTGGGTGATCATTGTTTAGTGCATGAAATAGTCCACAGTTATCATCTAATCTTAGATCTCTTCTAAACCAAAATATGGATATTTTTTTATTCAATTATCCAAGATTAATAATTGACATGCCACCATCTACACCAAATGTTTGACCAGTAACCCAAGAACTTTTATCACTTAATAAAAAGGCAGTTGAATTTGCGATATCGACAGGGCTTCCACACCTTTTTAATGGATGTCTTTCACCAGCTTTTTCTTTTTTTAAATCATTGTTTAGGAATCTTGATGCCATTGGAGTATCAGTCAATGATGGCGCTATTACATTTACTCTAATGTTGGGTGCATATTCAGCAGCCAAGGATCTTGCAAAGCCTTCAATAGCACCTTTAGAAGCAGAAACACTAGTATGAAACGGCATCCCTACCTTGACAGCTACTGTGCTATATAAAACTATACTTGAATTTCCAGATTTTTTTAAGTTATTAATTACTTTCTGTAAAATTTTAACCATGGATAGAAAATTAATATTTAGATCTTCTTCAAAAGTTGTAGATTTAATACTTCTAAATGGTCTTAAATTTATACTTCCAGGTAAATAAACAAAACCATGTAATTCCTCAGGTACCAATTCATCATTAAAATCTGAAGCAATTGCATCATATTGTATATGATTTACATTTAAATCTTTTAAATTTTCTTTATTTCTTGAGGCTACATAAACATTATAGTCATGTTGAACAAGTCTTATTGTTTCTAATCCTATTCCAGTTGATCCACCGATAAATAATATATTTTTTTTCATTGCTTTAAAGTTTTCCAAAAAGTTGGTTAAGTTTATTTTCTCTAAATTGAAATATTAGTTTTAGTTTATTTTTAACAAAAATTGGATGTGCCAATTGTCCTAAAATACCAAAAGGTAGTTTATAATCAACAATGTCAACCATTTCTATTCCTCCATCAATTTCTTTAATAAAATGTTTGTGGTGCCAAAGAGAATATGGACCAAACCTTTGCTCATCAACGAAGTACTCTTTATCTACTACATGAGTAATTTCGGTAACCCATTTAAGATTTAATCCTAGTATAGGACTAACTTTGTATTGAATTATTTGACCGGGGAAAATTTTTTTGTCAGCGCCACTCAATATTCGAAAATTCATGTATGCGGGCGTTATTTCAGTAAGATTTTTTGGGTTACTTAAAAAATTCCAAGCTTTTTCAATAGTTATTGGAAGTTTTTGACTTGTTTTAATTTGATATAATTTCAATTTTTTAAATTTATTTATAACTTTCAAAAAGTATACCAACCTTTAAATCATGAAAAAAAAATCATTTCTTCTATTATTGTCCCTAATTATTGTAACATCATCCTTCGCACAACTAAAATCTCCTAACGCAAGTCCAAGATCAAATATTTCACAAATCATTGGTCTTGTTAGTATAAATCTAGATTATTCGAGACCCTCAAAAAAAAGTAGAGAAATTTTTGGTGGTTTAGTTCCATATAATAAAATTTGGAGAACAGGAGCAAATAATCCAACAACTATTTCATTTTCTGATTATGTAAAAATTAATGATCAATTGATTAGTGCTGGCGAATATCACTTGTACTCTGTCCCAACAGAATCAACACTAGATTTAGTTATTTACGAAAAAACTGATGCATGGGGTTCACTTCCCACTTTTGATAAATCTAAAGTGATAGCAAGGGTATCAAGCGATTTTATTGATTTGCCAAACACTGTAGAAACATTTACAATTTCTTTTGAAAATATTTCTAATAATGGTTCAACTCTTAATATAATGTGGGATAATAAATTAGCTGTATATAATATTGATGCTTTAACTAAAGATAAGATGATTAATAACATTAATAATGTAATGAATAATAATCCATCCTCCAATGATTACAGTAGAGCAGCCATGTACTACTTTGAAGAAGATATTGATATTGAAAAAGCAATGGAATGGATTAATAAAGCATATAAAGATTCTGATAATTTAAGATATTGGCATTTAAGATATAAAGCATTGATTTATGAAAAAGCAGGTAAATTAAATAAAGCATTAGAGTACGCAGAAAGTGGATATAAAAGGGCAATAGAAAGTAAAGCAGTAGACGGAATAAATAGTTTAGAAATTATTTACAGGAGACTAAGTGAAAAATAATTTTTATTTTTTTGAGATATTTGAAAATATTATAGTAATAATCGCTCCAATAAAGTTTAACCACAGGTAGCCAATTTCAAAATATCCATATATAAAAAAAATCAAAATTTGTGATAAGCATGCAGAATAAAACACTGCATTTCCTTTAATTTTCTTGAAGAAAAAAGCAACAATAAAAATACCTAAAACAGTGCCATAAAAAAGTGATCCAATTAAATTAACTAGTTCAATTAAATTTTCAAATAATCTTCCAACGCTTGCAAATATTATGGCAATTATTCCCCACATTACTGTAAACCATTTTGATGCTTTTAAATAATGATTATCAGATTTTTTTACTAGGTGATTTCTTTTATACAAGTCAATAACAGTTGTCGTAGATAATGCATTAAGTTCAGATGCTGTTGAGGACATAGCTGCGCTAAGAATTACGGCAAGTAATAATCCAATTAATCCTTTAGGTAAATAGTTTAAAATGAAAAAAATAAAAATATAATCTAAATCATTTGACTCAATAGAGGAAGGGGCTATTTCATTTGTAATTGTTTTTACATTTTGTCGTATTTTCTTTTCTTCAGCATGTAATTCAACGATCTTTTTGTCAAGAGAATTGGAATTTAACAGAATATTATTTTTTATATATTTTAACTGAGTTTCTCTTTTTTCTTTTCTCAATGAAATGAATTTCTCTTTTTCAATTATATAATCCTTATTTTGAACTTGTTCTAAATAATTAGTTACCTGTGGATTAAAGTTTATGGGTGTATCATTAAATTCAAAAAAAACAAAGACCATTACTCCGGTCAATAAAATAAAGAATTGCATCGGAATCTTTAAAATAGCATTAAACATTAAACCTAATTGACTTTCTTTTATACTTTTACCTGTCAAGTACCTTTGGACTTGACTTTGATCAGTTCCAAAATAAGAAAGTGCTAAAAAAAATCCACCAGTAATACCACTCCAAAAGGTATATTTTTTTTCGATATCAAAAGAAAAATCTACTATTTCCATTTTTCCACCAAGGCCTGCAAGTTTTAAAGCATTGTTAAAGTTGACGTTTTCAGGAAATGAGTTTAATATTAGGAAAAATGCTATTATCATACCACTCATAATAACAAACATTTGTTGTTTTTGGGTTATACTTACTGCTTTTGTTCCACCACTTACAGTATAAATAATTACTAGTAGACCAATAGTAAAAATTAATATTTTTAAATCCCAACCAAGTATTGTAGATAAAATAATAGCTGGTGCAAAAATTGTTATTCCAGCTCCTAATCCTCTTTGGATTAAAAATAAGATTGAGGCTAAGGTTCTAGTCTTTCTATCAAATCTTTGTTCTAAATATTCGTAAGCTGTATAAACTTTAAGTTTGTGGTAAATTGGAATAAAAACTAGACAAACTACAATTATGGCTAGTGGGAGTCCAAAATAAAATTGCACGAAACCCATACCTTCATCAAAAGCCTGACCTGGTGTCGATAAGAAAGTAATAGCACTAGCTTGAGTAGCCATTACAGATAAACCTACTGTTAACCAATTGGCTGACCCACCCCCTTTGAGGTGGTCTTTTATTGTATTAAATTTTCTAGTTTTATAAACTCCATAGCCAACTATGAAGGAAATTGTACCAATTAGAATAAACCAATCAATTGAGGACATAATTAAGAATAATTATTAGTCAGAATTACAAAAAATATAATATATAATATATTAAGTAATAAAATTATATTATATGGCTTAAGCCATTTCATAAATTCATCGAATTTATAGTTTTAACAAATAAATTTGTTGGAAACCCAAGCACATTGCTATAAGACCCTTCAATTTTTTTTATTCCAATATGACCAATATAATCTTGGATACCATAACTTCCTGCTCTATCTAAAACATCTGAGTTTTTTGTATAATAAAGTAAATCATCTTCACATAGATTATCAAAATAAACAGTGGTTCTATCACTCACTAGAACTTGACTTTTTATTGTTGACAGACAGATGGAGCTAATTACAACATGTGAAGTATTTTCTAAAGATTTTATCATATCAAATGCTTCTTCTCTAGACTTTGGTTTACCAAGAGCATTATTTTTATGCCAGACAATAGTGTCACATGTTATAAGTAAATCGTTATTTTTTAATTTATTTATAATTGGTATTGATTTTTTTTTTGCTAGGTACTCTGTTATATTATTTTCTTTTAAAGAGCTTGGAAATGATTCATCTATGCTTTGATCAATAACTTTAAATTTGACACCCATTTGTTTAAGTAGTTCGTGTCTTCGTTTAGAACGTGATGCTAATAAAACATTACAAGCGTCCAATTTTTTTGAAAACATTAACTAAATATTTTGATTTTTTTGATTTAATTTCCACTTGCCTTGTACACGAAGAGTTTGTTCTATAATGTCTCTGACGCATCCTTTTCCACCATTCTTATCAGAAATATAATCAGAAATTTCTCTCACCTCAGGACTAGAATCGTATGGACATGCTTTTAAATAAACTAATTTCATAGGAAATACATCAGGAAGGTCATCACCCATATACATTGTTTTATTTAAATCAATATTATTTTTAGAGCTGTAGTCTTTAAGATCTTTAACTTTATCACTAGAATTTATATAAACATTAACAACCCCAAGTCTATTTAATCTGGCTTTTATACCTAAATTATTTGCTCCAGTAATTATTGCTACATTGTAACCAAGTTCAGTTGCTAGTTTAACAGCAATCCCATCTTTAGTATTAAAACATCTTGACTCATTGCCCTGACTATCAACTATAATTGTTCCGTCAGTAAAAACACCGTCAATATCAAAAATAAATGTATTGATTTCATTAAGCTTTTCTTTATAGTTCATTGTTTAATTTTGTTATTTCTTTTGAAATAGTTTCATAAATTTTAAAGTGGTTAGAACCTTTTAATAAATGTAAGTGTTTTTTTATTGTTTTTATATCATTTCTAATTGCAGGACCAGTTTGAGCATTTTTTGAATTTAAGAATTTCAACTTTTCTGTAGTTTCTACAGTCAATGGGTTTAGAATATTAGTATCTATGCTATTGGACTTTAATATTTCATCGGCTATAACTCTCATGTAATTGGTAAAGTTATTGGCAAATACTGCTGAAACATGAATTGCTAATCTTTGATTACTTGACGCTATTAACACTTTTTCAGATAATAATGATCCAAGTTTTCTAATCTTCTTTAAATTTCTATCTGAATTACTCTCAATAGCAATTGGAATTTCTTTGAAACTTATTTTTTTTTCTTTACTAAAAGTCTGAATAGGATAAAAAACCCCATGAGATAAGTGATCTGATAAAACATCCATTTTTGTTGATCCAGAACAATGTAATACAATATTATTTCTTTTGGTTGTTATTTTTTTAGAAATCTTTTTTATGTAATCATCAGATACACATATTATATAAAAATCGGCCTCTTTTAGCTTCGTTAAACAATTACAATAATTTATGGAATTATTAAACTCTTTTGGAAGAGTTTTTTTTCTTCCAAATATTTCAATCAAATTAATATCAATATTTGACATAAAAATTTCACTAAAGTGAAATGCCAAGTTTCCAGTCCCGATTATAGAAATATTCATTAATCCATAAAAATACGAATAATGTTCATTCAATCGAATTCATTTTTTTTCTTACGTTTGCAAAAAAAATTATAAAAATGAATAATAGAACGTTCACAATGATTAAACCTGACGCAGTAGAGAATGGTCATATAGGTGCAATTTTAGAAAAAATAAATAGTGCAGGATTTAAAATTGTTGCAATGAAATTGACAAAACTTAGTAAAGAGAAGGCAGAAAAATTTTATGAAGTTCACAATGAACGTCCCTTTTTTGGTGAACTAGTAGCTTTCATGAGTAGAGGTCCTATCGTTGCTGCAATTCTTGAAAAAAATAACGCTGTTGAAGAATTTAGAAAATTGATTGGAGCGACAAATCCAGCTGAAGCTGAAGAAGGTACCATTAGAAATTTATATGCGACTTCAATGGGCGAAAATGCTGTTCATGGTTCTGATAGTGATGCAAATGCAGAAATTGAGGGAGCTTTTCATTTTAGCTCAGAAGAAATTTTATCTTAAGACAATTTTCTTAATAACAGTTTTTCCTAGTTCTTTATTTAAAAGGTCAACTATTTTTTGTTTTCCAAAACTTAATTCTTGTCTCAACACAGATGAACTAAGATTTACATAAAGGGTATTTTTTTTCAAGACAATTTCATTAGTATATGAATTAACATTGTTTCCCATAACCTCTCTCCATAAGTTTTGTACTTTAATATTGTTAAGTCCTGAATTCAATTTATTTGAACTATCTATAATATTTCCGATAACGTTTTTTAGGCTTTTAGATTCAAAATTTCTTTTCATAACTTAAAAATTTTGTGAGTTGAATCAATTTCCTTAAGAATTTTATTAGTTCTTTCAAAGTCAGTATCTGAAATAAATATTTGACCAAATAATTTGTTATTTACTAATTGAATTAATTGTTTAACTCTTTTATTGTCTAATTTATCAAAAATATCATCTAAAAGAAGAATTGGAGAAGAATTACTTTCGGTTTTTAAATAATCAAATTGTGCTAGCTTTAATGCAATTAAAAATGATTTTTGTTGTCCTTGACTTCCATATTTTTTGATAGGGTAGTCGTTTATTTCCATTATAAGATCATCTTTATGGATACCACAACTTGTATATTGAATTATTCTATCCTTATTAATACTGTTCTTTAGTAAATTTTCTAACGATTCATGATCTAATTGACTTTGATAATTGATATTAATCAATTCTTTATTTTGACTTATAGAGTTATAATGTTTTTTAAAAACTGGGTAGAAATTTTCAAAAAACTTTTTTCTAGCATCATAAATTGGAATACATAATTGGGACAATTGGTTGTTATAAATTAAAATATTATCTAAATCAAATGTATTTGTCCTAGCAAAAAATTTTAATAAAGCATTTCGTTGATTTAAAACTTTATTGTAATCGATAAGATTATTTAAATAAATTTTATTGTTTTGAGAGATTATGCTGTCAATAAATTTTCTTCGCAGAGAGCTGCCCTCTTGAATTAAGTCTCGATCAGATGGTGAAATCATTACAAGAGGAATCAAACCAACATGTTCAGAAAATTTTTTATAAATTTTACCATTTCTTTTTATTGTTTTCTTTTTTCCTCTTTTAAGGCTACAAATAATATTTTCCTGCTGAGTGTTTTTGCTAAACATACCCTCAATAAACATATAATTTTCATCATGTTTGATAGTTTGAGAACTTATGGAATTAAAATAACTTTTTCCTGCCGATAAATGGTAAATTGAATCTAAAACATTGGTTTTACCAACTCCATTGTCACCAACAAAACAATTTATATTTTTATCAAGATCGTACACCTTATTCACTATATTTTTATAGTTTACAACAGTTATATTTTCTAGATAAAGAGAATTCATAAGATATTTTACGGAAATTATTGTAAAGAATGCAAATTATATAAAAATAATTAGTTTTTATCCTTAATTCATTGGAATAAAATTTTATTTTTACGCATTATTATAAATTATTATGGCAACATATAAAAAAAAGGGATTCAAACGAAAAACTAAAGATTTAGATAAAAATCAAAGTACTACAGCTGAAGTTTTTGATACTCTTGATCAAAGCGCTTCATCTACTGAAAAAATAGTAGCTAAATATCAAAATTATATTGTTGGATTTGTCATAACTGTTGTTGTAATTGTTTTAGGTTTCTTGGGCTACTCAAGTTTAATTTTAGAACCTAAATCAGATGAAGCAAATAATGAACTTTTTACTGCCCAAAATTATTTTAGTCAAGCACTAGTTGATGCAGAAAATAGCGATTCCTTATTTTCACTCTCTCTTAATGGAGGTGAAGGTAAATACGGATTTTTAGACATCATAGAAAATTATAGTGGTACTAAAGCTTCAAATCTTGCTTATTACAGTGCAGGAATGGCGTACTATAATTTAAATGACTTTGAAAATGCAATCGAGCATTTAAAGAACTTTGATAGTGATGATGAAATTTTATCCGCATTAGCTTTGGGTGGAATTGCCGATTCATTTGCTGAGCTAAATCAGCTCGAAGAAGCTCTTGATTATTACGAATCTGCTTTTAATGTTTCTGAAAATAATTTTACTGCACCAAAATTTCTTTTGAAAGCAGCAAATATATCCTCAATACTAGAAAAAAATACCTTAGCTACTAAGTATTACTCCAAAATTAAAGAAGACTATCCTAAATCTTCAGAATCATTTTTAATTGATGTTCAAATTCAAAAAAACTCATTAAAATAAAATTTAATGTCTAGCTCTAATAATAATCTCAAAAATTTAGATCTAGAAAAGATACCATCTGCAAAAAATCTTAGATTTGGAATTGTTGTTTCAAAATGGAACAGTAAAATAACTACTAACTTATTAAACGGTTGTTTAGAATTACTTTACAATAAAGGAGTTAACAAAGATGATATTGATATATTACATGTTCCTGGAAGTTTTGAATTGATTTATGGGTGCAAAACATTACAAAATAAAAACTACGATTCTGTTATAGCTATAGGTAGTGTCATTAGAGGAGAGACTAAGCATTTTGATTTTATTTGTAATGCTACATCAAATGGAATTAAAGATCTAAATTTATTAGATAAATGCCCTGTTATTTTTTGTGTGTTAACTGACGATAACATTCAGCAATCTATTGATAGGAGTGGAGGTAAATACGGAAATAAAGGAACTGAAGCAGCTATTGCAGCTATCGAAATGGCACTTATTTAAAATATTTTCTTGGAACAATAAGCATTCCAAAACATTCACCATCTTTTTTTCCTAAATGTTTGTGGTGAATTTTATGAGCTCTTCTAACGCCTCTGGCGTATTTATTGTCAATATTTCTAAAAATTTTAAATCTTTGATGAATAAAAATATCGTGAACTATGAAATAAGCTAAACCATACATAAAAATACCTATAGCAATTGGTAGACCAAGCCAAAAACCATATTCACCCCAAAGAACAGTAAAAAATATACTTATAGCTGCGTATTGCAGAAAAAACATATCATTTCTTTCAAACCAAGAATCATGATCTTTTTTGTGGTGATCTTTGTGTAGGAACCATAAGAATCCATGCATAATATATTTATGTGAAAACCATGCAACAAATTCCATAAAACAAAAAGTTGCTAAAACAGTAAAAATCCAAATAGCTGTGTACATTTATAAAATATTAAGTCTGTATCGAACATATGATCTGGCCAAAACATTAACTTTTTGATAGTTTGGAACCCTTATTCTCGATGATTTTATTTTTAATGGATGTGTTTTTCTTAATTTATTTAATAATTTTAAATAGTATTTGTAGGCAGTATAAACCCCAAATCTAGCAGATGAAGGAAGTTTAAAAATACCTTTTAATGCATGTCTAAAATCTTTATCAATTTCATCTAAAATGATTTTTTTGGATGGTTCGTCAAATTCATCTATGTTAAGATTTGGAAAATAGCTCCTATTTAAACCGTCATGATCAGCTTTGAGGTCTCTTAAAAAATTAACTTTTTGAAAAGCTGAACCTAAGGACATAGCATACGGCTTTAAGTCATTGTACTGATTTTTATTTCCTTTAACAAATACTTTCAAGCACATCAATCCAACTACATCAGCTGAACCATAAACATATTGATCAAATTCTTTTTTAGTTAGATATTTTTTTTTATCTAAGTCTAACTTCATGCTATTTAAAAAACTGTCAACTAACTCATAATCAATTTGATAACTATTTATTGTTTTTTGAAAAGAATTTAAAATAGGATTAAGGCTTATTTTGTCTACAATGGATTTTTTTAAATCTTTTTCAAAAAGATCTAATAGCTCTTTTTTGTCGTAATTATGAAAGCTATCTACAATTTCGTCAGCAAATCTTACAAAACCATATATATTGTAAATATCTTGTCTGATTGAGCTATCTAACATTTTTGTTGCAAGAGTGAATGATGTACTGTAAGATTCAGTAACAATCCTAGAACAACTTTCAGATACTTGGTCAAATAATTTCTTCATTACTAACAATTAAGTCACTAACAAGCTTTCCAGAAACTATTGCTGGTGGAACTCCAGGTCCTGGAACAGTCAGCTGACCACTAAAATACAAATTTTTAAGTTTTTTACTTTTAATTTTTGGTCTTAAAAAAGCAGTTTGTAAAAGTGTATTAGCCAATCCATAAGCATTCCCACCATATGAATTGTAATCTTTTTTGAAATCATTTACACAATAGCTCGATTTAAAAATGATATTTTTTTTAAGGGTTTGACCAGTCAAACTCTCTAATCTTTTAATAATAATTTCAAAATACTTTTCTCTTATATCATTGTTGTCATCTAAATTTGTTGCAATTGGAATTAAAAAAAATGCATTTTCACAGCCCTTTGGTGCTGTTTTTGGATTGGTAACTGAGGTAAAATTAGCATAAAATAGGGGGTCTTTTGGCCAATTTGAAATATCGTAAATATCCTTTGAGTGATTGTCAATATCAGTATCAAAAAATAGATTGTGGTGAGATACGTTTTTGAGTTTTTTATCAAAACCTACATAAAATAATAAAGATGATGGTGCCCATGTTCTCTTAGACCAATATTTTTTTGAATATTGACGAAATTTATTGCTAAAAAGAGTTTCTGTGTGAGCGTAATCTGCTCCAGAAACTACTATGTCACTTTTTATTTTTTTATTATTTATTGTAATGGAATCAACTTTCTTCTCTACAATATTTATTGACTTTACCTCATGGTCAACATAGTATTTAACTCCTAGTGATTTGCCAAGTTCTACCATTGCTAAAACAACATCATAAAAACCATTTGTTGGTTGCCATGTTCCTAAACCATAGTCAGCATGGTTCATAAAACTATAAAAAGCTGGAGTATTTGAAGATTTAGCACCAAGAAATAAAACTGGAAACTCAAGAAGTAATCTGAGTTTTTTGTTTTTAAATCTTTTTCTTACCTCTTTTCTTATATTACTTAGAAATGAACCTGCTTTTAATACTGTTTTTTTTGTTATTAACTCAAGGGGGCTTAATCCGGGCATTTTGTATAAAAGATCAGTTACTGCTATTGCATAATTGTCTTTTGCAATTGCCATGAATTTTTCTAACGCAATAGAGCTACCTTTTTCGTGTTTTTCAAAAACTTTTTTGATCTTTTCTAAAGAATCTTCTATTTCTATAAAATCATTTTTACCAAAAAACACTTTGTATGCTGGATTCAATTTTTTTAAGGTATAGTAATCAGATGTTTTTTTTCCAAAATCATTGAAAAACTTATCAAATACATCAGGCATCCAGTACCAGCTCGGACCCATATCAAAAGTAAATCCTTCTTTTTTAAATTGTCTTGCTCTTCCACCTAAGGAATTATTTTTTTCAAAAACGGAAACTTCATAACCTTGTTTTGCTAAGTAACAGGCTGAAACTAGAGAAGAAAACCCTGAACCGATAATTGAAATTTTTTTACTCATTAAATTTAATGTTTGTGCGCACGAGAGGACTTGAACCTCCACGGGATTAACTCCCACTAGGCCCTCAACCTAGCGCGTCTACCAATTCCGCCACGTGCGCAAAAATTGAGATGTGACCTGGCTGGGGCTCGAACCCAGGACCCTCTCCTTAAAAGGGAGATGCTCTACCAGCTGAGCTACCAGGTCTAATGTGACTTGGCTGGGGTTCGAACCCAGGACCCTCTCCTTAAAAGGGAGATGCTCTACCAGCTGAGCTACCAAGTCTTAATTATTAGAGGCTGCAAATATAGGTTCAATAAATTTATTAATCAAAGAGAATTTCTTATAAATTTGTGAAAACTGATGGTTCAATTTAATCAGAAAGAAAAATGATTAATTCGCATGTTATAGTTCTGGGTTACATGGGTTGTGGAAAATCTACAATTGCAAGAAAATTAAGTTCAATAATTGATATACCTTTTATTGATCTTGATAAATATATTGAGACAAAATATAACATGACTATTCCTGAAATTTTTGATTCTGAAGGAGAAATTAAATTTAGAGAAATTGAAAAAGAAACTTTAGAAAAATTGTTAATGCAAAAAGATAAGATTATTATTTCAATCGGGGGAGGAACTCCCTGCTATTTTGAAAACATGCAATACATATTAAATTCATCATCCAATGTTTTTTTTATAAATGCGACTGTTAGTACTCTAGCGAACCGTTTGTTTTATGAGAAGGATTCTCGTCCACTCATAAAATCAATAAATGATATTAATAAATTAAAGGAATTCATTTCAAAACATCTTTTTGAAAGAATTGTTTATTATAGAAAGTCAAATCACATTATTGATGGAAACGATAATGACGTTGAAAATATATGTAATCAAATATTAAAAAAACTTATTTGATCAAAGCATGAATATTGTTTTTCTCAAAAATTAATTCAATATGATCGGCTATTGATGTAGAAATTGATATCCCTTTGTAATCTACTTTTATCGGAAATTTTTTATGATTTCTATCAATCAAAACCACTGTTTTGAAACTATTTAACTCAACATCTAACAAACTTTTTGTACAATAAATCAGAGTTTTACCAGTGTTTAATACATCATCAATTAAAACTATAGATTTATTTTTTAAATATTCCTTTTCACATTCAAAAACAATATTTTTTAGTGGATATTTTTTATTGATTTTAACAAAAAATAGTTCTGTTTTAATTTCAGTAATAGCTTTTAATTCTTCAAATATAATTTTTGATAAATTATATCCGTTCTGGTGAATGCCAATTAAAATTATTTCAGGTGAATTTAAATTGCTTTCTAGAATTTGATAAGCTAATCTTCTGACAATTTTGTTTATTTTATTCTGATTTAAAATTATATTTTTCAAAACAATATTTTTATTAAAGATAATTATTCATTTAGAAAGTCGTTTATATCCCTTCTTTCTTTTTTACTAGGTTTCCCTTTGAATTTGAAATTGTTTTTGATCTTTAATAGTGTTTCCTTCTTTTCTTTTTCAGAAATAGGGGTAATATCTTTTAAGTATAAATCTAAAATTTTTGCACCAACTCTTGATGTGGGAAGATCTAAAATTTCATATTTATTTAGAATTTGATTTTTTTTAACTGTAAAAACACTACCAATAAACACTTCGTATGATGGCTTAATTGATTTATCATTCAATTTAACATGTCCTTTTTTACAGCTGTTACTAGCAATTGTTCTTGATTTAAAAATTCTAGAATACCATAAAAATAGGTCAATCCTCATTTTACAAAATTAATATTTAAAGTATAGTAGAAATATAAGAAAATTGTATCTTGCGGCATATTTATTTTTAATGAATAATATAATAAGAAGCTCGGCATATATTTTTTTCTTTATCATTTTATTTTACTCTTGTTCCGGAAGTGGTGATGATGATACAGATATTGTTCCAGCCGAACCGTTAATGGATCAGTACACTAAGGAAAATGATTCTATTGTAGAGTTTATGAAAACTCATTTTTATAATTATGAAGATTTTAACTCTTTGTCATCTAATTCATCAGTTGAACTAAGTATTGATACTATTGCAGGCGATAATCTTGATAAAACACCTATTTTTGACCAAGTATCCACTTTAACTATAAATCTAATTGATGAAAATGATGAATTAGTTCCTCACAATATGTACTATGTCATTAACCGCGAAGGAAGTGGAGCAAATCCATCTGTTGCTGACTCTGTTTTTGTTTCATACAAAGGCTTAACGCTTGGCAATACAAGTTTTGATAACAGAAAAAATCCTATTTGGCTTGATAATACATCTACAGTAAGAGGATTCGGCGAGTTTAGTTCATTGTTAAAAAGAGGGGACATTTCTACCAACACTAATGGAACATATGAGTTTAATAATTTTGGTATTGGTTTTGTAATTATGCCTTCTGCACTGGGTTACTACGAAAATGGAACTTTATCTTTATCGGCTTATTCTCCCTTAATATTTCAGATAAATCTTCACACATTAAATATAACAGACCATGACTCTGATGGTATTAATACTATTGATGAGGATTTAGATGGTGATCATATTTTTATTAATGATGATACTGATTCAGATAATATACCAAATTATAGAGATAGAGATGATGACGGAGATGGAATTTTAACAAAAGACGAATATGACGTTGATGGTGATGGTGTTCCTGATGATTCAGACGGAGATGGAATCCCTGACTATCTTGATAATGACGAGTAATTAAAAGTAATAAGAAATTCCAAGAAGATATAGTTTGCCTTGAGTTGAGACATATTGATTCTTTTCCCCAATTTGATTTTCCATAAATTTGATTTCATTTTTAGTAAAACTCCTTTCAGCCCTAACATCAACTTCAATATTCCCAAATTTTACTCCAATACCATATTGAAGGCCAGTTTTGAACTTGTTTTTTAGATCATCTATTTTTAAGCTCTCAAACTCAACTTTCCCGATATATTCAAATCTTGGTCCAGCAAAAATATTTATAAGATTATAAAACTTATAGCCTAACATTACTGGAATATCAATTTTGTTCTGAGAAAAATCAGTGATTATATTTTCAGTTTTTACAAGTACATAAGGTATGTTATAGGAATTTTTAATTTTTGAGTATGTAAGTTCGGGTCTAATAAAAAAATTTCCTAAAGAAAGCTTAATAAAACCTCCAATGTGTGCACCATTTCTAGATTCAAAAATATTTATAGCATTATCAATAGATTCTATTTCTGCATTAAGATTGATATTACTGTTAAAATTTATTCCACCTTTAACACCATATTCAAATTGAGAAAACAAATTGAAAGAAATAAGTAAAATAATCACATTATAAAATTTCATTTATTTTCTTTTAATAACTTTTAAGCAAGAAGTGATAATGGCCTGAGAATCAATACCATATTTTTCCATTAATTGTTTAGGAGTTCCTGATTCACCAAAAGTATCATTTGTTGCTACAAATTCTTGGGGAACCGGATCGTTTTCAACTAAAACTCTAGAGATGCTTTCACCTAGTCCGCCTAAGTAATTATGTTCTTCAGCAGATACTACGCATCTAGTTTTAGCAACGGATTTTAGAATAGCATTAGTGTCTAAAGGCTTAATGGTATGAATATTTATTACTTCAGCAGAAATACCTTTTTCTAACAGAATCTTAGAAGCTTCAATAGCTTCCCAAACCAAATGACCTGTAGCTACTATAGTAACGTCATTTCCTTCAATCATATGAACAGCTTTTCCAATTTCAAAAGTTTGATTTTGATCGGTAAAAACAGGTACAGCTGGTCTTCCAAACCTTAAATAAACTGGACCAAAATAATCTGCAATAGCTATTGTAGCTGCTTTAGTTTGATTATAATCACAGGTGTTAATTACTACCATTCCTGGAAGCATTTTCATAAGCCCAATATCTTCAAGAATTTGATGAGTTGCTCCATCCTCTCCTAGTGTAACTCCAGCATGAGACGCACAAATTTTAACATTTTTTCCTGAATAAGCGATTGATTGACGAATTTGATCATAAACTCTTCCAGTTGAAAAATTTGCAAAAGTGCCTGTAAATGGAATTTTTCCTCCAATTGTAAGTCCAGCTGCAATACCCATCATATTAGCTTCAGCTATACCTACCTGGAAAAATCTTTCGGGATTTTCTTCAATAAATTTATTCATTTTTAAAGATCCTATAAGGTCTGCACAAAGTGCAACGACGTTGGGGTTTGTGCGTCCTAACTCAGCTAATCCAGCTCCAAATCCACTTCTGGTATCTTTTTTTTCTGTGTACGTATAATTTTTCATTTAATTAAAGATTTAATAGTCACCAATTGTTTCTTTATTTTGTGAAAGAGCAGATTTTAATTGCTCGTCGTTAGGTGCTTTACCATGCCAAGCATGGGTGTGCATCATAAAATCCACTCCATTACCCATCATAGTTTTTAACAAAACACAAATTGGTTTACCTTTTCCTGTCATTGATTTTGCTTTTTCCATTCCCTTTAAAACATCCTCAATATTGTTACCATTTTCAATTTCAATAACTTGCCAATCAAATGCTTCAAATTTTGTCTTAATACTACCCATAGGTAAAACATCATCAGTTGATCCATCTATTTGCTTTCCATTTAAATCTACAGTGGCAATTAAGTTATCAATTTTTTTTGCAGATGCATACATTATTGCTTCCCAATTTTGACCCTCCTGTAGTTCACCGTCTCCGTGAAGAGAATATATTAAATTTTTATCCTTGTTGAGTTTTTTAGCTTCTGCTGCTCCAATTGCAACGGAGAGTCCCTGTCCCAAGGATCCTGATGCAATTCTAACACCCGGAAGGCCTTCGTGAGTTGTTGGGTGGCCTTGCAACCTTGAGTTTAATACTCTAAAAGTATTTAATTCATCTACTGGAAAATATCCAGTTCTAGCCAATACACTATATAAGACTGGAGAAATATGTCCATTGGATAAAAAGAAAATATCTTCATCTTTTCCATTCATTTCAAAATTGTCTTTTCTATTCATGATTTTACAGTACAAAGCCACCAAAAATTCTGTGCATCCAAGGGAACCACCAGGGTGACCAGAATTTACCTTGTGAACCATTCTTAGAATGTCTCTTCTTACTTGAGTAGTTAACTCATCTAGTGTATAATTCATTGTGAAATTTTATAAAATAAATTTAGATATATACTGAACTAATACAAACAAAATTTGATAAATAAATACATTTTTAATTAACAATTAATAATAGATTATTTTAATAACTCGATATCGTTATCTTTGAAATCATAATATGAAATTCTCACTAGAACACACTGACCCAAGGACAAAAGCTAGGGCTTGTAAAATTAAAACTGATCATGGGACAATTAACACTCCGATTTTTATGCCTGTTGGTACAGCTGCTACTGTTAAAGGTATTGATCAAAAGGTTTTAAAAAACGAGATTAACCCTGATATAATTTTAGCTAACAACTATCATTTATACTTACGACCAGGTCCGGAAGTTATATCAAATGCTGGGGGTATTCATAAGTTTATGAATTGGAAATCACCTATATTGACTGATAGTGGAGGCTATCAAGTTTATTCACTTTCTGCAAATAGAAAAATAAAAGAAGAGGGAGTTAAATTTAAATCTCATATTGATGGTTCTTATCATTTTTTTACACCTGAAAGAGCTATTAGTATTCAACAATCAATTGGTGCAGATATAATCATGGCATTTGATGAATGCACCCCTTATCCATGCGATTATAATTATGCAAAAAAATCTATGCATATGACTCACAGGTGGTTAAAAAGATGTTTCAATGAATTTAATAGTAATGATCCTATTCATGGCTATTCTCAAACCCTGTTTCCCATTGTTCAAGGAAGTGTTTACAAAGATCTTAGAATTCAGTCTGCTGAATACATTGCTGAAACAAATGCTTTAGGAAATGCAATTGGTGGTTTATCAGTTGGAGAACCCGCAGAGGAAATGTATGCTATGACAGAAGTTGTATGTAATGTGTTACCAGTAAATAAACCAAGATATTTAATGGGTGTGGGGACTCCTATAAATTTACTTGAAAATATTTCTTTAGGAGTTGATATGTTTGATTGTGTTATGCCAACTAGAAATGCCAGAAACGGGATGTTGTTTACAGCACATGGAACAATAAATATTAAAAATGAAAAATGGAAAAATGACTTTAGTAATATTGATGATGGTAATCATTCTTATGTTGACAGTTATTATTCAAAAGCATATTTGAGACATTTGTTTACTGTAAAAGAGTCTGTAGGCAGACAAATCGCTACAATTCATAACTTAGCATTTTATATGTGGTTAGTAAGAGAGGCACGAACTCATATTATTGAAGGTGATTTTCTTGAATGGAAAAACTTAATGGTTAAACAAATGAGCAATAAATTATAAGTTTGAAAATCCTAGATTTTTATATAATCAAAAAATACTTGATAACATTTGCTGCAATGTTATTACTATTTATACCCATTGGTATTCTAGTTGATCTTTCAGAGAAAATAGATAAATTAAATGAATTTGATGTTCCTTTAAACGAAATTGTAGATTATTATTTAAATTTTGTTTGGTATTTTGGAAATACTCTTTATCCAATTTTTGTTTTCTTGGCTGTTATTTGGTTTACATCAAAAATTGCTAATGATTCTGAAATAATAGCCATTCTTAGCTCTGGAATATCATTTAATAGATATCTCAAACCTTTCATGATTTCCTCTTTAATAATTGCAGTATTTGCACTTTTTTCGGGTATGTTTATAGTTCCTGAAAAGAATAAGAATTATAATGAATTTCAATATAAGTATCTTAAAAAGTCTAGGGAAACATCCAAAATATATAAACAGGTAAACGAAAACGATTTTATATATGTAAGCAGTTATAACCCAACTAGACAATTAGCATATGATTTTTCCTATGAAAATTTTGAAAATAATTCTTTAAAATATAAAATTACAGCTCGAAATATTAGATGGGTTGAACAAGATAGTATTTACAGAATGACAGATTATTTCAAAAGAAGTTTTTTAGGTAATAAGCAGTTTATAGAAAAAAAGAGATTGAAAGACACAATTTTTTCATTTAGAATTGATGAGCTTTCAACGCTAAATTATATGGCAGAAACCCAAAACTTTTTTGAATTAAATAAATTTATCAATCAAGAAATTAAAAGCGGATCACCTTTAATTAATAATCATTTACTGGTTAGACACAAGAGATGGAGTATTCCTTTTTCGACATTTGTTTTAACTCTTTTAGCTGTTTCAGTATCATCATTTAAAAGAAGAGAGGGAATGGGAATAAACCTTGCATTTGGAATTATTACAGCTTTTACTTTTGTTTTTTTTGATAAGTTTTTTGCTGTTATGGTTAATAAATCAAATTTATCTCCAATACTAGGAGCGTGGATTCCTAATTTTATTTTTTTAATTCTTGCTCTATATTTTCTAAAGAATGCAAAAAAATAAGTTAAAAAGTTTAATCCACTTTCATTTTATAGTATTCATTTTTGGATTTACTGCAATTTTAGGCTCTCTAATATCGATTGATTCATTATCATTGGTATGGTATAGAATGTCAATTGCTTTTGTAGTACTTTTAATTTTATCTATTATTCTAAGGATAAATATTTTTGTATCAAAAATCCTTCTTTTAAAAATGTTATTTGCTGGAGTTTTAATTGCTCTACATTGGATTACTTTTTTCAAAGCAATTAAAGTTTCAAACGTCTCTATTACTTTATCAGTACTTTCTTTAGGTGCATTTTTTACATCATTTTTAGAACCATTTTTTTATAAAAGAAAAATTATTAAGTATGAGGTTATTCTTGGTGTTATTGTAGTAATAGGAATGTCATTAATTTTCAGGTCTCAATTATATTACCTAGAAGGAATAATTTATGCACTAATTTCTGTTTTTTTAAGTGTTGTTTTTTCTTTATTAAATGGAAAATTAATTTCAGAATCATCGGCTTTAATTATATCAATTTATGAGTTACTTGGAGGTGTAATATTAATTTCACTAGTTCTCTTTATGATAGATGGTTTCAGTGAAAATTTTTTTAAAATTAATGATTCAGATATGTTATGGCTTTTAATTCTGGGTATCATTTGTACAGCTTATGCATATGTTGTTTCTGTGGATGTATTAAAACATTTAACCCCATATTCAACTATGATTTCAATAAATATGGAACCAGTTTACGGTATAGTTTTAGCTATATTAATTTTAGGTGAAAACAATGAATTATCTCTTGAATTTTACTTAGGATTTTTATTAATTTTCATCTCTGTGATATTGAACGGAATCATCAAATTAAATAAAAAAAAGAAAATATAATCTTTATTAATTATTTATATATTTGAATACATTTTTTAATATGGAATACTTAGATTTTGAAGCTCCTTTAAAAGAACTTGAGGAACAGTTAGCAGAGTGCAAATTAATTGGGGATAAGAGTGAAGTTGATGTTTCTGAAACTTGTGAAAAGCTGCTAAAAAAAATAGAATCCACCAAAAAAGATATCTATAAAAATATTACTCCTTGGCAAAGAGTTCAGTTATCAAGACACCCTTCACGACCTTATACTTTAGATTATATTCAAGCATTGACAAATGGTTCTTTCTTGGAACTTCATGGTGATCGAAATATTAGTGATGATAAAGCTATGATAGGTGGATTTGGTAAAATAAATGATCAATCTTTTTTGTTTATTGGGCAACAAAAAGGATTTAATACCAAGACTAGACAATATAGAAACTTTGGAATGGCAAATCCTGAGGGTTACCGTAAAGCATTAAGATTAATGAAATCTGCAGAGAAATTTGATATACCCATAGTTACTTTAATTGATACTCCAGGTGCTTTTCCTGGATTAGAAGCTGAAGAAAGAGGTCAGGGTGAAGCTATAGCAAGAAATATTTTTGAAATGTTCAATTTAAGAACTCAGATAATTTCAATAGTTATTGGTGAGGGAGCGTCTGGTGGTGCTCTGGGTATCGCTATTGGTGATCATGTTATGATGTTAGAAAATACCTGGTATTCTGTTATTTCACCTGAATCATGCTCTTCAATTTTATGGAGAAGTTGGGATTATAAAGAAAAGGCAGCTGAATCATTAAAATTGACACCCAACGATATGAAAAGAAATCATCTAATTGATAAAATTATTAACGAACCTGTAGGCGGTGCTCATAATGATAGAGAGAAAATTTTTAAATCTGTAAAAAAAGCAATACTTAATTCGTATTCAATCTTATCAGAAAAGAATATAGATCAATTAATTTCTGAAAGAATGAATAAGTTCACTTCAATGGGTGTTTTTGATGGCTAATCCCGTAGATATCAACATTTTTTTATACTTATTAACAACAGGCTGTTTGTTTAAACTTTATTAAAAATAGTATTTTCATTTAATGTTTTTTTAGATTCGTTATATGGAGAAAGTTAAGCCATCATTTGAGAGATCTTTTAAATCCCCTCAGGTAGTGCCTTTTGAAAAAGGAAAGTTACCACCACAAGCCATAGATTTAGAAGAAGTTGTATTAGGTGCAATGATGATTGATAAGAAAGGTGTAGACGCAGTTATAGATATTTTACATTCTGAAGCGTTCTATAAAGAATCTCACCAATATATTTTTCAAAGTATTGTTAAATTATTTGAAAATACTGAACCTATTGATTTATTAACTGTTTCATCCAAATTAAAATCTGATGGTAAACTTGAAAAAGCTGGTGGTGAGTATTATTTGGTTCAATTAACTCAAAAAGTTTCTTCATCAGCTCATATTGAGTATCATGCCAGAATTATTTTACAAAAATATATTCAGAGAAGTTTAATAAGAATCTCAACTGAAATAATTGAAGAATCTTATGACGAAACTAAAGATGTTTTTAATTTACTTGATAAAGCTGAATCTAAATTATATGATGTTACACAGGGTAATATCAAAAAGTCAACTGAAACTGCTCAAAGTTTAGTTATACAAGCTAAAAAGAAAATAGAGGAAATTTCAAATAAAGACGGTTTAAGTGGAATTCCCTCAGGATTTTCAGAACTAGATAAGTTAACATCTGGCTGGCAGCCAAGTGATTTAGTAATAATTGCTGCAAGACCAGGGATGGGTAAAACCGCGTTAACTTTATCAATGGCCAGAAATATGGCAGTTGCTCAAAATATACCAATAGCATTCTTTTCTTTAGAAATGTCCTCAATTCAATTAATTACAAGATTAATCTCATCAGAGACTGGACTATCCTCTGAGAAACTTAGAACAGGAAATCTAGAAAAATTTGAATGGGAGCAATTAAATGTAAAAGTTTCAGCATTAGAAAATGCCCCTCTTTTTATTGATGATACTCCATCATTATCAATTTTTGATTTAAGAGCCAAAGCTAGAAGATTATCTTCACAACATGATATTAAACTGATTGTTATTGATTATTTACAACTTATGACAGCTGGAGGTTCTAATAAAAATGGAAATAGAGAACAAGAGATTTCGACAATATCAAGAAATTTAAAAGCTCTTGCTAAAGAATTAAATGTTCCTGTTATAGCATTATCTCAATTGTCTAGAGCAGTTGAAACTAGAGGAGGAAGTAAAAGACCAATATTATCAGACTTAAGAGAATCTGGAGCAATTGAGCAAGATGCTGATATAGTTTCTTTCATTTATAGACCAGAATATTATAAGATTGATGAATGGGATGATGAGGAACGAACTCCCTCTGCTGGTCAAGCTGAATTTATTGTAGCGAAACACAGAAATGGAGGATTAAATAATATTAAGCTTAAATTTATCTCTAACCTTGGTAAGTTTGAGAATTTAGATAACTTCGAAACTCCATTCGAATATCAATCCAAAATCAATAAAGATGATTTAAAGGTTAATCCAGATCAAGCTTTTGAAAGCGGAGGATATAGAGAAGACAATGATGATATGCCTTTTTAAATAAAATTTATTTTACTTTATTAACTATTTCAGCAAAAGCATCAGGGTTATTCATGGCCATATCTGCTAAAACTTTTCTATTTAAATCTATGTTGTTAGATTTCAATTTACCCATTAATTCTGAGTATGAAAGACCGTGTAATCTAGCACCTGCATTAATTCTAGTAATCCATAATGCACGGAAAGTTCTTTTCTTATTTTTTCTATCTCTGTAGGCGTATGTTAGTCCTTTTTCAACTGCATTTTTTGCAACAGTCCATACGTTTTTTCTTCTACCAAAGTATCCTTTGGCTTGTTTAAGAATTTTTTTTCTTCTTTGTCTTGAAGCTACTGAATTTACTGATCTTGGCATTTTATTTAATTTTTTGGATTAGGTGTCACTATAATGAACTTTAAACCTTTTTCCTGGTTAAACTTTGTTTAAAAACCGTTTTATTTCAAACGTAATTGTCTTTTTATATTATCACTATCACTGTCATTAACAAGAGTTGAGTGAGTTAACTTGAGCTTTCTTTTTTTAGATTTTTTAGTCAAAATATGACTTTTAAAAGCATGTTTTCTTTTAATTTTACCTGTTCCAGTTACCTTAAATCTTTTTTTGGCACTAGATTTTGTTTTCATTTTAGGCATAACTTGTTAATTCTTAAATTATTTATTTCTTTGGGGCAACAAACATAATCATTTTTTTTCCTTCCATTGTAGGTAATGACTCAACTTTTCCATATTCTTCTAGTTCTTGAGCTAACTTTAATAATAATATTTGACCTTTTTCTTTAAAAATGATGGACCTTCCTTTAAAAAAAACATATGCTTTTAATTTAGCTCCTTCTTTTAAAAATTTTATTCCATGTTTCTTTTTAAACTCATAATCATGTTCATCTGTATTGGGTCCAAATCTAATTTCTTTAACTATAACTTTAGTAGATTTAGCTTTTAAAACCTTGTCTCTTTTCTTTTGTTCATACAAGAATTTTTTATAATCTATGATTTTACAGACAGGAGGAGCAGCTTTTGGAGAAATTTCTACTAGATCAAGCTCAAGTTCCTTAGCCTTATCTAAACCGATCTGTAGTGGGTAGATGCCAACTTCAACGTTATCACCCACCAATCTAATTTCGTTAGCTCTAATGTCCTCATTTATTTTATGAGGATTTTCTTTGATTATTCGAGCAGGTCTTCTGCTTCTTTTCCTTCTAATTGCTATAACTGTATATTTAAATTATTAAAATTCTTTTATCGTTTCTTGAGATTTTTTTAAAATATATTTAATAAAATCATTAATTTTCATTTTTCCTAAATCACCTCCACCATGAGTTCTTATAGGAAAAACTTCATTTTCAATTTCTTCATCTCCAATTATTAACATGAAGGGAACTTTTTTTAGTTCAGATTCACGTATTTTTTTCCCAACAGTCTCATTTCTGTCATCTACGGTGGCGCGAATTTCGTTATTTTCTAGTAATTCTAAAACTTTTTCACTGTATTTTTTGTGTTTTTCTCCAACTGGAATTAATGTAACCTGATTAGTTGTAAGCCATAATGGAAAATTTCCAGCAGTATGTTCTATTAAAATAGCAATAAATCTTTCTAAACTTCCAAATGGTGCTCTGTGTATCATTACGGGTCTCATTAATTCATTGTTTTTATCAACATAGTTCAAATCAAATCTTTCTGGAAGATTGTAATCTACTTGAATTGTACCCAACTGCCATTCTCTTCCCAAAGCATCTTTAACCATGAAGTCAAGCTTTGGCCCATAAAATGCAGCTTCTCCGTACTCAATATTATAATTTAATCCTTTTTCTTTTGTGGCATTTATAATAGCTTTCTCAGCTTCAATCCAACTCGAATCAGTACCTATATATTTTTCTTTATTTTCTTTGTCTCTGAGAGATACTTGCGCTGTAAAATTTTCAAATCCTAAAGATCCAAAAACATACAATACTAAATCAATTACGTTTTTGAATTCCTCATTTAATTGATCTTCAGTGCAAAAAATATGTGCATCATCTTGAGTAAAGCCTCTTACACGCGTTAACCCATGTAATTCACCACTTTGTTCATACCTGTAAACAGTACCAAATTCAGCATATCTAACAGGGAGTTCCTTATAACTCCACTGTTTTGAATTATACATTTCACAGTGGTGCGGACAATTCATAGGTTTTAACAAGAATTCTTCTCCATCTGCTGGAGTAGATATGGGTTGAAAACTACTTTCACCATATTTTTGGTAATGACCTGACGTAGTGTACAATTCTTTATTTCCAATATGTGGAGAAATCACTTGCTTATATCCAGCTTTTTTTTGAGCTTTTTTTAGAAAAGATTCTAACCTTTCTCTTAACTCAGCCCCTTTAGGTAGCCATAAAGGTAATCCTTGGCCAACTTTACTAGAAAAAGTAAACAATTCTAATTCTTTGCCTAATTTTCTATGATCTCTCTTTTTGGCTTCTTCCAAAAGATTTAAGTATTCAGTTAACTCTTTTTGTTTTGGAAATGATATTCCATATACTCTAGTTAGTTGAGTGTTGTTTTGGTCAGCTCGCCAATATGCACCAGCAACACTCATTAGTTTAACTGCTTTTATTAGACCAGTATGTGGAATGTGGCCTCCTCTGCACAAATCAGTAAAATTATCGTGGTCACAAAAGGTTATCTCTCCATCTTTTAAATTTTCAATTAATTCAGTTTTATATTGATTTCTATTTTTTTTATAAAAGTCAAGTGCTTCTTTTTTAGAAATCGATCTTAATTTAAACTCGTGTTTTTCTCTGGCTATCTCAATCATTCTTTTTTCAATTTTTAAAAAATCTTTTTCAGACATAGAGTGTTCACCAAAATCAACATCATAGTAAAATCCATTTGAAATGGCTGGTCCAATAGTTAATTTTATTCCATCATAAAACTCTTCTAAAACTTGTGCTAGTAAGTGAGCCGTTGAATGCCAAAAAGCTTCTTTACCTTCATTATCTTTCCAGGTATAAAAAGTTAAATTTCCATCATCAAATATTTGAGTTGTAGTTTCAATTTTTTGACCATTGAAATCTGATGATATAATGCTTCTAGCCAAACCAGAACTTATAGAAGAAGCAATTTCATATGGTGTTAGCCCAGATTCGTATGATCTAATAGCTCCATCAGGAAATTTAATCTTTACCATTGAATTTTTTAATTTTTACAAAGATAATATCATTGTCTTAGTTAACAACTTAAGTCTACTTTTTTTTAAAAATAGCATCCATTATATTTAAAAGGCCTCTAAAACCTTTGTAAACTGCCAAAATACATAATAAGATACTAGTAATAAAAACAATTAAAAACCAAGGATGATCTTCGTTGTTAAGAGATTGAAACATTAGAGTGGGTCCTAAAAACATCAAAAAAAATGATACCGCAATATTTTTAATCCCTTTTTTAAAAAAATTATTTTTCATGAGTTTCCATGTTTAATGGCTAATCTGACACTATTATATTTTTTTAGCAAATTATTAGCTTTTTCTTGACCCACGTTTAGTTTTTCCATGACAATATTAACAGCTCTTTTAGAAAGTTTTTTATTTGTTAATTGCATATCTACCATTTTATTTCCTTTAACTTTTCCAATTAAAATCATAGCAGTAGTTGAAATCATATTTAAAACCAATTTTTGAGCGGTTCCTGCTTTCATCCTTGAACTACCTGTAATAACTTCTGGACCAACTTCAACTACGACAGGGTATTGGCAAATTTTAGATAAGGGACTTCCGGGGTTACATGTTATGCAGCCTGTTGGTATTTCGTTTTGAAAGCAATTTTTAATTGCACCTAATACGTACGGAGTTGTTCCAGAAGCAGCTATTCCCACAACAAAATCATTTTTATTTATGCTGTGTTTTTGTAAATCATTCCATCCTTTTAATTCATCATCCTCAGCGTTTTCAATACTTTTTCTTATTGCTTTATCACCACCAGCAATTATCCCATTTACAAGATTACTTTTAACTCCAAAAGTTGGGGGGCACTCGGATGCATCAACTACTCCTAATCTACCACTAGTACCAGATCCAATATAAAATAATCTCCCACCATTATTTAATTGATCAACTAATTTGTTTATTAAAGTATTAATAGATTCAATTTCATTTTTAACATTTAATGCAACTGATTGATCTTCATCATTAATTATTTTTAGTAAATCTATTGAGGATTTTAGCTCTAAATTGTCATAATGTGAATCTGATTCTGTAATTTTTTTAAAGCTCATTTAAGCAAGATTAGTCAAAAACTCCGTCGGGAGCATCATCTTTTGATAATCTAAAATAATCAAATTCATAAACTCTAAAGTATCCAAGAGGAAATTTTTCTTCAGAAACTAAATTTGAGATGTTTCCTCTAATTATTGAACTTGAGGTAGAAAATGGTCTTCCGTTTTGTGCACCAGCTTGAGAAGTTAATATATTGAGATAGTTGTAGTAATTTTCACTAATACCATTAATTTCAATATTTATAAAATCAGAATTTTGTAAATATTCGGTTTTATCAATAAAAAATGAAAAAGTAAATTCATTTCCATTTATATATTTATCTAAAGCAGGTAAATAATCATATTTTCCTGATTTTTTTGGTCCAAATTTCCATAAATAATAATTTCCTTTTTCTGGTGGATCAATAAAGGTAACTCTCAGTTCAACCTCATCTTTATTTAATGATTTCCTATCACCAAATATTACCGATTTAATTTTTGGAGTTGTGATTAGCTTTTCAGAAGATGTATAAGTGTTTTCGTTTCTAATTATTGATAAAACAAACTCTTCTTTATTGATGTTTTCAATTATGCTCGAATACTCTTTTTTATCATTATTGTAAACTAAATTATAAACTATTTGATTAGTTTCAATTTTGACTGAAGCATTTTTTACTATACTTTCTTGATCTGAAAAATATGGAATTGTTTCACTGAGTTTTACAGATGCAATTCCATCTATACTGTCCCTATGTTTAGAAATATTGGCATCTATAACTAATCTTTTATCATCAAATTCTGTATCTATATCAATTACCTTTTCACAGCTATGAAAAATAATTATTAAGATGATTAATTTTAATAGCCTCATTAGAATTTAAAATTATAAGTTATACTTGGGACAATTCCAAAGATAGAAAGTTGAACTGCTTCATTTTTTAATGTTTCACTATTTTCTCTAAAAAATATAGAATTGGCATTATCTCTATTGTAAATATTATAAAAACCAAAAATCCATTCACTTTGAATTTTTTTATTCTTTTGTGGAATTAATGATACTGAAATGTCAAGTCTATGGTAGTTTGGTAATCTTTTTGAATTTCTAGGTCCGTAATTTGGAATATTTAAATCCATAAAGTTGTATTGTCCTATTGGATAATTTGTGGGTTGCCCAGTTTGGAAAATAAAATTTGTATTGAATGTGATTTTTTTAGAAAGTTTGTAATTCGATACAAAGCTTAAATCATGGGTTTTATCATGACTTGTATAATACCAATTTCCATTATTTATTCCAGTTTCTAAACTAGTTCTACCCTCTGTTTTTTGTTGTGATTTTGATAAGGTGTACGCTATCCAATATTTATGATTTCCTTTGTTTTTTTTTAATAAAAATTCAAGTCCAAATGCTCTAGATTTACCAGCAAGTAATATTCTTTCAACTGCTTCATTAGCTACAAGATCTGCTCCGTCGATGTAATCTAATCTATTATTTATTTTTTTATAAAATACTTCCGTTTCAAAATTAAACTGCTTCCTAATTTTAGATTTTAAACCTATTGCCCACTGATCTAGTCTTTGTGGTTTTAAATAAGGTCCACTTGGCGTCCAGACATCTAATGGGGCAGGAGCACTAGTATTAGAAATTAAATGAATGTATTGATTTAGTCTATTATAACTAAATTTTAGTGACGTATTTTCAAAATTATATGCAATGTTAATTCTTGGCTCAATATTTCCATAAGATTTAATAATTGTTTTGTTATTATCAAATTGGCCAGTTTCTTCTGCACCTTTATAAATTCCAAGAGTATTATCAAAAACTAACGGATTTTCGTTCACATATGTATTAAGACCATTTTGTTTAAACCTTAAAAATTGATTAAATCTTAATCCATATCTGAGAGATATTTTTGAATTAACTTTTTGAACAACATCAAAATATGCTGAATTCTCCAAAGCATATTTCTTATTTAAATCTTTGAAATTTATTCCTGAATTATTAATTGGCTTGATTTTTCCAGGGTTAAATTCATAATAAATGGAGTTTAATCCGTAATTAAATTGGATATTATCAGTAAAATAATTTTTTAAATCAAACTTAACATTTAGATTTTTAATTCCTGAGTTCCAATTAAAACCAATAAAATCTAACGTTAATCCATAATAGTAATCACTGTAAATTAATGAGGTATTAGAAAATGTTTTATCATTTATTAAGTGATTCCATCTAACATTAAAAGTAGAATTGCCGTAAGTGTTGGAGAATGTATTATTCAATCTAAATAGATCTCTACCAAAGTATCCTGATAAAAAAATTGTGTTTTTTTCATCAATTTTGAAATTCGATTTAGTATTTAAATCATAAAAGTAAGCTATATTTTCAATATCAGTTAACTTTAAAAATAAGTGTGCGTAAGATCCTCTCCCTGCTATAAGAAAGGAACTTTTATTTTTTTGAATAGGTCCTTCAAAAAGTAATCTACTAGAAATTAAGCCAATACCACCACTTAATTTATTTTCTTTACTGTTACCATCTTTTTGATAAACATCTAGAACTGAAGATAATCTGCCACCATACGCTGCAGGTATACCTCCTTTGTACAATTTAAGTTCTTTTATTGCATCTGAATTGAAAACTGAAAATAATCCAAAAAGATGTGATGAATTATAGATAATGGCTTCATCAAATAGTATAAGATTTTGATCTCCTGCACCTCCTCTTACATTGAATCCTCCTGTTCCTTCTCCAGCGTTAGAAACACCAGGTAATAATTGAATTGTTTTTAAAAGATCAGATTCACCAAATAAAACTGGGGTTTGTTTAATTGTTTGATTTGATAAAATATTGAGACTCATTATAGGTTTTCTAATGTCTATTTCTTCTGCATTTTGAGTTACAATAACTTCATCGAGGCTTTCAATGTTTTCTTCTAAATAGAAGTTTTGTTTTGTGTCTTTTTGTAGTTCTATAGTTTCATTTATAGTCTTAAATCCGATAGAACTTATTTCTAGTTTGTAGGTACCTTCGCGAATTGTGATGGAATAGAATCCATAACTATTAGTTATCGTTCCTGTATTCAACTCTGGAATGATAATGTTAGCTCCAATAACTATTTCGTTACTTTCTGCAGACATTATATATCCACTGATTGTGTGAGAGTTGTTTTGAGAGTATAGTAAATTAAATGCTAAAAAAAATAAATAAAAAAATTGTCTTTTTAGCATAATGAACCTGGTATTTTAATTGTATGGTATCAATAAATATGCCAGTAGAGTTAAGATAGATTACTTTAAGCTAGACTCTAACCCATTTTTTATACAATCCAAAAATTCCTGTGTGTTTAGGTAATGTGATCTATTTAGTTCATCTCCGTGAATAAGAAGTGCTAAATCTTTTGTCATTTGACCATTTTCAACGGTCTTAATACAGACAGACTCTAAAGTTTTACAAAACTCAATTAATTCAAGATTTTGGTCAAGTTTTCCTCTGTGAGCTAGTCCTCTAGTCCATGCAAATATTGAAGCAATAGGGTTTGTTGAAGTTTCATTTCCTTTTTGATGTTCTCTGTAGTGTCTGGTTACAGTTCCATGTGCCGCCTCAGCTTCCATTGTTTTTCCATCAGGTGTTACGAGAGTTGATGTCATTAGTCCCAGAGAACCAAAACCTTGAGCTACAGTGTCTGATTGAACATCCCCATCATAATTTTTACAAGCCCAAACAAATCCTCCATTCCATTTCATCGCAGCAGCAACCATATCATCAATTAATCGGTGTTCATAAGTGATACCAATTTCCTCAAACTTTTCTTGAAATTCATTGGTATAAACCTCATAGAAAATATCTTTAAACCTGCCATCATAAGCTTTAAGAATTGTATTTTTTGTAGATAGGTATAATGGCCACTTCTTTGTAAGAGCTTGATTCATACATGATCTAGCAAATCCATATATAGAAGAATCTATATTATACATGCTCATAGCAACACCATTTTCTTGAAAATTGTAAACCTCCCAAGAAATAGGTTTATCACCATTTTCGGGTGTAAATGTCATGGTAAGCTTCCCTTTTCCATGTGTGACAATATCAGTAGCTTTATATTGATCTCCAAAAGCATGTCTTCCAATGCAAATAGGCTTTGTCCAACCTTGAACATATCTTGGTACATTACTCATGATAATAGGTTCTCTAAATACTGTACCACCAACAATATTTCTAATAGTTCCGTTGGGTGATCTCCACATTTTTTTTAATGTGTATTCAACAACTCGATCCTCATCAGGTGTAATTGTTGCACATTTAATACCTACATTATATTTTTTTATAGCTTCAGCTGAATCAATAGTCACCTGATCATCAGTAAAATCTCTGTGTTTTACACTTAAGTCAAAATATTTGATGTCTAACTCTAAATAAGGAAGTATTAATTTGGTTTTAATAAAATCCCAAATGATTCTTGTCATTTCATCTCCATCCAATTCGACAACTGGATTCTGAACTATAATTTTTTTCATGAAACTTATAAATTTATCTTCTTACTTCCTTAATTCTAGCTTTTTTACCTCTTAGTTCTCTAAAGTAAAAGATTCTCGATCTTCTAACTCTACCTCTTTTGTTAACTTCAATTTTTTGGATTGCTGGTAAATTGAAAGGAAATATTCTTTCTATCCCGATTGTTCCAGACATTTTTCTAATCGTAAAAGTTTTAGTTAGTCCAGTTCCCTTGATTTGAATTACAACACCTTTGAAAAACTGAGTACGAACTTTTTCTCCTTCACGGATTTCGTAATAAACAGTTATAGTATCTCCGGATTTGAAATTTGGGATTTCTTTTTTTGTTACAAATTCGTCTTGTACGAATTTAATTAAAGATTCCATTGTGTAAGATTTAAATTAATTTAATACAACATCCACGATTATCGTCAGTGGTTATATCAAAATCGAATGCGAATATACATTTTTTGTTTTATTTATCGAAAGAAATCAATCAAAAATATCAGGGCGTAATTTTCTTGTTCTTTCAATCGCTTTTTCTTCTCTCCAGTTCTCAATTTTTAATTGATCTCCAGAAAGAAGTATTTCAGGTACTTTCAAATCTTCGAATGTTGAGGGTCTTGTGTATACAGGGGGAGCTAATAAATTATCTTGATATGAGTCAGTAAGAGCTGATGTTTCATCTCCTAGCACTCCAGGTATTAATCTTATTATTGAATCACATAAAACTGCAGCAGGTAGTTCTCCACCAGACAAAACGTAATCTCCGATTGAAATTTCCATAGTAATTAGACTATCTCTAACTCTTTGATCAACACCCTTGTAGTGACCACATAAGATAATTAAATTACCTTTTAATGATAATTGATTAGAAATTTTTTGATTCAACATTTTACCATCTGGAGACATGTAAATGATTTCATCGTAAGTTCTTTGTTTTTTTAATAAATCAATACACTTTTTTATTGGTTCAATCATCATTACCATCCCAGATCCTCCGCCATATTGATAATCATCTACTTGTTTTCTTTTGTTTGAGGCATACTTTTTTAAGTCGTGGAAACAAATTTCAATAATTTGCTTATCGATAGCTCGTTTTAGTATTGAAGCATTAAAAGGACTTTCTATTAGTTCGGGTAAAACACTAATAATATCAATTCTCATAATTATTCAAAGATAAGCCTTTCTTTCTCACCTTCTGGACTAAAAAATATCATTTGATTAATTTTTGTATTTGAGTTAATTAAGGATAAATCATCAGTTTTTTTAATAGAAATTGAGTTAATTTCAGTTAAAATATAACCTTCTCTAATACCCATTCTATACAAAGAGCTATTTCTATTATTTGAAACCTTAACGCCATGTGATAAATCAATTTCCTCCAATTCTTCTATTGACATGTCTCTTAATTGCATGCCTAAGAAGCTAACATTTGTATTTTTTTCTAATACTACATTTAAATTTAATTTAGCAGTATCTCTAATTAATCCAACAGAAATTATATCTCCTGGTCTTTTAGTACTTAAGTAACCCGATAAATCTGAAAATTTTTCAATTTTGATATTATCCAAACTAATAATAACATCACCTTTCACAATTCCTGCCTTAGCAGCGCCCATTTCAGTTTGAACATCATTTATATAAAACCCTTCTGTTAAATTTAAATTTAATTCATCCGCTGATTTAGAATTAAGTCCAAAACCTGTAACCCCTAATAAACCCTTTTGAACATTTCCATATTCAATAATATCTTCAAAAACTTTTCTTGCTATATTACTTGGAACAGCAAATGAATATCCTACAAATCCGCCAGTTCCACTAGTAATTGCTGTATTGATTCCAATTAAATCCCCATCAGTATTTACTAAAGCTCCTCCGCTATTACCTGAGTTTACAGCAGCATCAGTTTGAATAAATGATTGATTTTTTGAGTCGTAGTCATTCAAATCTCTGGATTTTGCACTTATAATTCCTGCTGTAACAGTTGAGGTTAAATTAAATGGATTTCCTACGGCTAAAACCCATTCTCCAATTTTTGTTTGATCAGAATCTGCAAATCTAATGTAAGGAAATGATTCTTTTCCTATAATTTTTAATACTGCAATATCTGAAACTTCATCGCTTCCGAGAAGTTCAGCTTCGTATGTCTTATTTTCATTTGTTGTTACTTCAATTGTTGTTGCATTTTCAATAACATGATTGTTTGTAATTATGTATCCATCTTTAGATATAATAACTCCAGAACCCATACCAACCTTTGTTCTTTCGCTTTTATTAAAGTAATCCCAAACTGATGAATTTGATCCAGTAACACTAGTGTTTTTTACGTGAACAACAGAATGAATAGTCTTTTCAGCAGCTTCAACAAAATCAACAGATTTTAATGAATTATTTTTTGAATTTGGGTTGTATGAAATGTTAACAACATTATCTTCCTTGTTTAGTTTAAGATCATCCGAATGATTAAAATAAAAATTGTGAATAATTAAAGCTAAAACTGCTCCTAAAAGAGAGATTAATAAAGTTGATATTATTTTTTTCATTGATATTAAATTTTAATCAAAATTAAATTTTTAAATATTTACAAAATAAATTTTTAACTACTTTTTAACAACTTATACTTTTTTATATATTCGTTTCATTAAAAATATATGAAAATAAAATTTCAAAAATTTCAAGGAACTGGAAATGACTTCGTTATAATTAAGAATAAAGATCTATTATTCCCCTCTAATAACAATAAACTAATAGAAAAATTATGTGATAGGAAGCATGGCATAGGATGTGATGGTTTAATATTAATTAACCCCTCACAAAGTTCAGATTTTGAAATGATATATTATAATTCAAATGGTTTTTTGGGTTCAATGTGCGGAAATGGTGCAAGATGTTCAGTTAAGTTTGCTCAAATTCATAATCTTATAAATAATAATACTTCATTTGAGGCTTATGATGGAAACCATGAAGCATCCATCGAAAATAATATTATTTCATTATCAATGAAACCAGTTAATAATATTAAAATTTTTAATGATGGTTTATTTTTGGATACTGGCTCCCCTCATTATATCAAAGTTGTTAATAATATTGAAAATTTAGATGTATACAATGAAGGAAAATTGATTAGAAATAGTAAAGAATACAAAGAAAAGGGAGTAAATGTAAATTTTGTAAAAATTTATTCCAAAGATGAATTTCAAGTCAGAACCTATGAAAGAGGGGTTGAAAATGAAACACTTTCATGTGGAACAGGTGTTACAGCAGTTGCTTTGGCAATGTTTCACTCAGGTAGAACCGATTCAAAGAAAATTAACATAAAAACAAAAGGAGGAGAATTAACTGTTAAATTTGATACAAGTGAGCTTGGATATAACAATATAAAGTTAATTGGAAAAGTAGAAATGATATTCTCTGGTGAAATAGAAGTCTAAATGGAAAATAAAAAATTATATAAAATTATTATATCTATTGGGCTTTTAAGTTTTTTATTCATATCCTCAGCTGTTCTTTATAATTATTATAAAACTTTTTACTCAGAAAATACAAATTTTAGTGATGAATCTGTTTTTATTTATATTAAATCTGGTACAGGTTTGAAAAGTTTAAGAAATGAAATTTCACCATATATAAAAGACACCTCTACTTTTTTTAAGGCAGCTTATAAAACTAAGTTTATAATGAATATAAAGGCTGGAAAGTATGAATTAAAAAAAGGCTTTTCTAATAAAGAAATTATTAATTCTTTAAGATTTAAAAACATTCCTATTAAAATTACTTTTAATAATATGGAACGTATTGAAAATTTAGCCTCAAGAGTTTCTAAGTTTATTGAAGCAGATAGTTTGAGTTTGATGAATTCATTCAATAATGAAGTATTTTTGGAAAATAATAACCTTAATACAGAATCTGTATTTTCTATTTTTCTTCCAAATACTTATGAATTTTATTGGAATACATCTGCTGATGAATTTAGAAATAAGATGCTAAATCAATTTAATTTATATTGGAATCTCTCAAGAAAGGAAAAAGCCAAATCTTTAAATTTGTCCCCTGTTGAGGTTTCTGTATTAGCCTCAATAGTTCAACGTGAAACCCCTAAAGTAGATGAAAGACCTACGATTTCAGGAGTTTATTACAATAGACTTAAAAAAAGAATGAAATTACAGGCTGATCCCACCGTTGTTTATACGATAAAAGAAAAAAAAGGGTTTAATAAGAAAATTAGAAGAGTTTTATATAAAGATTTAAAAATAAAATCTCCCTATAATACCTACATAAATAAAGGTCTGCCACCAGGTCCAATATACATGCCTGATTTTAGTTCAATTGAATCTGTTTTGAACTTAGAATCTCATGACTATTTGTTTTTTGTAGCAGATGTAAAAAGACCCGGCTATCACATGTTCGCTAAAACAAATAGACAACACAATAAAAATAAACGTCAATACACAAGTTGGCTCAGAAAAAATAACATAAGAAGATAACTGATTGATTTACAGATAATTAAAATTTTGTGTATGTTTGCCGCATAATTAAAATTGATTTTAATTTTTTATTAGATATGATTTCTAGTATTTACAAAAACAATTTGATGTTGATAGTTTTCTTCTTTTTAACTACATCCTTCAATTCCTTCAATAATTTTATTACAATTCCAAACTATGATAATTTAGCTTTTGAATATGTGGTTTCTGATTATTCAGATGAGAAGATGACAAATTTTATTTTTCTTGAAAAAGATTTTATTGGATTTAAAGAACTCTTAGCCTACAAAGAATCAACTGGAAGTTACTCTAGAATAAATAAATTTGGTTTCATGGGTAAATTTCAATTCAATTTAAATACCCTTATGATGTATAAAATTAAAGATGCCAAAGTTTTTCTTGAAAATCCTAAACTTCAAGAAAGGGTGTTTTTGATTAATGTTCAAAGAAATAAATGGATTTTAAGAAAAGATATTAAATGGTTTGTTGGTGCTAGAATCGATAATACCATTATTACTGAGTCTGGAATTATAGCGGCAGCTCACTTAGCTGGTCCAGGAAATGTAAAAAAATATCTAAGATCTGGTGGAAAACATAATCCAAAAGATGCTTTCGGAACATCTATTTCATTGTACATGGATTATTTCAAAGGCTACGATATTACAATGGTTGAATCTATTAGAAAGCCTAAGATATAGTCTATATTGATTGGATTAAAAATATAGTAGGTCTTTTATTTAGTTCTGGTTTGTTTGCTTTCCAATATTGAATCGTCTTTGTTTCAATGAATTCTGAATTTAATGTTATATCCCGTGCAAGACAGAGCTCTGTAGAAGATTTTAGAGTATTAATTAGTTCAGCAAATAATTTATCATTTCTATATGGTGTTTCCATAAAAATCTGAGTCGTGGTGAATGATTTTTTTTCAAGATTTTTAATCATATTTTTTCTTTCTATTTTATCAATAGGTAGGTATCCATTAAACTTGAAGCTTTGTCCATTCATTCCTGAGGACATTAGTGCCATAAATATTGAAGAAGGCCCGATTAAAGGAACTACAATAATTCCTTTTTTGTGCGCTAGTTTGACTGCCTCAGCTCCGGGGTCTGCAATTCCCGGACAACCAGCATCAGAAATTAAAGCCATATCTGATCCATTCAAACATGGATTTAAAATATTATTTAATTCAAACGTAGCGGTATGTTTATTTAATAAAGAAATTTTTAGTTCAGTTTGTTTTTTTTTTGGAGAAATATTTTTAATAAAAGCTCTTCCAGGCTTTTCATTTTCAAAAATGAAAAAACTGATCTTATTAATTAATGCAACATGAGATTTAAGAACGTAGTTATCATTAAAATCGCCTAATTGATTTGGAACAAGATATAACTTTCCAAAGTTCATGATCAAAGAATTTTATACCGTAAATTTCTTTGATAAATCCTCGACGTATTTTCTAAACTGTTTGTCAGTGAAAGATAGGTTATCGACTGTTTTACAAGCATGAAGAACAGTGGCATGATCTCGGTGGCCTATTTGAGATCCTATACTTGCTAAGGATGCTTTAGTGAATTTTTTGGCAAAGAACATTGCCAATTGTCTTGCTTGAACTATATGTCTTTTTCTAGTTTTAGATTGTAATGTAGAAACATCCATTTGAAAATATTCGGAAACAATTTTCTGTATGTAATCAATTGATACTTCTCTTTTTGTATTCTTGACAAATTTTTCAACTACACTTTTTGCTAATTCAATAGTAATTTCTTTTTTATTAAAAGAAGACTGAGCGATCAATGAAATTACAGCACCTTCTAATTCTCTAACATTCACTTTTACATTTTTCGCAACATAATCTATTACTTCATTAGAAATTTCAAGACCATCTCTGTAAAGTTTATTTTTTAAAATAGAAACTCTTGTTTCATAGTCAGGTCTTTGCAGCTCAGCAGAAAGTCCCCATTTGAACCTAGATAATAACCTCTGTTCAATATCTTGCATATCTACAGGTGCTTTATCTGATGTTAAAATAACTTGTTTACCGTTTTGGTGTAAATGATTAAAGATGTGAAAAAACACATCTTGTGTTCCTGTTTTACCAGATAAAAATTGAACATCATCAATAATTAAAACATCTATGATTTGATAGAAATGAATAAAATCATTTCTATTATTTTTTTTAACAGAATCAATGTATTGTTGAGTAAATTTTTCTGCAGAAATATACAAAACGGTTTTTTCAGGGAACTTTTCTTTAACATTAACTCCAATTGCATGTGCTAAGTGTGTCTTACCTAAACCAACTCCACCAAAAATTAATAATGGATTGAAAGAAGTTCCCCCAGGTTTATTAGAAACTGCTAATCCTGCAGATCTAGCTAACCTGTTGGCATCGCCCTCAAGAAAGTTATCAAATGTATAATTTGGATTTAACTGAGATTCGATTTTTAGATTTTTAATACCTGGAATTATAAAAGGATTTCTAAGTTCCGTTTGTATATTACTTAGAGAAAAGTCAATTTTTTGAGAGGGTAAGTCAGTTTTGTATTGACTTGGAATTTTTTCTGTATATGGATTAACATTTCCATAAGTATTCTCCATTTTTATTACATAAATAAGTCTAGCATTTTCGCCAAGTTCCTTATTTAGTGCAAGTTTTAATAATTTGACGTAATGCTCTTCAAGCCACTCATAAAAAAATTTACTAGGGACTTGAACACTAAGTACGTTGTTTTCAAATTTTATGGGCTTGATTGGTTCGAACCATGTTTTATAAGCTTGAATCTGTATATTGTCTTTTATGAATTTGAGACAATTATTCCAAACAGATTCAGCTGTAGCCATTTTAAATTTTTGTTTTTGGTTGTTGAAAATCATCAAAATCCGTGAAATCTTAATGATAATTACTATGTAACAAATATGTGCAAATTTTTATTAAAAAAAAATGATTTTGCTATTGAATATTAATTTTTTTTTGTTCATATTAAAGAATCTAAAAATTAATACTCTTTTATACTTTTTTGGAACATAAAATAGAAATACTAGTTCGCTATAGTGAAACGGATCAAATGTCTTTTGTTTATCACGGCAATTATGTTAAATATTTTGAAATGGGTAGAATAGCTTGGCTTAAAAATAAAGGAATTTCCTATAAAGATATGGAAGATAATGGTATTATTAACCCAGTAATCGATCTTAAAATTAATTTTAGAAAACCAGCTTTATTTGACGATAAATTAATTTTGACAACCTCATTGAAACAAGCTCCATCATACATGATTGAATTCAATTATCAAATTCATCGAGAAAAAGAATTATTAACGCACGGATACACTAAGTTAATTTTCCTGAACTCAGAAAATAAGAAACCAATTAGATGTCCTGATTATATTTTAAAAAAAATTAAAATGGCTTAAAAAATTTTAAATAATCATTACCTATTTTAATTTTTTTACTTAAATGTCCTCTTAACTCAGGACCTTTTATACCATTATCTAACTTTTGACTGCTTTCAAAAATTCTAGCTTCATCCCAACAATCATTTTTAATAAACAGATCTAAGGTTTTTCTTCCACCCTCAACAATAACTGATTGTATATTATTTTTGTGCAGTTCATTACATATATGTGAGGAAGGATTTTTATTTTTTAGAAATTTACTTATTACCAAAGTATTAGATTCGTTATTAAAGACATGGTAGTCGCTTTTTAATTCTTGTTTATCATCCAATATTATTCTTACAGGATTATTTCCTTTAATATATCTTGCGTCTAGATGTGGGTTGTCGCTAATAATCGTATTAAAACCAACCATTATTGAATGTTCTTCAGAACGCCATTTGTGAACTAATTGTCTGCTTTCTAAAGAGCTAATTAGAAATGGTTTAGCATTCTTTTTTTTTAGTGGAGCAATAAAATTATCTTTTGTTATAGCCCATTTTAAAATGATATAGGGTCTATTTTTTGAATTAAAATGTAAAAAGTTTCTGTGTAATTTTTTACACTCCTTATCTAAAATACCTGTTTTTACATTTATTTCTCTTTCTTTTAAAAAAGAAACACCCTTTCCATTAACTTTAGGACTATTATCCAAAGTACCAATAACTACATTTTTAATTTTGCTTTTGTGAATTAAATGAACACAAGGAGGTGTTTTTCCAAAATGAGAGCAGGGCTCAAGAGTAACATAGAGCGTGCTTTCAATTAAATCATTAGGATCTTTAATTGAGTTTATAGCATTAACTTCTGCATGATTACAACCATAATCACTAGTCACTCCCTCAGCAATTATCGTATCATTTTTGACAATTAATGCACCAACAGAGGGGTTAGGATAATATTTTGAACTATTTTTTTTTGCAATTTCAATACATCTAGACATATATTTTTCATGTATTGATAGTTCATTTATATCCATTCAAAAGGTTTTTTAATATAATGTGTATAACTTTACAAAAGTAGTTTTAAAATATGAAAATTAGTAATGGATTTTTAATTAGAGAAGTTCAAAAAGTTGATAACAAGGCTATTGAAGCTACTTTATCTAAAATAATGAGAGAATTTGATGTTCCAGAAACAGGAACTGCCTTAGCTGATCCAGAGTTGAAAACTATATTTGAGACTTATAATACTAACAACTCAATATATTTTATTTTGGAAAAGAATAATTTAATATTTGGAGGAGCGGGTATATCAAAATTAAAACATACAAATGAAAACATATGTGAACTACAAAAAATGTATTTTTTAAAAAATGCAAGAGGATTAGGCTTGGGTGATAAAATGATTGATTTATGTCTAATGAAAGCTAAAGAATTTGGATATGATAAATGTTATATTGAAACCATGTTTAATATGGAAAGTGCACAAAAACTCTATTTAAAAAAAGGATTTTCTTATTTAGATAAACCTAAGGGAAATACCGGACATTCATCATGTCCAGTTTGGATGATTAAAGATTTGAAATGAATTTAGAGCAATTTCATAAATTAATAAGAAATAGGTTAAACCATAAATTTGATAATAATGAAGTGGAGGAATTCTTTTTTAGATTAATAGATTATTACTGTCAAATTGATAAAATAAAATATATTATAAATTCTAAGTTAGAATTAAAAAAAAAAGATGAGATTAATTTAATTAACTCATTAGATTTATTAGAAAATGAATCTCCAATTCAATATGTTATTGGACAATCTCAATTTATGGCTATGACCTTTTTAGTTAACCATCACGTTCTAATTCCAAGACCAGAGACAGAAGAACTTGTGCGCTGGATTGTTCAAGATTTACATTCAAATAAAAGAGTTTTAGATATTGGAACTGGTTCAGGATGCATAGCTACAAGTTTGTCTAAACTTATGGACAATTGTATCGTTCACGGTTGGGATATTAGTAGTAATGCTTTAGATATAGCATCAAAAAACTCAAAAAATAATTCTGTAAATGTTAAATATGATTTGGTAGATATAACAAATGAAAAGCAGTGTTCCGAAAAATTCGATATTATAGTCTCAAACCCGCCCTACGTTACCCAAGATGATAAGTTATTGATGTCAAAAAATGTGATATCTTATGAACCACATATTGCATTGTTTGTAAAAGAAAATGATCCATTATTTTTTTATAAAAAAATATTAAATTTTTCTAAAAAAAATTTAATATCAAATGGAACAATATATTTTGAAATAAATGAAAATTTCTCAAAACAGGTAAATAAACTTTTAAAAAAGGAAGGATTTCACGATATTATAGTCAGAAAAGATTTCAGAGGAAAATATAGAATGGTTAAGGCAACTAAAAAATGAATCCAGAAAAAGAAATAATAAATTTAAGAAATGAAATTCATAAGCATACTCATTTATATTATGTTGAGGATGCTCCTGTCATAAGTGACTATGAATTTGATATTTTGTTAAAGAAATTAGTTGATTTTGAAAATAAATTTCCAAATTTTTTTGATACTAACTCTCCAACTCAAAGGGTAGGGGGCAAGGTCTCTAAAAGTTTTCAGAGTATTGAACATGATTTTCCAATGTATTCATTAGATAACTCCTACAGCAAAGAAGATTTAGAAAACTTTCATAATAGGGTTTTAAAAAAAATTCTAAATAAAGATTTGAACTATTTATGTGAATTAAAATTCGATGGTGTTTCGATTAATCTTACATATGAAAATGGAATTTTTGTAAGAGCTGTGACTAGAGGTGACGGAATTAAAGGAGACGATGTCACTGAAAATGTAAAGACTATAAAAACTATTCCCCTTAAACTAAAAGGAAATTTTCCCTTAAAATTTCAAATAAGAGGTGAAATATTTATTGGTTTAAATGACTTTGAAAAAATGAACAAAGAAAGGGCTCAAAACGGTCTAGAACCTTACATGAATCCAAGAAATACAGCGTCTGGAAGTTTGAAATTACAAGACAGTGCTATAGTTGCAAAAAGACCATTACAATGTTTTTTATACCAGGTTATTAGTGATAACTCTAAAACTCAAATTGATAATTTAAATTTTGCAAAAAATTGGGGTTTTAATATTTCAAATACATATAAGCTTTGTGATAATATTAACGAGGTTTTTCAGTTTATTAATAATTGGGATAAAGAAAGAAATAATTTAAATTTTGAAATAGATGGTGTAGTCGTAAAGGTTAATCAAATTAATTATCAAAAAATATTGGGTTTTACTTCAAAGTATCCAAGATGGGCAATAGCATATAAGTTTAAAACTATGCAAGCTCAAACTACATTGAAATCTGTTTCATATCAAATTGGAAGAACTGGAGCTGTTACACCAGTTGCTAATTTAGATCCAGTATTGCTGGGTGGAACAATTGTTAAAAGAGCTTCTTTGCACAATCAAGACCAAATAAATAAATTAAACCTTCATTTAAATGATCGTGTTATAATTGAAAAAGGGGGTGAAATTATTCCAAAAATTGTTGACGTTGAAGTTTCAAAAAGAAATTTGAACTCTGAAAAAATAATATTTATTAATAATTGCCCTAATTGTTTGTCTTATCTACAAAAAAATGAATCTGAGGCTCATCATTATTGTCCTAATGCTTTTTCATGTCCCCCACAAATAACAGGAAGAATTCAGCATTTTATTTCAAGAAAAGCTATGGATATTAACGGTATTGGAAACGAAACTATTGAATTAATGTTTAAAAATAATCTAATCTCTAATTATGCTGATTTATACTCATTAAAAAAAGAAGATTTACTGAGTCTTGAAAGAATGGCTGAAAAATCTGTCGAAAATATATTCCAAGGTCTTAACAACTCAAAAAAAATTCCATTTCAAAGAGTTCTGTTTGCTTTGGGTATTAGGTACGTTGGTCAAACTGTATCAAAAAATCTTGCTAATGAATATAAGTCAATTGATAATTTGATTTCAAAAACTTATGATGAATTAATTATGGTAGATGAAATAGGTGAACGCATTGCAAAAAGTGTTGTAGATTTTTTTAATGATTCTGAGAATATTTTAAATATTGAAAAACTAAAAAATGTAGGCCTTCAATTTGAAACAAATACAGTCGTTTTAGACAGTAAAATTTTTGATAATAAAACTTTTGTTGTTTCTGGTGTTTTTGATAATTATTCAAGAAATGAATTGAAAAAAACAATTGAACTAAATGGCGGTAAAAATTTGAGTTCGATTAGTTCAAAGACTTCATATCTTTTAGCTGGAGATAAAATGGGTCCAAGTAAGCTAAAAAAAGCACAAGATTTGGGCATTCAAATTATTTCAGAACTAGATTTTATTACTATGCTGAAAGTTTAAACATCTATAGACATACCTTCTTGATGTTTTTTATTTTCTGAAAAATAAAAATCAATTTTACCAAGATTAATTCCAAAGCAACCGACTTGATTAATAATTACATCTTTATTTTCTAAATTTTTTACTTTAATAGGCTCATCCAAAAACGTGTGGGTATGACCTCCAATAATAAGATCAATATTTTTAGTTTGTTTAGCAAGGATTAAATCACACATTATGTTTTTATCCTTTGAATAAGAAAACCCAAGGTGGGACAAGCAAATTATGAGATCACAATTATGATTATATTTTAAGTCATCTGAAATATCTTTTGAAATTTCTATTGGATTTAAGTACTTAACTCCTTTGTAAAGTTTTTTTTCAACCAGTCCTTCAAGTTCAATTCCTAGCCCAAAAACTCCTATTTTAATCCCGTTAATGTTAAATATCTCATGGCTTTTAATTTTATTTTCAAGGGGAGTATTTTTTAATGTATAATTAGAATTCAAAAAAGAAAAATTAGCATGTTTTAAAACTTTTGATAATTTTTCCATTCCGTTATCAAACTCATGATTCCCTAATGTTGAAGCATTGTAACCCATTTTGCTCATCAACTTTAGTTCTAATTCTCCACCAAAAAAATTAAAATATGGAGTTCCTTGAAAAACATCTCCAGCGTCTAAAACTAAAGTATGTGGATTATCTTTTTTTATTAGATTTATTAGATTTGCTCTTGCAATCACACCACCACCATTTGGGTTTAATGGGTCGTTTTTTGGAAATGGATCAATATGACTATGTACATCGTTCGTGTGAAGAATTGTTATCTTTTTTAAACTATTATCAAAATAGTCATCATTAATAAAATATGGCAACGTCAATCCGTAGATTGATGAAAATTTTATTTTTTTTAAAAAATGTCTTCTTTTCATTTTAACCTTATAATTCTATTGTCTAATTTCCCAATAATTTCTTTTTTACTTTGAATATATTTGATTAAAACTTCTCTTAAATTTAAATCAAGCGAATAAAGTTCAATAGGGTTAGCAAAAAAAACCATTTTATCACCTCCCTCTTGTAAAAAGTTTGAAGTCAATACATAATAGTTTTTACTTACATCAAATCTTTTTTGTTTGATTTTAATTTCTGTTGTATCATTATTTTTGAAAACTATTTCTAATCCTGCAGAGGGGTGTGCTAAATTTTCAGAATCAATATATTTTACTAACTCTAATACTTTTTTCCCAGAAATTTGTACTATAGTTGCAGAATTTTTCCAGGGCATAATCGTAAATAAATCATGTTGAGTTATTTTTCCTTTATTTAAAGTTCCTCTGATTCCTCCAAAATTAAATAATGCAAAATCCAGTTCTTTTGATTCTGTTTTTTTAAATTCTGTATTAATTTGTTTATACAATATGTCAGCAATTAGATTTCCAAGAGTTGATTCTAGTTCTGAGTCTCTAATGCTGTAAAAGCCTTTGCTGTATCCAATAACTTTTTCTAAAGTTTTTATTTCTTTTCTGTATGGATCAATTATTAATTCAAGTTCATTATTGTTAATTGAATCTTTAATTTTTATATTTTTTTCAGTTGAAACTTTAATTATGCTGGTCTTATTATTTGTACATGAAAAACATAGAAATGTTAGAATTAACACAAATAGGTTAAATTTCATTTTATTAATGTAAAATATAGTATTCAATTCTTAAATATGTAATTTTGCAGAGTATTAAAGATATGATATTTAAATCACTACATGAAAATCTACTAAAAAAAAAGATCAACAAATCTTTGTTGTCTCTTGAGGCTCAAAATCGAGCTAAACCATCTCCAATTAAAACACTAGGATGTATTGTTGATCCAATGTTTCCTGTAGATGTAAATAATTTTATTAATCTGGCAAATAGAATTGGATTAAAAGATAAAGATTTAAAAATTATAACTTTTCAAGAAAATGATAACGGTTTTAATATTTTTTCAAATATGAATATAACTCCAACATCAATATCTTTTTATGGAAACTTAAATGGAAATGATTCGTTAGAATTTATTTCTTATGAGTATGATTTGTTGGTAAATTTTTTTAACTCTAATGATGTTTTAACACTTTTATCATCAAAAGCTAATGCGAAGTTTAGAATTGGTTTTGATTCTGTTGATCCAAGATTAAATGATTTAATTTTTTCAAATAAAATTAAAAAGTTCAAAGAATTTGAAAAAGAGTTTGTAAAATACCTAAATCTAATCAAATGAATTTTTTAGCTAAAAATTTGAGAGGAACAGGTGTTGCTGTTGTAACTCCATTTAATGAAGATTTTTCAATTGATACAGAATCTATAATTAGGCTTGTAGATTTTTTAATTGATAATGGGGTAGATTATATTGTTGTACAAGGAACAACAGGAGAATCCTCAACTCTAAATAAGAATGAAAAAAATCTATCTAGAACAGCTTTTGTCAATGCAAATAAAGGACGTGTTCCCATGATTTTAGGCTTAGGTTCAAATGACACCTTATCAATTGTGAATGATTTACGTAGTTCTCAATTTTCTGGTTTCTCTGCAATTCTTTCAGTAACTCCCTTTTACAATAAACCATCCCAAAATGGACTTTATAAACATTATTCTGCAATTTCAAAAGCATCACCACTTCCAATTATTTTATACAATGTTCCATCAAGAACAGGTGTTAATATGCTTGCCAAAACTACAATCGAAATTGCCTCTAATCACTCTAATATTATAGGAATAAAAGAGGCTTGTGGTGATTTAAATCAAGTCAAGCAATTAATTGAAAAAAGACCAAAAGATTTTATGATAATTTCTGGTGATGATGAAACTGCTGTTAAGACTGTTTTACTGGGAGGCGACGGGGTAATTTCAGTAGCTGCTGGATGTATACCAAAATATTTTACAGAAATTATTCGATTAGCACTCAATAAAAATGAAGATTTGTCTCTAAAAAAACTTAATCAAATTCAACTTTTATTAAAGTTATTATTTGCGGAAGGTAATCCATCTGGAATAAAATCTGCATTATCTTCAATGAATTTATGTAAAAATGTTTTGAGGCTGCCTTTGACAAAAGTTGGTAAAGATTTAGATTTAAACATAAAAAAAACAATTACTTCAATTTATAAGCAACAATAAATTATTATTTCACTTTAAAAATATTAAATTTGCCAGATGTCAATAAAAAACAAATTACTATTAATTTCAATATTTATATTTTTTAGCTCATGTAATGAGTTTCAAAGAGTTTTAAAAAGTGAGGATATTAAAGTTAAGTATGATGCAGCTGAAAAATATTATGAAAATCAAGAATTTAGAAGAGCCTCTAGGTTGTTTGAACAAATCTTACCTAAATACAGAGGAAAACCTCAAGCTGAAAGAGTAACTTTTTTTTATGCTAATTCATTATTAAACACAAGAAAATATATAGATGCAGGCTACCAATTTGAAAGCTTTATTAAAGCTTACCCATTAAGCCAAAAGGTTGATGAGGCAGCTTATTTAGGTGCTTATGCTTACTACAAAACCTCCCCAGATTTTAGTTTAGATCAGAAGGAAACACTAACTGCAATAGATAAATTACAAGAGTTTATAAATACATACCCATATTCAGAAAAAATGTCTGAAGCTAATGATTTAGTTCAGGAACTAAGAATTAAATTAGAATACAAAGCTTTTGAAATTGCAAAACAGTATAACACAATAAGAGATTATAAATCTGCTCTTATAGTTTTAGAAGACTTTATCTCTGATTATCCTGGAACTCCCTACAGAGAAGATGCATTATTTTACCTCCTAGATTCCTCCTATGAACTAGCTGTTAATAGTATTCAGTCTAAGAAGTTAGAGCGTTTAAACAATGCAAAAAAATTATACGATGAGTTAATTAGAACTTATCCTGAAACAAAATATATAGATAAATCGAATGATATGTTAAATGTAATAGACGAAGAAATTATTATATTTGCGAAAAATATCACACAGTAAAATATTCTTATGGACTTTAAAAAAACTGATGCACCCTTAGAAACAGTAACATACGATAGAAATATTGTTGATGCTCAAACAGATAACATTTATGAAGCTATTTCTATTATTTCAAAAAGAACTATTCAAATTAACGAATCTATTAAGAAAGAACTTTTAGATAAATTAGAAGAGTTTGCCAGCCCTACAGAAAGTTTAGATGAAATTTTTGAAAATAAAGAACAAATAGAAGTTTCTAAATTTTATGAAAAACTTCCTAAAGCACATGCAATGGCTATAGAAAATTGGTTAAAAGAAAAAATTTACTATAGAAATACAGAAATTAAAGAATAGTAATGTCTATTCTAAGTGGTAAAAATATTCTACTAGGAATATCCGGAGGAATAGCTGCTTACAAATCAATATTTTTACTGAGACTTTTTATCAAAAAAGGTGCAAATGTTCAGGTTATAATGACCCCATCAGCAAAAGACTTTGTAACTCCACTTACACTATCAACCCTTTCAAATAGACCAGTTTTATCAGAATTTTTTGATAAAAAAAATAAAAATGCAGTTTGGAATAACCATGTTGATTTAGGTTTGTGGGCTGATTTATTTATAATAGCACCCGCTACATCAAATACTTTATCCAAAATGGCATCCGCTAGAGCGGACAACTTATTGTTAGCAACATATTTATCGTCAAAATGTCCTGTTTATTTTGCCCCTGCTATGGATTTGGACATGCATAAAAATTTAGCTAATCAAGAAAATATTAAAAAACTTGAAGATTTTGGTAAAAAGCATATCCCAGTAAATTCTGGATTTTTAGCAAGTGGACTTGAGGGAGAGGGTAGAATGAGTGAACCTCAGGAAATAATTGATTTTATATCTCAGGACATAAAAAGAGAACTTAAGTTATATAATAAAAATGTAATGATTACGGCAGGACCAACCTACGAGTCTATTGATGCTGTAAGATTTATAGGGAATTTTTCTTCAGGAAAAATGGGTTTTGCATTAGCAAAGACAGCTTCTAAATTGGGTGCAAACGTTACATTAATAACTGGACCTAGTTCAGAAAATTTAATTGATGATAATATTAAAATTATAAATGTTGTTACTGCTGATCAAATGTTTGCTGAAGTAAAAAAACATTTTAGTTTTTCCGATATTTCTATTATGTCTGCTGCTGTTTCAGACTATAAGCCAAAAAACACTGTCAACACTAAAATTAAAAAAGAAAATCAAAATATTTTATCAATTGAATTAGTGGAGAATATTGATATTTTAAAATATTTAGGTCTAAATAAATCTAAAGAACAGATTTTAGTTGGATTTGCACTAGAAACAGACAATGAAATTATTAATGCAAAATCAAAAATTAGTAAAAAAAATCTTGATGCTATTGTCCTTAATTCATTAAGAGACGAGGGTGCAGGCTTCGGACACGATACAAATAAAATTTCTTATATTAATTCAAGAGGTTTAATTAAAAAATTTAAATTAAAGTCTAAAGACAAAGTTTCAGTTGATATATTTATTGAAATTATCAATGATTTTTATGAAAAAATATAGTATCATAATATTTTTCTTTTTTTACACATCACTATCATCTCAGCAATTTAATGCTAATGTTGTAGTTAATTATGAATCTGTCAATCAAACAAATAATTCGATTTTTAAAAACTTAGAAAATTCTATTTATAGTTTTATTAATAATAATAATTGGTCATCAGATAATTTTGAAAATTTCGAAAGAATTAATTTAAATGTATTGATAACACTGATTAGTTACTCTGATAATTTTTTTAGTGCCAACTTTGAATTTCAATCAATTAGACCAATTTACAATTCATCTTACTCAACTCCACTATTTAAATATATTGACAAGAATGTTCAGTTTGAGTATCAAGAGTTTGAACCAATAATTTATAGAAATAATCAATTCGAATCAGATTTATCCTCCTTACTATCATTTTATATTAATATTATTTTAGGTTTAGATAGAGAATCTTATGTTTTAAATTCTGGTGATGCGTTTTTTAATAACTCAGAAAATATTTTAAAACTTGCTAATCAAAATAACAGATCTGGCTGGAATTCTTCCACAACTGGTGGAAAAATCAATAAATTTTGGTTAATTGAAAATTTGTCATCCTCAAGTTCATATGAATTTAAAAGTTTTATTTACAATTATCACTCGAACGGACTAGATATTATGTATGATAATATTACTGAAGCTAAAATCGCAATTTCTTCTTCAATTTCTGCCCTAAGACCAATTCAAAGAAGAAATCCAAATTCTATATTATTGAAAATTATATTTGACTCTAAATCTGATGAAATAAAAGATATTTTTTCTGGTGGCACTTATTTTGATAATTCTAAACTAATTAATGATTTAAATTATTTATCTCCTTTTTTTTCTAACAAATGGAATAGTTTAAGATAATTTATCTATTTTAATTAATTATAAAACTTCATTTTGCTAACAAAAATTTTAATTAAAAACTTTACATTAATTGATAGGGTTGAAATAGACTTTTTATCTGGATTTACTACAGTAACAGGTGATACTGGATCTGGAAAATCTATTTTATTAAATGCATTGTCACTAATTATTGGCAAAAGAGGTTCCCATAATCTTCTAAAAAATCGTGAATCAAAATGTGTCTTGGAAGCAGAATTTAATCTTACTAACTTTGATTTAAAATCTGTTTTTGATCAAAATAATTTAGATTATTTTGATCAATCAATATTGAGACGTGAAATTTTACCTAATGGTAAATCCAGGTCATTTGTGAATGACACTCCAGTTAATTTAGATGTTTTAAAAATAATTGGCGAAAATTTAATTGATATTCATACCCAACATCAATCACTTTCTGTCTCAAATAATTCATTTTTCTTTAATCTAATAGACAGCTTAGCAGAACAAAAAAATATAGTAAAAAACTTTACTGAGGCATTACAAAATTACAATGATATTCAAAATGAATTAGAGAAATTAAATAGGTTAAACAAAAGTTTAAGTAATGATAAAGATTACTTTTCCTATTTACATAAAGAATTAGATGATGCAAATTTAATTTCTGGAGAACAGGAAAAAATTGAGAGTAAGTTGAAGTTGGCAAAAAATTCAGAGCAAATCAAATTATTTGTTTCACAAATAGAACATATTTTATATTCATCTGATGAGAGTTTAGAAAATAAGATTTTTTCATTAAATTCAATTCTAGATAACCTTTCTAAATTAACCGATCAATTCTCAGAAATTAAGACTAGACTAAATAGTCTTTTAATTGAGTTAAGTGATATACAGTCAGATTTTAGTAATCCTAATTTAAAGCTTATTGATGATGTTTCAGAGTTAAATTCTTTAGAAAACAGAATAAACCTAATATATGATTTACAAAAAAAACATAATGTTGGTTCTGTTGATGATTTAATAAATAAAAAAAATAATTTAAAGAAACAGTTAGATGAGTCAGGAAATGTTGAGATTGATATTAAAGATTTAGAGGTAAAATTGACAGCTAAACATTCTCTTCTACTAGAATTATCCAAAAAAATCTCAAATTCAAGAAAAAAAATAATACCAATTTTAAAATCTGATCTTGAGTTTCTACTTGCTAATTTAGGTATGAAAAACTCATCATTTAATTTTATAATTAATAAGTCTTCTAATTTCAATAAATTTGGATTAGATGAAATAGAGGTAATGTTTTCTGCTAATAAAGGAATTAGCCATGCTCCTTTGTTTAAAATAGCTTCAGGAGGCGAATTATCAAGAATTTTATTATCAGTTAAATATGTTTTATCAAAGCATTCTAAATTACCTACTATGATTTTTGATGAAATTGATACAGGGGTTTCTGGTGAAATTTCAAATGCAATGGCTAATATGATGTTAAAAATGAGTAATGAGATGCAAATAATAGCTATTACTCATCTTCCTCAAGTTGCTGCTAAAGGAAATTACCAACTTAATGTTTATAAATCAAATTTTCTAAATACTACAACAACTAAAGTTAAGTTATTAAACTCTGAGGAAAGAATTGATCAAATTGCAAAAATGTTAGCTGGTGATTTGATTACTAAATCTGCTCTTACTCATGCGAAAGAGTTACTTAATTAATATTATCTTTACAAAAATTTACAGATATGTCTTATAATCTTTTAAAAGGAAAGAAAGGAATAATTTTTGGTGCTTTAGATGAAAATTCAATAGCATGGAAAACTGCCGTAAGAGTTTTTGAGGAAGGTGGAGAGTTTGTTTTAACAAATGCCCCAATTGCTTTAAGAATGGGTAATGTAGATGAATTAGCAAAAAAAACAAACTCACAACTAATTCCTGCTGATGCGACAAAACTAGAGGATTTAGAAAATTTAATAAATCAAACAATGAAAATTTTTGATGGTAAAATAGATTTTGTTCTTCATTCAATCGGAATGTCTGTAAATGTCAGAAAAGGAAAACATTACACTGATTTAAATCACGATTGGACATCAAAAGGTTGGGATGTTTCAGCCTTATCATTTCACAAACTTCTACAAAGCTTATATAAACTTGATGCTATGAATGAATGGTCAAGTATTGTAGCTCTTTCTTACATGGCTGCACAAAGAGTATTTCCAAATTATAATGATATGGCAGATAATAAAGCTTATTTAGAATCTATAGCCAGGAGTTTTGGATATTTTTTTGGTAAAGAAAAAAAGGTAAGAGTGAATACAATTTCCCAATCACCAACTCCTACAACTGCAGGAAAGGGAGTAACGGGATTTGATGGATTTATTACATATGCTGAAAAGATGTCCCCACTTGGAAATGCTACTGCTTTAGATTGCGCTAATTACACAGTAACATTATTTTCTGACCTAACAAAAAGAGTTACCCTTCAAAATCTATATAATGATGGAGGTTTTTCAAATGTTGGTGTTAGTCAAGAAATCATTGATATTGTTTCTTCTAAAAAATAGTTAGTAGTTTTTGGAAGTACAGTTAACTTTATAATATAATTATGAAAATAATTGGTTTAACTGGAGGCATCGGTTCAGGCAAAACAACCATTTCTAAAGAATTTATTGATAATTCAATAAAAGTTTATAATTCTGACGATAGAGCTAAATTTTTAATGAAAAATTCAAAAAATATTAAGAATAAGCTCTTAGATTCATTTGGTTCTAAAATATACTTAAGTGGATCTTTAAATAAACCTTACATATCAAAATTAATTTTTAGTGATTCAAAATCTTTAAATTTAATTAATTCAATAGTTCATCCAGAAGTATTGAAAGATTTTATAGATTGGAAATCTAATTTAAATGATAAATATATCATATATGAATCTGCTTTAATTTTTGAAACAGGCTCCTACAAACTTAATAACTTTAATATTTTAGTTACATCAGAACTTAATTTGAGAATTAATCGTATTGTTAATAGGGACAAACTTGATAAAGAAATGGTTATTAAAAAAATACAAAGCCAGTGGGATGATGAAAAAAAAATTCCATTGGCAGACTATGTTTTTATAAATTCATCAAAAAAGGCAAATATTTTGAAGGTTAAAAATTTGATAACATATTTTAATTCTATATTTAAGTAGTTTATGAACAAAAAAATATTTTTTCCTCTGATTATTATAATGACATTCGCTCTTATTGGAATTATTTTTGTTCAAGCTTTTTGGATAAAAACTACTTTAGATAATAAGGAGAGACAATTCTCCTTAAACGTTAATCAAGCTTTAAAATCTGTATCTGAACAGATCCAAAGTAGAGAAATGAGAGATTATTTAGCTGTTTATCAAAAACTAATTGACAGTATTGGTTCTCCAAAAGAATCACAATTAACCGCTGTTTTCAAGTATGTAGATAGAAATGAGAATACAAATCAAACCTATATTTATTCTCATGGAATTTTGGAAGAAGATTATAATGTGTCACCTGATTTATTTGATTCAGAATCAATTGATACTAATTCTATAAAAGAGTATAAAGGTATTCAAACTACTACAATAATTGATGAGGCATTTGATAGAGAAATGCAAAATATGAGTTCTATAGAAAGATTACAAAGAGTAGAAAGACTTTCTTTAATGGACAAGGCTAAATACGCTTCAGTTTTTATGGAATTAGCTTCTTTAAAGCCTATACACAGGAGGCTAACAAATATTGAACTTGAATTTTTACTTCAAAGAGAATTGAGTGATAGAGATATTGATATTCCTTTTCAATACAGAGTTTTTAATGGTGATTTTGCTACAAAAGTTGGATCTAACGAATATATTAATTTGGAAAATTTAAATAAATATAAGTCTCCACTTTTTGTTAATGAAAATGGTGAAAGTGAATTTGAATTAGTTATTGCATTTCCAGAGAGAAAAATTTTTTTAAGATCATCTTTAATTAATCTAATCATCTTGTCACTACTCTTTACGATAACCATTATAATAGCATTTGTATCAACAATTAATCAGATATTTAAACAAAAAAAAGTATCAGAAATTAAATCTGATTTTATTAATAATATGACACATGAGTTCAAGACACCAATAGCAACAATAAAACTTGCTATAGATGCTATAGAAAATGTAAACGTACAAAATGACAAGAAAAAAACTTCGCAATATTTGAAAATGATTAGAGATGAGAATGAAAGAATGAATATGCAGGTTGAAAATGTTTTAAGAATTTCTCAGTTAGATAAAAAAGAAAATATTATAAACAAAAATGAATGTGACGGACACAAAATAATTAATGAAGCATTATTTCACCTTGATTTATTGCTCAAAAATAGTGACGCATCTATTGATATTTCACTTTTGGCAAAGCAAACAAGCATTAATGGTTCTTATACTGATTTAGTAAATGTATTTGTTAATATATTGGAAAATTCAATTAAATATTCAAAAAGTCAACCCATAATAAAAGTTTCTACAAATGATGAGGAAGGTTTTTTTACAACTAAAATTTCGGATAAAGGAATGGGAATGAGTAGTAGTGTTAAAGATAAGATCTTTGACAAATTTTTTAGGGAAACAAAAGGAAATATTCATGATGTTAAAGGTCATGGTCTAGGATTGTCTTATGTAAAAAAAATTGTTGATTTACATGATGGTATGATTTATGTTGATAGTAAGATAGGCAAGGGAACTACATTTTTAATTAAATTGCCTATAATTTCTTAATTATGAAAAATAGCGAAAAAAATATCTTATTGGTTGAAGATGATGTTAATTTCGGTGCAATTTTGAATGATTTTTTAAAACTGCATTCTTATAACGTTACACTTGCTAAAAATGGGATAGAAGGATTAGAAAAATTTAAGAAAAATGATTTTGGATTATGTATATTGGACGTGATGCTTCCTTTTAAAGATGGTTTTACATTAGCAAAAGAAATTAGAGAAATTAACAAAGATGTTCCTTTGTTTTTTTTAACAGCAAAAACCCTAAAGGATGACATGTTGAAAGGTTATAAAATTGGTGCTGATGATTATCTAACTAAACCTTTTGATTCGGATATTCTTCTTTTAAAAATAAAATCAATTTTTAAAAGAAAAAAAATTACTTCATCTGATAGCGATACACAGTATTTATATAAGTTTGGTGATTTTTCTTTTAATTCTAAATTAAGAACTTTAGGTCATAAAGATGAAAGTAATGTTAAACTTTCGCCTAAAGAAAGTCAATTGTTAAAACTACTTCTCATTCATCTTAATGATTTAATGCCAAGAGAACTAGCTTTGGTAAAAATATGGAATGATGATAATTACTTTACATCAAGAAGTATGGATGTTTATATTGCGAAAATTAGAAAATATTTACAAATGGATAGTAGATTAGAAATTGAAAATATTCATGGTGAAGGATTTAGACTGATTGAAAAAAAATAAATTACATTTCATTTCTTGGATGATATTTTGAGATTGATTCTACCAAATGTTTCCGGTTAACATGTAGATATCTTTCAGTCGTCACTATATTTTCATGTCCTAACATATTTTGGATAGTTATTAAGTCTGCACCATTTTCTAATAAATGTGTCGCGAATGAGTGTCTTAATGTATGAGGACCTATCTTCTTATTTATTTCAGCTTTTATTTTCAGATCATTTAAAATGATATAAATCATAACTCTGCTCAAACCACTACCTCTTTCATTTAAAAATAAAGTATCCTCACTTCCTTTTTTTATTTTTTGAAAAATTCTTATTTCGTTTAAATATTTTTCTATGTAGTTAATGGCTCCTTTACTAATTGGTACAAATCTTTCTTTATTTCCTTTTCCTGTAACTTTTATTATAGACTCATTAAAATATAAATCGGAGACTTTTAATGTTATTAGTTCAGAGACTCTTAGGCCACAACTATATAAAATTTCGATTATAGCTTTATTTCTTATTTTATTTTTTGATTTTATATCTATGCTATCTATCAGCTTATTAATTTCTTTTACTGTCAATGTAGTAGGAAGTTTAGATCCAATTTTAGGAGTTTCTATATTTTCTAATGGATTTTCATTTAAAATATTTTCTAAAATTAGAAAATCAAAAAATCTTTTTATGCCAGAAATTATTCTAGCTTGACTTGAGGGTTTAATCTCTTTTGAAATTTTATAAACAAACTTTTTTAGAGTTGACTCTTTAATATGTGAGGGATTTGAACTAAAATTATTTTCCTCAAGAAAAATATTCAACTTTTGTAAATCAAATAAATAACTAGTTATAGTATTTTTAGATAAATTTCTTTCTATTTTTAAATAGTTTTTAAAATTTTTAATCAATTTATCCCACATATTTAAACTATTTTAATATAAATTAAATATTATCTTTAGACTTTAATTTTATTTAATGAAAATACAAATTATTAATGGTCCCAATCTAAATCTATTAGGAACTAGAGAAAAAAATATTTATGGGGATCAAACCTTCAATGAATATTTTGATAAATTGAAATTAAAATTTGAGAAATTTGACTTACACTACTTTCAGTCTAACATTGAGGGAGAAATAATACAAAAAATTCAGGACGTTGGTTTTGATTTTGATGGTATTATTATTAACGCTGCCGCATATACACACACTTCTGTGGGTATTGGAGATGCTATAAGATCTATTCAAAGCCCGGTTGTTGAAGTACATATTTCAAATACATATGCTAGAGAAGAATTTAGACATAAATCATTTCTTAGTGCTCATGTTAAAGGTGTAATTTTAGGATTTGGACTTAGAAGTTACGATTTAGCCATAGAAAGTTTTAGCTAAGCTACAAATGTATAACTTCGTCATAGGCTGCTGCGACAGCTTCCATTACTGCTTCACTCATTGTTGGATGAGGATGTACTGCTTTAAGGATTTCATTTCCTGTTGTTTCCAATTTTCTTCCAACAACTGCTTCAGCTATCATATCAGTAACACCATCCCCAATCATATGACATCCTAACCATTCTCCATATTTGGAATCAAAAATAACTTTAACAAAACCTTCATTTTTTCCTGATGCTTGAGCTTTTCCTGATGCAGAAAATGGAAATTTACCGACTTTAATTTCATAACCTTTTTTTATAGCTTGATCCTCTGTATATCCAACTGATGCGATTTCAGGACTACAATAGGTACACCCTGGAATGTTATTATAATCAAGTGGATTTACATCATGACCAGCTATCTTTTCAACACATAAGATACCTTCAGCTGATGCCACATGTGCCAGAGCTTGTCCTTTGACAACATCTCCAATCGCATAATAATCTTTAATGTTGGTCATATAAAAGTCATCTATTAATATCTTATCTTTTTCTGTTTTTATTCCCAATTCTTCTAAACCTATATTTTCAATGTTGGTTTTAATCCCTACTGCACTTAGAACTATTTCTGTATTTATAGTTTTAGTATCTCCGCTTGATGTTTTAATTAACACATCTACATTACCAGACTCATTTATTTCAGTGTTTTTAACCTCAGATGATGTTAGAATTTCTATTCCATTTTTCTTTAAATTTTTTTCAAGCTCTTTTGATATATCAACATCTTCGGCAGGAACAATTCTATCCAAAAATTCAACAATAGTAACTTTTGTTCCCATTGAGTTGTAAAAGTATGCGAATTCAATACCAATTGCTCCAGAACCAACAATGACAATATCCTTAGGTTGGTTTTTTAATGTCATTGCTTCACGGTATCCAATGATATTTTTTCCATCTTGTTTCAAAGCTGGCAGTTCTCTAGATCTTGCTCCAGTAGCAATAATAATTTTTTCGCCCATAATGGTATTCACTGACCCATCTTGATTCGAAATAATTATGCTTTTATTTTCACTTAATTTTCCAAAACCTTCAAAGACTTTTATTTTATTTTTTTTCATTAAAAAATTTACACCTTTACTCATCGTTTTAGCAACATTTCTACTTCTAGCCACAACATTATCAAAATTTTTATCAAAATTTTCAACTGAAATACCATATTCTTCAGAGTGTTTTATGTATTCAAAAACTTGAGCAGATTTTAATAATGCTTTTGTTGGTATACATCCCCAATTTAAACACACTCCTCCTAAACTTTCTTTTTCAACAATAGCTGTTTTTAAACCAAGTTGTGAAGCTCTTATGGCTGTTACATAACCACCAGGTCCACTCCCTAAAATTATAATATCGAATTTTTCCATAATTAATTAATTTTTAAATGATAATGCAGCTGAGTTAATACAATATCTTTTTCCTGTAGTTTCTTTTGGGCCATCATTAAAAACATGACCTAAGTGTCCATCACATTTAGAACATTTAACCTCAATTCTAAACATGTTATGAGAATAATCTTTGACATAAGTTATCCTTCCCTCAATGGCTTGATCAAAGCTTGGCCACCCGCAATTACTTTCATATTTATTATTGCTTTCAAATAATTTTTGGTTACATCCTTTACAGTTATAAGCTCCTTTTTCAAAGTGTAGATTATACTCCCCTGTGAAAGGTCTCTCTGTGTATGAATTTCTTAAAACTTGAAAGCTCATCTCATCTAAAGTGGCTTTCCATTCTTTTTCTGTTTTAATCATTTTATTATTGTTTTGAGATATGCTAATGAGTGGAATTAGTAAGATAGAAAAAACTAATATGTATTTTAAATTTATCATTTTAATATTTTTTTTAAAATTATTGAGTTTTTATCAATGCAATGTCTCCCGTTGCTGTTAATTGAATCACTTTTTATGTAATTACCAATTTCCATATTACATTTTTTGCAAAATAATTTTTCTTTATTTGAAATTGAGTTTGAGTTATAACTTACTTTATCAGAGATTGATTTTGAAAAATCTTTACTTGTTTCATTTTGGTATAACATATTTTTTTCATCATACAAAATTGTTTCACATTTGGAGCACACATATATTGTTGATTTAAGTTTAGGATTACTAGTTTTAGGTGAGAGATAATCACATCCTGTTATTACAAAAAAAAGAGCAAAAACTTGTATTATTTTCATAAACTTTATCGTCTGCAAAAATAATTATTATATTTAATATATTGCTACTTTCTAATACCTATATTGCACATAAAATTTGTAATGCCTAAAAAAAAATATATCAAAGGAGATTCTAAATTATTAAATGCTTGGGCATTTTATGACTGGGCAAATTCGGTTTATCCTTTAGTAATTTCTTCTGCTGTTTTTCCAATTTATTATGGTTCTTTGTTTATTGATGATCTTTATGTTGAAATTTTAGGTTTTAACTTTAAAAATACTGCATTAATAAGTTTTTTAACAGCTTTCGCCTTTATTGTATTATCCTTTATTACACCACTTTTATCTGGAATTGCCGATTACATGGGTAACAAGAAAAAATTTTTAAAACTTTTTTGTTATTTAGGTTCTTTTTCCTGTATGGGTTTATATTGGTTTGATTTATCCAATATTTACATTGGCTTATTTTTTTACTTCATGGCTCTAATTTCTTTTTGGGCAAGTTTGGTTTTTTATAATTCATACCTGCCAGATATTGCCTTTAAAAACCAACAAGATTCAATTAGCGCTAAAGGTTATGCACTTGGATATTTTGGAAGTGTTCTTTTACTAATATTCAATTTAGCTATGGTAATGAGTCCAGAGACATTTGGAATCTTTGGGGATAATGCTGAAATGACAGCAATGAGATATTCTTTTATAAGTGTTGGTTTATGGTGGATAATATGTAGTCAATATACTTTTTATTATTTACCAGAGCCTTATGAAAAAAAGAAGATTATTAAAGATGTTGTTCTTAATGGTTTTAGAGAAATAATTGATGTATGGAATGAGTTAAAAAAGATATTGATTATTAAAAAGTATTTAATTGCATTTTTTATATATAGTTCAGCACTTCAAACAGTTTTATTAATTGCTGCATATTTTGGTGAACAGGAAATAAATTGGCCTGAAGATGAAAAAACAATCGGTCTTATTGTAAGCATTTTATTAATACAGTTAATTGCTATTTTTGGAGCAATTTTTACTTCAAAATTGTCTGAAAAATTTGGAAATATTTATACCCTGATTATTTTGAATTTTTTCTGGGCATTTTTGTGTATCGGAGCATACTTCATAACTAAACCAATAGAATTTTATGTTGCTGCTGCTCTTGTGGGATTGGTAATGGGAGGAATACAAGCATTATCTAGATCTACTTTTTCGAAGATGATCCCTGAAACAGAAAACACAACTTCATATTTTAGTTTTTATGACGTATCTCAAAAAGTAAGTATAGTTTTTGGAATGACATTATTTGCATTTTTAGATCAAATTACAGGAAGTATGAGGTCATCAATTTTGGTTTTTGTAATAATATTCTTGGCAGGTGCGTTTCTATTGAAAAGAATTAAGATTAAAAATTATTAGTTTTATGTGGCATGAAACTTGAATTATTTATTACAACAAATAAATGATTCGAGTTATTAAAGTTCTACCCAGAGATTTTTTTATCAAAAACTTTGTAGCCTGACATTTTGACCTAAATTTTTTTTATGTCTAAAACTAAAATTTTAAATCTTGACATGATGTCACTTCAAAACATTGATGAAGATTCTGATTTAATTCCATTAATGACATCTGATGATGAGGAAGCAATTTCAAAAGAATCTCTTCCAGAAACACTTCCTATTCTTCCTCTGAAGAATACGGTAATGTTTCCTGGTGTTGTAATTCCTATTACTGCTTCTAGAGATAAGTCAATAAAACTTATTAAAGATTCAAACACAAAAGACAAGTTAATAGGAGTAGTATCTCAAAAAGATTCTAAAGTTCAATCTCCTTCTTTAAATGATATTCACCCGACCGGAACGGTGGCAAAAATTTTGAGAGTTTTAAAAATGCCTGACGGTAATGTAACAGTTATTATTCAAGGAAAAAAGAGGTTTTCAATAGAGCAGATTGTTTCTGAAGAACCATATATAACTGCAAAAATTAAAGAAATTCGTGAATTAAAACCTGATGAAAATAATAAAGAATTTGGGGCTACAATTGAGTCTATTAAAGATATTGCTCTTAAAATAATTGAAGAAAACCCAAATATACCAAGTGAAGCCTCATTTGCTATTAAAAATATTCAAAGTGATTCATTTTTAGTCAATTTTGTATGTTCTAATATGAATTTGAGTGTTGACGAAAAATACAAGATTTTAAATACTAGTGACTTAAATGAAAGAGCTTTAATGTGTTTGAAGCAAATGAACGTAGAGCTACAAAGACTTTCTTTAAAAAACGATATTCAATCCAAAGTAAGATCTGATTTAGATCAACAACAGAGAGAATATTTTTTACATCAACAACTTAAAACCATTCAAGAAGAATTAGGTGGTGTCTCATATGATGAAGAAATCAATGAAATGAGAATTAAGGCTACCAATAAAAAATGGTCTAAAGATATTAATGATCATTTTAAAAAGGAGTTATCTAAGTTGCAAAGAATGAATCCACAGGTTGCTGAATATTCTATTCAAAGAAACTATTTAGATATATATTTAGAGTTACCATGGAATGAGTATTCAAAAGATAATTTTGATTTAAGAAGGGCTCAAAAAATTCTAGATAGGGATCATTTTGGCTTAAAAGACGTTAAAAGAAGAATTATAGAACACATAGCTGTTTTAAAATTAAGAAATGACATGAAATCTCCTATCTTATGTTTAAATGGTCCACCTGGTGTTGGTAAAACTTCATTAGGAAAATCAATTGCAGAAGCTTTGGGAAGAGAGTATGTAAGAATTTCTTTAGGTGGACTCAGAGATGAATCTGAAATAAGAGGACACAGAAAAACATATATTGGTGCAATGCCAGGGAGAATCATTCAAAGCTTAAAAAAAGCAAAGACATCAAACCCTGTTTTTGTTTTAGATGAAATTGATAAACTTTCTATTGGGAATCAAGGGGATCCCTCATCTGCAATGTTAGAAGTTTTAGATCCAGAACAAAACACTTCCTTTTACGATAATTTTGTCGAGTCTGGATTTGATTTATCAAAAGTAATGTTTATTGCTACATCGAATAATATATCTAATGTTCAGCCTGCTTTGAGAGATAGAATGGAGATTGTTCAGGTTTCTGGATACACAATTGAGGAAAAATTTCAAATTGCAAAAAAACATTTAATTCCTAAACAAATCAAAGAACATGGTCTTGAAAAAAATATTATTAAAATTAATAAGTCCTCAGCTGTTAAAATTATTGAAGGTTACACTAGAGAATCTGGAGTTAGAGGTTTAGAAAAGCAAATTGCAAAAATTGTTAGAAATATTGCCAAATCAATAGCCTTAGACGAAGATTTTTCTTCAAACATTACAATTGAAGATGTAAATAAAATATTAGGAGTTTCAATTTCAAAAGATAAATATGAAAATAATGATGTAGCAGGTGTAGTAACCGGTTTAGCATGGACTCAGTTTGGGGGTGATATTTTATTTATAGAATCAGCACTTTCTAAGGGTAAAGGAAATCTATCAATCACTGGTAATTTAGGTAAAGTAATGAAAGAATCTGCCACCATTGCTTTAGAGTATATTAAATCTAATTCAGAATCACTATCAATAGATACAGATACCTTATCTAAACATAACATTCATATTCATGTTCCGGAAGGTGCTACACCAAAAGATGGTCCTAGCGCTGGAATTACAATGCTAACATCTTTAGTTTCATTATTTACACAAAAAAGAGTTAAATCAAAATTAGCAATGACAGGTGAAATCACTTTAAGAGGAAAGGTTTTACCTGTTGGAGGGATTAAGGAGAAAATTTTAGCTGCTAAAAGAGCAAAAATTACTGAAATAATTTTGTGTAAGGATAATAAAAAAAATATTGATGAAATTGATAAAGTATATTTAAAAGGATTAACTTTTCATTATGTTTCCAATATGCACCAAGTTTTAGATATTGCAATCACAAATAAAAATGTCAAGAACTATAAGAATTTGAATGTCAAATAAAATTATCATAGCAATTGATGGAACTTCCTCGACTGGAAAAAGTACATTGGCTAAAAGATTAGCAAAAAAATTAAAATATCTTTATATCGATTCTGGAGCTATGTACCGAGCATTGACACTCTACGCAATTCAAAATAAATATATTTCAAAATCCCACTTTGACAGTCAAAAACTTATTGAAGATATTCCAAATATTCACATTGATTTTCAGTACAATCAACAAAATAATAAATACGAGGTTCATTTAAATAACAACTCAGTTGAAAAACATATTCGCTCATTAAAAGTTTCTAATTTAGTAAGTCAAATTGCTACAGTTGGTGAGCTTAGAAAACATATGGTAAAAGTTCAACATTTTTTAGGTTCAAAAAATGGTGTAATTATGGATGGAAGAGATATTGGAACTGTAGTTTTTCCTAATGCTGAAATAAAATTTTATTTAGATGCGTCTTTAGAATTAAGAGCAAAAAGGAGGTATAAAGAACTTATTGAGGCTAATTATAAAATATCTTTTGACGAAGTATTGTCAAACATAAAGCTTAGGGATAATCAAGATATTAACAGAAAAAATTCTCCCTTAAAAATAGCACCCGACTCTATAGTAATAAAGACAGACAGTTTTACCTTAGATGAACTTGAAGAAAAGTTACTTTCTTATATTTCCCCCAAATTATAAAAAAACAGTAGTTTATTTGTATAATCTACAAATACAAGTTATTTTCGCATTCCTTTTGAGTGGATTATATAGATAATCAAAAGGGTAGATTATATTAATTCTTCTAATTTTTATCCTTTAATCTATAAAAAATTAGAATACAAATTTACCGGTATGTCAGAAGAGACAAAAGACAGTAAAAATAAAGAAGCTGTAAAAAAAACCACCAAAGCTGCTGAACCAAAAGCTGCAAAAAAAACTACAAAACCAAAAGCTGCAAAAAAAACTACAAAACCAAAAGCTGCAAAAAAAACTACTAAACCAAAAGTTGAAAAAAAAGCTACTAAACCAAAAGCTGAAAAAAAACCTAGCAAAGCAGTAATAGAACCAAAAGTTGAGAAAGAAATCATTGAATCAGATATTACTGTTTCAAACGAGCAAACAGAGGAACTTCAAAATACAGAATCTACAAAAGAAGATTCTAAATCAGAAGATTCTTCAAAAGAAGATTTTTTAAATGATTTTGACTGGAATCTGTTTGAAGAAGGTATAGAGACTATTAAAGATGAAAAACTTTCTGAGTTTGAAAAACTTGTTGAAGAAAATTTTGTAGACACATACAACGAAAGTGTTATTGAAGGGACTATAATTAGTCTTACTGACAGAGAAGCTATTATAGACATTAATGCTAAATCTGAAGGTGTAATTTCATTGAATGAATTTAGATATAATCCTGATTTAAAGGTTGGAGATAAAGTTGAAGTTTTAGTTGATATTCAAGAAGATAAAACAGGTCAATTAGTATTATCTCACAGAAAAGCTAGAACTATTAAAGCGTGGGACAGAGTTAATGAAGCACACGATAATTCGACTGTTGTCACTGGATTTGTCAAATGCAGAACTAAAGGAGGGATGATTGTTGATGTATTTGGATTGGAAGCATTTTTACCAGGCTCTCAAATTGACGTTAAGCCAATTAGAGACTATGATCAATATGTTAATAAAAATATGGAGTTTAAGGTTGTTAAAATCAATCACGAATTTAAAAACGTTGTAGTTTCTCATAAAGCTTTAATTGAAGCTGATATTGAACTTCAAAAAAAGGAAATCATTGGTCAATTAGAAAAAGGTCAAGTTCTTGAAGGAACTGTTAAAAATATTACAACATACGGAGTATTTATTGATTTGGGTGGTGTTGATGGTTTAATTCATATAACTGATTTATCTTGGAACAGAATTAATCACCCAAGTGAAATTTTAGAATTAGATCAAAAATTAAATGTTGTTATTCTTGATTTTGATGATGATAAATCTAGAATTCAGTTAGGTGTTAAACAATTAAGTGCTCATCCATGGGAATCACTAGATTCTGATTTAAAAGAGGGTGATAAAATCAAAGGGAAAGTTTCAGTACTTGCTGATTACGGTGCTTTTATTGAAGTAGTTGATGGAGTAGAGGGGTTAGTTCATGTTTCAGAAATGTCGTGGTCAACACATTTACGTTCTGCACAAGATTTTGTTAAAGTAGGAGATGAGGTTGAAGCTGTAATTCTAACTCTTGACAGAGAAGAAAGAAAAATGTCTTTAGGTATAAAACAACTTAGTTCTGATCCTTGGACAGATATAACTAAAAAGTATCCAGTTGGTTCTAAACATTCCGGAATTGTAAGAAATTTTACAAACTTCGGAATTTTCGTTGAACTAGAAGAGGGTATTGATGGATTAGTATACATTTCAGATTTATCTTGGACTGTAAAAGTTAAGCACCCATCTGAATTATTTGCAACTGGGGATACAATCGATGTCGTTGTTTTAGAGCTTGATTCAGAAGCTAGAAAATTAAGTTTAGGTCATAAACAAACTATGGATAATCCATGGGATGCTTATGATAAATCATTTGCTGAAGGAACTTCACATAATGCTACTATTTCTGATTCCAATGACAAGGGAGCTACTATTATTTTTAATGATGATATCACAGCTTTTGTTCCTAACAGACATCTAGTTAAAGAAGATGGAAACAAGTTGAAAAAGGGTGATACAGCAGACTTTAAAGTTATTGAATATAATAAAGATTTTAAAAGAGTTGTTATGTCTCATACCGTTTTATTTAATGATCAAGAAAAGAAAAATGTTAAGGAATCATTAAAAAAGGTCAATGTTAAAGAATCCGATAAATCTACGTTAGGTGATCTTGATGTTTTGGCTGATCTAAAAAAGAAAATGGTTGATGATGAAAAAAAGAAAAAGTAATAAATACTTTTAATAAAAAAAGCACCTTTAAGGTGCTTTTTTTATTCTAGTATTTTTTTGACAAGCCAATCTCCAACTTCACTTGTTTTATAAGCCTTTTGTCCATCAGACAAATCTTCAGTAACAATAGATTCCTCTAATGACTTATCAACTACTTTTCTAATCAATAATGACTCTTCTTTTAAATTAAAAGTATCTTCAAACATCATCGCAGCTGAAAGTATAGTTGCAAGTGGATTGGCAATGTCTTTTCCTGCTGCTTGTGGATATGAACCATGAATCGGTTCATATAAAGAGGTTTTTGACCCTACTGAAGCAGATGGCATTAGTCCCATAGATCCAGAAATTACGGAAGCTTCATCAGTTAATATATCTCCAAATAAATTTTCAGTTATTAAAACATCATAGGAATTTGGCCATTGGACTAATCTCATTGCAACCGCATCTACAAATTCATAACTTACATCAACTTCAGGATATTTTTTTTCTAAAGATTGTACAGTCTCTCTCCATAATCTAGAAGATTCTAATACATTAGCTTTATCTACGCAGCATAATTTTTTTGACCTCTTCATCGCTAACTCAAAACCTTTTATAGCTAATCTTTCAATTTCGAATCGATTGTATGTACATGTGTCAAATGCTGTATTACCATTATCTTTTCTTCCCCTTTCACCAAAATAAATTCCCCCAGTCAGTTCCCTTAAAAAAACTAAATCAGTACCCTCAATTCTTTCTTTTTTTAATGGCGATTTATCAATTAAAGAAGGAAATGTAAAGGTAGGTCTAACGTTTGCGAAGAGACCAAGATCTTTTCTCATTTTTAAAAGACCTTGTTCAGGTCTGATTTTAGCAGATGGATCATTATCAAATCTTGGGTGTCCAATAGCTCCAAATAAAATTGCATCAGATTTTAGACATATATCATGGGTTTCTTTTGGGTATGGGTCACCAACTGCTTCAATAGCAGCAGCTCCTGTTAATGCAGGCATCCAATTTATAGTGTGATTAAATTTTTTAGCAATTGCTTCACTAACTTTAACCGCTTGTTGTATTACTTCAGGTCCAATTCCATCTCCAGCTAATAGAGCTATATTTAATTTCATATTTAATTACAAATAATATTTAACATTTTTTCGGTTGACTTTATTGCTGAAACTGTCTGATCGGAATCCAAACCTCTGGTTATAAATTCTTTCTCTTTAGTTTTCCAAGTAATAAAAGTTTCACATAAGGCATCTGAATTACTTCCAGGTGGAATAGTTACTGAGTAATCAATTAGTTTAGGAAGTTTTAATTCATTTTCAATATATATTTTTTTAATTGCATTTATAAATGCATCAAATTGTCCATCACCTGTAGCGATTTCAGTGTATTTTTTTCCGTTTATTTTTATATCAACTTTTGCAGATGGGTTTTCACCTTTAACATGATTTAAAATATAAGATTCAATTTTAACTTTATTAACAAATCCCTGGCTATTAATTACATCAGAAATTATATAAGGTAAGTCTTCAGCAGTAACTTTTTCTTTTTTGTCTCCAAGCTCTATGATTCTGTTGGTAACCTTTTTTAAATTTTCGTCGTTCAAAGTAAGTCCAAAGTCTTGTAGGTTTTTTTTTATGTTAGCCTTTCCAGATAATTTTCCTAAAGCATATTTTCTTTTTCTGCCAAATCTTTCAGGAAGAAGATCGTTAAAATATAAATTATTTTTATTATCACCATCAGCATGAACACCTGCAGTTTGAGTGAAAACGTTATCACCTACAATGGGTTTATTTGCAGGTATTCTAAACCCTGTAAAAGCAGAAACTAATTTACTAACCTTATATAAAGATTTTTCTTTCAAATTAATTTTAACATCGGGAATAAAATCCTTAATTACAGCGGCAACACTTGCCATTGGAGCATTTCCTGCTCTTTCGCCCATTCCATTTACAGTTAGATGTAATCCGTTACATCCTGCATTTAATGCCTCTATTACATTAGAAACACTCAAATCATAATCATTATGTGCATGAAAATCAAAATGAGTATTAGGATATTTTTTTACAATAGACGAGATATATTTAAAAGTTTCTTTTGGGCTTAAAATTCCCAGAGTGTCAGGAAGTAATATTCTTTTTACAGGAAGTTTTGTAAGAACATTTAAAAAATCATAAACATAGTCTATTGAGTTTCTCATTCCATTACTCCAGTCTTCTAAATATACATTGGTTGTAATACCTATATTATTAGCGTTTTTGATGCATTTGCTGACAAGCTTAAAATATTCTGTTGGTGATTTCTTTATTTGGTACTCTAGATGATTTAAAGACCCTTTAGTTAAAAGATTTTGAACTTTTGCTCCTGTTTTATTCATCCACTCTAATGATATATTATTATCTAAAAATGTAAGTATTTCAATTTTTTCTAAATAATTATTGTTTTTTGCCCAATTAGTTATATTCTTAACAGCTTCGAATTCTCCCTGGGAGACACGTGCAGATGCAATTTCAATTCTGTCAATATTAAGTTCTTCGATTAATAATTTTGAAATAGCTAATTTTTCAGTTGCAGAAAATGACATTCCAGATGTCTGTTCACCATCTCTTAATGTGGTATCCATTATCTCTACATTCCTTACATTAACCATTTTTTCTTTATAAAGGGGTTTTTTCTGAAAACTTTTTAATGGTATTTTTTAGATTCATTAAATAGTCGATATCATCGTAACCATTTAGCATATTTTCTTTTTTGTAAGAATTTATGATGAATGATTCTGAAATATTCGATTTTAATATTGTTACCTTTTGATTAATAAGGTCAACAATTATTTCAGAGTTTGGATCCTTATATACTGTATCAAATATTTTATCTAAAAACTCCGGTGAAACTTGAACTGGTAAAACGCCTATATTTAAACAGTTAGCTCTAAAAATATCAGCAAAGAAACTTGAAATCACACATCTAAATCCATAATCATATATAGCCCATGCAGCATGTTCTCTGGATGAACCAGATCCAAAATTTTTTCCCCCAACAAGAATTTTACCTTCAAATTGTGTATTATTTAATATAAAATCTTTTTTTGGTGAATCATCTGAATTATATCTCCAATCTCTAAATAAATTATCTCCAAAACCTACTCTTTCGGTAGCTTTTAAAAATCTAGCAGGAATTATTTGATCTGTGTCAACATTTTCAATTGGTAATGGAACACATTTGCTTTTTAAAACTTTAAAATTTTCGTAGGCCATATTATAATAATGTTCTTGGGTCAGTGATTTTTCCTGTGATTGCAGCAGCAGCAGCTACTAAAGGACTTGCTAGTAAAGTTCTTGATCCAGGTCCTTGTCTTCCTTCAAAATTTCTATTTGAGGTACTAACTGCATATTTTCCTGCAGGAACTTTATCATCGTTCATAGCTAAACAAGCAGAGCAGCCAGGTTCTCTAAGTTCAAAGCCAGATTCATTTAAAATTTTTAGTAAACCTTCTTCCTTAATCGCCTTTTCGACTTTATGTGAGCCAGGAACTAACCATGCAGTTACATTTGATGCTTTCTTTTTACCTTTAATTATTTTAGTAAATTCTCTAAAATCTTCAATTCTTCCATTTGTACAACTTCCCAAAAAAACAAAATCTATATTTTTTCCAATCATACTTTGGCCTTCTTCAAAATCCATATAATTCAAAGATTTTTTATAAGTATTTACCCCTCCTTCTTGATTTTTTGCATTAGGAATTTCTTTAGAAATACCAATTCCCATTCCTGGATTTGTTCCAAATGTAATCATAGGATTTATTTTATTTCCATCAAATTCAATTTCTTTATCAAATATCGCATTCTTATCAGTCTTTAAAGTCGACCAATATTTCATTGCTTTGTTCCAATCCTCATTTTTTGGAGTAAATTCTCTGTCTTTTATATATTCAAAAGTTTTTTCGTCTGGTGCAATCATTCCTCCTCTTGCTCCCATTTCTATACTTAAATTACAAACCGTCATTCTACCTTCCATTGACATATTAGAAAATACTGCACCAGAATATTCCACAAAATATCCGGTAGCACCTGATGTTGAAAGTTTTGAGATAATATAAAGTGCTACGTCCTTAGGTGTAACACCAATGTTTAAGTCACCATTTATTGTAATACGCATTTTTTTTGGTTTAGGTTGCATAATACATTGAGTTGAAAGAACCATTTCTACCTCAGATGTTCCTATTCCAAAAGCAATAGCTCCAAAAGCTCCATGAGTGGAGGTGTGTGAATCTCCGCATACAATAGTAGCTCCTGGTTGAGTGATTCCGTATTCAGGACCAACTACATGAACAATCCCATTTTTTTCATGACCAAGTCCCCAATATGAAATTCCATGTTCTTTAGAATTTTGCTCTAGTGCCTTGAGTTGATTAGCAGATAGTGGGTCTTTAACTGGAAGATGTTGATTAATGGTAGGCGTATTATGATCAGCAGTTGCAAAAGTCTTTTCAGGAAATAAAACTTTAATTCCTCTGTTTTTAAGCCCAAGAAAAGCAACAGGACTCGTAACTTCATGAACCATGTGTCTGTCTATAAAAAGAACATCAGGTCCATCTTTAATTTTATGAACTACATGTGAGTCCCAAACTTTATCAAATAAGGTATTATTCATTTATAAAATTATATTGAATTTTTTATTATTGTAGGTATGTCATTATCAGAAACTTCCTTGTTAATATCAGCAAATTTTAAAAACTCAGGGTATACGATGTCTAATTCATCTTTAGAAAGATTATATCCTATTTTTTTTGCTTTGTAAGCTAGGGCTGCTCTACCACTTCTGGCAGTTAATATGATTGCAGATTCATTAACTCCTACGTCTAATGGATTAATAATTTCATAAGTCTCCCTATTTTTAATCACTCCATCTTGGTGAATTCCTGAACTGTGAGCAAATGCATTTGCCCCAACAATTGCTTTGTTGGGTTGTACTGGCATTCCCATTCCTTCTGAAACTAAATTACTTGTATCAAATAATAACTTAGAGTTGATATTTGTATCAAGATTTAAATTAGGATGTTGTCTCATAATCATTACTACTTCTTCTAAAGAAGTATTTCCAGCTCTTTCTCCAATTCCATTAATTGTGCATTCAATTTGCCTTGCTCCATTTACAATACCAGCAATTGAATTTGCAGTCGCTAAACCTAAATCGTTATGACAATGACACGAAATTGTAGCCTTTTCAATATTCTTTACGTTATCAACTAAATATTTTATTTTTTTTCCATATTCATCTGGAAGACAATATCCAGTGGTATCAGGAATGTTTAAAACAGTGGCACCTGCCTCAATCATTTTCTCACAAACTTTAGCTAAAAATTCGTTATCAGTTCTTCCAGCATCTTCGGCATAAAATTCAACATCTTTTACAAAAGATTTAGCATATTTTACTGCATTAAAACCTATTTCAATTATTTTATCTCTAGATGAATTAAACTTATGAGTAATGTGTGAATCAGACGTTCCAATTCCAGTATGTATTCTAGGATACTTAGCAAATTGTAATGCTTCAGCAGCAATTTTAATATCATTTTCAACAGCTCTTGATAAACCACAAACTGTTGCGTTTTTAACAATTTTAGAAATTTCAACTACTGATTTAAAATCTCCAGGACTTGAAACTGGAAATCCAGCCTCAATAACATCTACCCCAAGCTCATCTAATCTTTTAGCAATTACTAGTTTCTGAGAAGTGTTTAACTTACAACCTGGAACTTGTTCCCCATCTCTTAAAGTTGTGTCAAAAATTTTTACTAATTCTTTAGCCATCAATATTAATTATAAATTGAAATAAGCATAAGATGTAAAAGTAATAAAACTGAGTAAATATTTTATGTAATAATTTTACTAATTATTACATAAATCCCAAATAACATTTTTTGGAGGATCCGCAGTTACTTTGATTGTCTTTTTAGAAACTGGATGTTGAAATTCAATTTTTCTTGAATGAAGATGAATACTTCCATCTTTGTTTGATCTAGGAAAGCCATATTTTAAATCTCCCTTTATTGCCATTCCTCTGTTGGAAAGCTGTGTTCTTATTTGGTGATGCCTTCCTGTTTCTAATCTTATTTCAAGTAAAGAGTATTTGTCAAGAGTGTGTATTTGTTTGTAATATAAAACTGATTTTTTCGCATTAATGTTTTTATCGCTTTTGACATAAGATTTATTTTGTTTATTGTTTTTTAATAAAAAATCTTCTAGTCTAATTTCTTTTGATTCATCTATTTTATTTACTACAGCCCAATAAGTTTTTTTAATACTATTTTCTTTAAACATTTTGTTAAGTCTTATTAAAGATTTAGATGTCTTACAAAAAATAATAATTCCACTAGTGGGTCTGTCTAGTCTATGAGTAATACCTAAATAAACATTTCCTGGTTTATTGTATTTGTTTTTTATGTATTCTTTGACTTTATCTCCTAAAGTTTGGTCTTTAGTTTTGTCACCCTGAGTAAGTTCGCCAGGTTTTTTATTTATAATTATTAGATGGTTATCTTCAAATAAAATAGATTTTTTAAAAAATTTAATATTGTTCATTTTCGTTTGGAAAATCTAAATTTTTGACATCCTTAATGTAACTTTTAATTGCATTAGTCATTATTTCGTTTAAATCAACATACCTTCTCAAAAATCTTGGATTGAATTCAGTGCTTAGTCCAACTAAATCATGAGTTACTAAAACTTGACCATCCACATCAGAACCCGCACCAATTCCTATAACTGGACAAGAGACAGAGGAGGTGACTTTTTTAGAAATTTTTGCAGGTATCTTTTCTAAAACAACTCCAAAACAACCCAGTTCGTCCAAAAGTTTAGCATCTTCAATTAATCTTTTAGCTTCTTCTTCTTCTTTTGCTCTAACTGTATAAGTCCCAAACTTATAAATAGACTGTGGAGTTAACCCTAAGTGACCCATGACAGGAATTCCAGCATTCAAAATTCTTATTATAGATTCCTTAATTTCTTCACCACCTTCCATTTTTACAGCATGAGCCCCAGATTCTTTCATGATTCTAATTGCTGATCTTAAAGCTTCGCCCGAATTTGATTGATAACTTCCAAAAGGTAAATCAACAACAACCAATGCTCTATTGACACCGCGAACAACCGATGATGCATGGTATATTATTTGATCAAGAGTTATTGGTAAGGTAGTTTCATGTCCAGCCATTACATTTGAAGCTGAATCTCCAACAAGTATTACATCAATTCCAGAATTATCAATAATTTTTGCCATTGAATAATCATAACCCGTAAGCATTGAAATTTTTTCTTTTCGAGTTTTCATTTCTTTAAGGGTATGAGTAGTAACTCTTTTATATTCTTTTTTTGACATCTTAATTTTTTTTACAAATGTAAATTTATTTTGAAACTATTTACTGACACACTGTCATGTCTATTAAACTGGCATAATCATTGAAAATATTAAATAAATTATAAAAATTAAATAATGAGTAAAATAATTGGTATTGATTTAGGAACAACTAATTCTTGCGTTTCTGTAATGGAAGGTAATGAACCTGTTGTAATTCCTAATGCTGAGGGTAAAAGAACTACTCCCTCTGTTATTGCTTTTGTTGAGGGTGGTGAAATTAAGGTTGGAGATCCTGCTAAAAGACAGGCAGTAACTAACCCAACAAAAACAATTGCTTCTGTAAAAAGATTTATGGGTAACAAGTTTAGTGAATCTAAAAAAGATGCGAATAGATCAGCCTACAAAGTTGTTAAAGGAGATAATGACACTGCAAGAGTAGACATTGATGGAAGGTTATATACACCTCAGGAGTTATCTGCAATGGTTCTTCAAAAAATGAAAAAAACAGCAGAAGATTATTTAGGAACGACTGTAAGTGAAGCAGTAATAACAGTTCCAGCATATTTTAATGATGCTCAAAGACAGGCAACAAAGGAAGCCGGAGAGATTTCAGGACTTAAGGTCCAAAGAATTATAAACGAGCCTACTGCAGCTGCACTAGCCTATGGCCTTGATAAATCAGGTAAAGACCAAAAAATTGCTGTTTATGATTTGGGTGGAGGAACATTTGATATTTCTATTTTAGAATTAGGTGATGGAGTTTTTGAGGTTTTATCTACTAATGGTGATACAAGATTAGGTGGAGATGATTTTGATGAGGAAATTATAAGTTTCTTAGCAGATGACTTCAAAAAGAAAGAAGATATTGACCTTAGAAAAGACCCAATGGCTTTACAAAGACTAAAAGAAGCAGCTGAAAAAGCTAAAATTGAACTTTCCTCGTCAACTCAGACAGAAATTAATTTACCCTATATAACCGCTACTGCTTCAGGACCAAAACACTTAGTGGTTTCATTAACCAGATCAAAGTTTGAACAGCTAACTAGTGAACTAGTTAAAAGATCCATGGAGCCAGTAAAAAAAGCAATTGATGATGCTGGTCTTAGCATAAAAGAGATTGATGAAGTTATTCTTGTTGGTGGATCAACAAGAATTCCTGTAATACAAGATAAAGTTGAAAAGTTTTTTGGAAAAAAACCCTCCAAAGGGGTTAACCCTGATGAAGTGGTAGCTATTGGAGCTGCTATACAAGGTGGTGTGTTAACTGGAGATGTAAAAGATGTTCTATTATTAGATGTTACTCCACTTTCACTTGGAATTGAAACTATGGGAAGTGTTATGACTAAATTAATTGATGCAAACACTACTATTCCTACAAAAAAATCTCAAGTTTTTTCAACTGCTGCTGATAACCAGCCCTCTGTAGAAATTCATGTTTTACAAGGTGAGAGACCTATGGCAAAAGATAATAATACAATCGGACGGTTTCATCTTGACGGAATTCCACCTGCACCAAGAGGAACTCCTCAAATAGAGGTTACTTTTGATATTGATGCAAATGGACTAATTCACGTTACTGCTGCGGATAAAGCAACTGGTAAAACCCAAGACATAAGAATAGAAGCTTCCTCTGGTCTTTCTGAAGAAGAAATAGAAAAAATGAAAAAAGAAGCTGAAGCTAACGCAGAATCCGATAAAAAAGCTAAAGAAGAAGTAGATACTTTAAATAGTGCGGATGCTATGATTTTTCAAACAGAAAGTCAAATAAAGGAATATGGTGATAAAATTCCTGAAGACAAGAAAAAAGCAATTGAAGAAGCACTTGACGTTTTGAAAAAAGCTCATGAAAGTAAGGACATAGATTCTATCAAAACTGCTTTAGAAGGAATTAATGAGGCATGGAAAAATGCCTCGGAAGAACTTTACAAGGCCCAAGCTGAAGCTCAACAAGCAAGTGGGGCAGGAGCAGGTCAAGCTGAGCCTAATGAAAAATCAAAAGACGATTCTGATGATGTTCAAGATGTAGATTTTGAAGAGGTTAAATAATTTTAATAATCCTTAACAATTAAAAACGCATTAGTTTTCTAATGCGTTTTTTTTATATTTATTGAATATGGATAAAAAAATAATTTTAGATAAAATTAATACTGCAAACAAAAACACTTTAATGGAAACTTTAGATATTGAGTATGTTGATATTGGCGAGGACTTTTTAGTTGCTCGGATGCCAGTTACATCTAAAGTTTATCAGCCTGATGGAGTTTTACATGGAGGAGCCACAGTTGCATTGGCAGAATCAGTTGGAAGTGCTGTTTCCTACATGTCTGTTGATTACAAGGATAAAACTGTTAGAGGAATAGTTATTTCAGCTAATCACTTAAAAAGTGTTAGAGAAGGATACGTATACGCTAAAGCAACACCACTACATAAGGGAAGATCAACACAATTATGGGAAATTAAAATTACAGATGATAACGACAATTTAATCTCTCATTGTAAGCTTTCTACTATGGTATTAAATAAAAATAAATAAAATATGTTCATACAAAATGCGCTCAAAGTAAAAAACAACATATGGAGATATGCATTGGGAATTTTCATAATATTCATTTTTACACAAATTGGATCTATTCCTTTTATTATAGCAATTTTCAATAAAGTAGGGTTAGAGGGAGCTGCCAATCTTGATCCTTCTAAAATGATGATAATTTTAGAAAATAGCAATCTAACTTTTTTCTATACATTACTTACTTTTTTTGTTGGGTTTATTGGATTTTTAATTGTAATAAAATATTTGCATAATCAATCTGTTCTTTCAATAACAACATCAAGAAAAACCATTGACTACAAAAGGATTTTAACATCATTCACTGCAATTTCAGTAATATTAGTATTAAATATTTTATTTTCTTTTTTTACAAGTTCCGAGGATTATATTTTACAGTTCAATTTAAATGATTTTTTAATTTTATTATTGATAGCTGTAATATTTATACCTGTACAAACTAGTTTGGAAGAATATGTTTTTAGGGGTTATTTGATGCAAGGTTTAGGTGTAATGTTTAATAACAAATGGTTGCCACTAATTTTAACTTCTTTTTCCTTTGGATTTCTTCATTTTTACAATCCTGAAATAATGAAGTTAGGATCAATCCTATTGGTTCATTATGTTGCTACTGGTCTATTTTTAGGGATTTTAACACTTATGGATGATGGAATGGAACTTGCTCTTGGTTTTCATGCTGGAAATAATTTATTGATTGCATTAATTGTAACGGCGGATTGGACTGTTTTTCAAACAACATCAATTTTCAAATATATAGGCGAACCAAATGTAATAAATCAATCTCTCTTTTCTCTTTCGATAATTTATCCAATTTTACTTTTTTATTTTTCAAGAAAATACAATTGGACCAACTGGAAGGGTAAACTAACTGGAAAAGTGAAATAATTTTATATTTTTTTTAACATTTAAATATGTCATTTATTATCATATTGTAATCAAATTAAATCTATGGCTTTAAATAAAAACGGAATTTTTAGTGTTGCTTCTTTAATTTTAACAATAATTGGTATAATAATTATTTTACTAGGAGTTTTAAAATATACTGATTATGCTATTGGATTTAGTTTTGTTGGTATAGGATTCATTTGTATAGGATGGGCATTTTCTGCACTTAAAGGAAGGGTGTAATTTGAATTAAACTAAATACTAGAGTTTAGCTAGCATTTTAATATTTCCCCTTTTATAAGGACTATCCACATTTTCTACTTCTTTAAAACCAAATTTTTTGTAGATGTAAATAGAATTTTTCAAAATTCTGTTAGAAAATAAAAATATTTCCTTTATTCCTAATGATTTTGCTGTTGAAAGTGCATGTTTTAGTAATTGTTGACCATATCCTTTTCCTTGATATGATTCTGTAACTGCCATTTTTCCTAATTCAGTGCGTCCATTCACAGGTGGTAATAGTGCATATGTTCCCATTACTTCATTATCAATGATTCCAAAGAAAATATATCCTCCTTTGTTTATTATTTCAGATTCACAATTTTTTAAGAGAGTGGAATCATAGGGTTCAACATTAAAATACTTTTCCAGCCATTCTTCATTCAATTTTTTAAATGATAGTCTATGAGCTCTGGAATATTCAATAATTTTCATTGGTTACCCGTTGCCAATCATATCTTCAGGTTTTACCCAAGAGTCAAATTCTTTTTCAGATAAATAACCTGTTTTTAGTGCTGCTTCCTTCAATGTTATTCCATTTTCATGGGCAATATTTGCTATTTCAGCTGATTTGTAATAGCCAATTTTACTATTTAATGCAGTTACAAGCATTAGTGAATTATTGAGTAATTCATTAATTTTTTTAGTATTAGGTTTTATTCCTAATAAACAATTATCATTAAAACTTTTAACACTATCAGAAATAAGAGTTAGAGATTCTAAAACATTAGAAACTATAACAGGTTTAAAGACATTAAGTTCATAATGTCCTTGCATTCCTCCAATTGTAACTGTGACATCATTTCCAATTACTTGAGCACATACCATAGAGAGTGCTTCACATTGGGTTGGATTCACTTTTCCTGGCATAATAGAGCTTCCTGGTTCGTTGGAGGGAATTATTATTTCACCGATACCTGATCTAGGACCACTAGCCATCATTCGGATATCATTAGCAATCTTATTTAATGAATTAGCTATTAGTTTTAAAGCTCCATGAGTTTCAACCATGGCATCGTGATTAGCAATTGACTCAAATTTATTTTTTGCAGTAATAAAACTAATTCCTGTGAACTTAGAAATATATTTTGATACTAAAACATCATAACCTTTCGGAGAATTTAGTCCTGTTCCTACTGCAGTAGCACCTAAAGCAAGTTCTGATAAATGACTGAATGATTTTTTTAATGATTCAAGTCCGTGATCTATTTGTGAATGATACCCTGAAAATTCTTGACCTAACGTTATTGGCGTTGCATCCATTAAATGAGTTCTTCCAATTTTAATTACATTTTTAAATTCTGATGATTTATTTAAAAGAGTTTTTTTAAAATTTTCTAGACTTGGAATAGTGTTTTTAATTAGTTTCTGATATGTTGCAATATGCATTGCAGTTGGAAATGTATCGTTTGAAGACTGAGACATGTTAACATCATCATTAGGAGCTAAAGTTTTTTCTCCTTCACCAATTTTTTTTCCTTCAATTACATGGGCTCTGTTGGAAATTACTTCATTAACATTCATATTAGTTTGTGTTCCTGAGCCAGTTTGCCAAATAACCAATGGAAATTGATCATTATGTTTTTCATCAATAATTTCATCACAAACTAAACTTATGAGTTTCATTTTTTTTTCACTCAGAACTCCTAATTCAAAATTAGTATAAGCAGCAGCCTTTTTTAAAATCGCAAAAGCATGAATTATTTCAATAGGCATTGAGCCAGGTTTTCCAATTTTAAAATTATTAATTGAACGTTGAGTTTGTGGACCCCACAATGCATTCTTTAAAACTTTAACTTCTCCAAGAGTATCTTTTTCAATTCTGAATTCCATATCAAATTTTATAATACAAATTTAGTAATAATGCTTAACATAATAATTTACTATCATTTGTTAACAAATATTTTTCAAGATCATTACTTTGATTTATATTTGTATTAATAAAATTATAATATGTTTGAATTTGATCAGTACCTAGGATTTATTTTATTTTTATCTGTCCTCACTATGGGATTTTGGTTGTTAATTCTTTTATTAACCTTTATAGTCCCTTATTGGGTTGGAGGGGCTTTAATTGAAAGATTAAAGGAAATAAAAAATAAAATAAAGAAATAATTTACGCTCCAAACCCGCCTTCACCATAATTTTCGTAGTTGTTTGATCTTTTTCTGTCACTTTTTTTCTGATTAAATCTGTAGATTAAATTTAGTTCAAAATTTCTACCGCCTCTCCAGCTGCTTTCACTATAACTCCTGTAATTTTCATTAAATGATTCTATTCTCCACTTTTGAGTCTCAAAAATATCATTTACTTTGAAGGTCAATGTCAGTTTATCTTTCATTAAATCCTTACTTAAAGCAGTATTAGAACTAATTCGAGCCTTTCTGTTAGAAACTGCAGTTTTTTGTGGTGCTCTGTAACTTAAACTCGTTTGCCAATCAACTGAGGAAAATATTTTTAAATAATTATTTAATCTCCCGGACCATGAAAAGTTTTTGGAATCGTATACAACTCCATTGTATTCACCTTTTAGATTCGATTCAAAAAAATTAATATTTCCTCTTACTCTCCAAAGTTTAGATTTAGTATAATTTACATTGAATTCTAAACCAGTTTGTGAGTTACTTGCTAAATTTATAGGAGTTCTTCTGATGACAGGAACTAAATTTCCATTCACAAGTACAGATTCACCAGTATTTTCAGTAATGAAAGTAAATTCTCCAGTTGATTTTCTAAAATAAATAGATCCATTAATAGTTGTTTGTGAAAATCTTTTTAGATAACCAAGATCTATTCCATTTGAGTATGTTGGCTCTATATTTGGATTTCCTTGAAAAATATTAGTTATACTTGATCTTGATGGAAATGGGTTTATAAAGTATGATCTAGCTCTTCTAATCCTTCTATTATAACCCAAGGTAATCGTTTCATCTTCCTTTAACTCTATTGCCAAGTTTAGAGTTGGAAACAAATCATTATATTTTTTTTGAGTATTCTCCCCATTTACAACCTGAGTAACATTTGTAATAGATTCTTCAAATCTTAAACCGAGCAAGTAAGAAAAGTTATTTTTTTTATTTCCATATTGTGTGTAATATGCATTTACCTTTTCATTATACAATAGAGTGTTACTTAAATTATTATCCGAAATATAATTTCCTGAATTATCCTCTTTTTCAACTAAATAATTAATTTTTTGATGTTGGTTGCTTCTCCTAAATCCAGCTTCAAACTGACCTTCTTCACCAATTGGTAATAAATAATCAACTTTGTATAATTCACTGTTTTGGTTTTCATCAGTTGTTATTTTCTCAGAGAGGTTCCTCTTAAAAATAGGTTTTAATTTATTATTTAAAATAGACGATGATTCAATTTCGAATGATTTTTCTTTTTGATAATCTATTGTTAGTTCATGTCCCTTATCGTTAAATTTTTTAGAGAAATTAAACGAAAATTCTTTGTTTTCATCAATTTCAATTTCATCTTCAAGTCTTTCAGATAAACTATTGATATTGTCAAATGTTTGATCAATTAAGTTTGAAGTATTAGTTAAACCATCACTTGAGTTATTCACAAATGAAGCAACAAAGCTTGTTTTTTCGTTGAAAAAATATTCAACACCTCCATTATAATAATTCGAATTTCTCTCTGAGTTTCTTTCACCATTTTCGTATAAGAAATTATTTTTTTCACTATTAGTGAAATATTCTGTTTCATTTTTAAATCCGTTAATATATTTAGTTGAGTTATTTCCAATATTACTAAATAAACTTATTTTTTTTGTTCTGTAATTTAAATTCGTCGATATTCCGACTCTCCTTGGGTCACCAAGATTTAGACTTGCTGATCCATTGAGTCCAGCTAATTTATTTTTTCTTAAAACTATGTTTATTATACCAGCTGTTCCTTCGGCGTTGTATCTTGCTGAGGGTGAAGTTATTACTTCTACTTTTTCAACGCTTTCAGATGGAAATTGCTTGAGTGCATCGTTACTACTTATTCCTACTAAACCAGAGGGTTTCCCATTAATAAGTATTCGAACGCTTTGATTTCCTCTTAATGATACATTTCCATCAATATCTACTTCTAACGAAGGTAAATTATCTAATACATCACTTACACTACTTCCTTTCAATGTTAGGTCTTTTCCAATGTTGTAGACTGTTTTGTCTAATTTTATTTCTATTTCAGTTTTTTCTCCAACAACCTCAATTTCATCTAATAAATTTTCGTCGATTGAAATGTTTATATTTCCTAAATCGATTGAATTTTGAACGTCAATTTTTTCTAGACTTTTAGTTCTAAAAGAAATATATTCGATTTTTATATCATACAAACCCTTTTTAACCTCAATTGAAAAGAAGCCAGAATTATCTGAAATAACACCATTTATCAAATTCTTTTTTTCTGAATCATAAATACTTATGGTGGCGTACTCTAGGGGAGTGTTATAATCAGAATCAATTATTTTTCCAGAGACTGTTAATTTATTCTCTTGTGAATTTATATATACACCAAATAAAAGAGTTAGAAATAGAAAGATTTTTTTCATATGAACCTAAATTATCAAATATCCTGCCATTGATATTTATATTAACTAAGACTATTTTTAATGAAAAAGGTTTAGTTTAAGATTTTAATTATATCTGAGGGTGGGATTGCAATAATCGCTTTATTATTTTTTACAACTATCGGCCTTTTAATTAAATTAGGGTGTTTATGTAAAATAAATATAATATCATCATCTGTAAGTTCCTTTAATTTATAATTTTCTTTCCAAATTTTTTCTTGATTTCTTACTAAATCAATGGGTTTTACAGATAATTTTTTAAGCAACTCTTTAATGAAACTTTTTTTTAATCCTGTTTTTATGTAAAGTATAATATCAAAATTTATTTTATTTACGTTCAAAAAATTCATTGCTTCTCTTGATTTTCTGCACCTTGGATTGTGTAAAAAAATTACATTGCTCATATTAATTAGACATTAGAAATGATTTTAAGAAAGAATTAATATTCCCGTCCAGTACACCATCAACATCATTAGTTTCATGATTAGTTCTTACATCTTTTATTAGTTTGTAGGGATGTAAAATATAATTTCTAATTTGTGATCCCCATTCTATTTTCATTTTATTAGATTCGATTTTATCTCTTTCTTTTAATTTTTCTTTAAGCTCTATTTCGTACAGTTGAGATTTTAATAACTGCATGGCCTTTGTCTTATTTTCAAGCTGAGACCTTGTTTCAGAATTTTCGATAACTATTCCTGATGGAGCATGTCTCAGTCTAACTGCAGTTTCAACTTTATTGACATTTTGGCCACCTGCTCCACTTGATCTCATAGTTTCCCATGAAATATCTGAGGGATTTATATTTATTTCAATACTATCGTCAACTAACGGATAAACGTAGGCAGATGCAAATGAAGTATGTCTTTTAGCATTACTGTCAAATGGTGATATTCTAATAAGTCTGTGTACACCGTTTTCACCTTTTAACCATCCGAAAGCAAAATCACCCTCAATTTCAAGTGTAACTGACTTAACACCAGCAACATCACCTTGTTGAAGATCAAGTTCTTTAATTTTAAATTTATTTTTTTCAGCCCACATCACATACATCCTCATGAGCATTTGAGCCCAATCACAACTTTCAGTTCCTCCAGCTCCCGCAGTTATTTGAATTACAGCACTCATTTCATCTCCCTCACTGGATAACATATTTTTAAATTCCATGTTTTCGATATGTTCTTTACAATGAGTATATTGAATATTTATTTCATTTTCTTCAATCTCACCTTCTTTAAAGTACTCAAATAGAATTTCCAAATCATCAATAAGTAATTTAGCTTTATCATAATCTTTAACCCATTGTTTTAAACTTTGAAGCTCTTTCATGACTTTTTGAGCCTTTTTTGAGTCGTTCCAGAAATTGGGGTCAAATGTAATTTCTTCTTTATTAGAAATCTCTATGATTTTAGAATCAATGTCAAAGATAACTCCTTAACGACTTAGTTCGTTCAAGGAGATCCTTTATTTGGTCAAGTGTTATCATTTATCTACAAAAATACATTTTATATTAAATTACTTAGACCTAATTTATTTTTATATTTAACAACATTATTTTTTTATTTAAAATTAAAAATGGAAATAAACTTAATAAGTGATACAGTTACAAAACCCTCTAAAGAAATGTTAGAGTTCATGATGAGTTCAAATGTTGGTGATGACGTATTTAAGGATGACCCGACTGTTAATGAATTGGAAGATTTGATAGCAACCAAGTTTGGAATGGAATCTGCGCTTTTTTTTCCCTCTGGAACAATGGCAAATCAAACAGCTATTAAAATACATACCCAACCTGGGGATCAATTAATATGTGATAAGTATGCACATGTTTATAATTATGAAGGTGGAGGAGTAAGTTTTAATAGCGGTGTATCCTGTAAATTACTTGATGGTAATAGAGGAATGTTCACAAATGAGCAAGTTATTAGTGCTATAAACCCACCTGATTTTTATCACAGTCCTAAAACATCATTAGTCTGTGCAGAGAATACAACTAATAAAGGTGGAGGGGCTTGTTGGGATATTGGTGAGTTAAAAAAGATTCAACAAACATGCAAAGAAAATAATCTTTATTATCATCTTGATGGGGCAAGAATTTGGAATGCTATTGTACAGACTAATACGAATCCTTCACAATATGGAAAAATATTTGATTCAATATCAGTATGCTTAAGTAAAGGATTAGGATGCCCTGTTGGATCTGTTCTATTGGGATCAATAGAATTTATAAATAAAGCAATAAAAGTAAGAAAATTATTAGGAGGAGGAATGAGGCAAGCGGGTTACCTTGCAGCTTGTGGAATTTATGCTTTAAAAAATAATATTGAAAGATTAAATGAAGATCATATCAAAGCTAAAGAAATTGAAAGTATATTGAAGAAGTCAAATTTTATTAGTCAAGTTGAAAAAGTAGAAACTAACATATTAATATTTCAAATCGAAAAAAATATTAAAACTGATGTTTTTTTAAATAAAATGTCAAATCAAAATATTAAACTTATTTCAATGGGTGATAATAAACTCAGGCTTGTTACTCATAAAGACTACACAAATCAAATGCACGAAAAATTTCTAGATATTATAAGTAATTTAAAATTTTAATTAATATAATATTTCTCCAAAACTTATTCATAAAAATCTAAATTTCATTGAAAGAGATTATTTCCCCTAATTTAAAAAAAACTCCAAAATCATTAATAAAATTTAATGATGAAAGAATTGATAATTATTATTGGCTCAAAGAAAGAGAAAATCCACGTGTAATTGAATATTTGAATAGCGAAAATGATTATTACAGAAAGATGACTCTTCACACTAAGGATTTTCAAGACAAGTTATTCAATGAAATTAAAAATAAAATCAAAGAGGAAGATCAATCCGTTCCATATTTTTTAAATGGGTATTGGTATGTTACTAAATACAAAGAAAATTTAGATTACCCGATTTATTCTCGATACAAAGACTCATTGAGATCAAATGAAGAAATACTTTTTGATTGTAATGAACTAGCTCAATCGTGTGATTATTTTAATTTGTCAAATTTTAAAATTAGCCCTGATAATAAAATTGTTGCATATAGTATTGATACTGTTTCAAGGAGACTTTACACAATAAAATTTAAAAATTTAGATAATGGTGAGATTTTGAAGGATGAGATAACTAACACCTCTGGAACCTTTGCATGGGCAAATGATAATTCTACCCTTTTTTACACAAATAGAGACACCCAAACTCTAAGAAATGACAAGATATTTAAACATAAAATTGGTGATAATCCAGTAAATGATAAGTTAGTTTTTCATGAAACCGATGAAACTTTTTACACTAATGTGTCTAAATCAAAATCTAAAAAGTTTATTATTATTTCTTCATCAAGCACATTAACCTCTGAATTTCAGTTTTTATTAGCGGATAAACCGGATGATAAATTCACTCTCTTTAAAAAAAGGGAGAGAGGAGTGGAATACAGTATTAGTCATTTTGAAGACCATTTTTATATAATAACGAACAAGGATGATGCTTTTAACTATAAATTGCTAAAAACTGAATTAAAAAATACTTCATCTGAAAATTGGATTGAGGTTATTGGGCATAGGGAAAATGTATTAATTGAAGGGATTGATATTTTTAAAGATTTTTTAGTTGTCAGTGAAAGGTTTAATGGTTTGAATAGAATCAATATTAAACCATGGAATGGATCTGAAAGCTATTACTTAAAATTTGAAAGCGAAACCTTTAGTTGTTATACAACTGGAAATTTAGATTTTGATTCAAAAAAATTAAGGTATGCTTATAATTCATTAAATGAACCTCATTCGATCATTGAATTTGATATGTTTTCAAAGAACAAGATAATATTAAAGCAAAATCAAGTTTTAGATACCAAGTTCAGTAAAGACAATTATATTACAAAAAGAATTTGGGCAGATTCTAGAGACGGAACTAAAATACCTATTTCTGTAATACACAAAAAAAATATTAAAAAAGATGGCACAAACCCTCTTCTCTTATATGGATATGGTTCTTATGGTAATACTATTGATCCAACATTTTCAATCAGTAGATTAAGTCTTTTAGACAGAGGTTTTATATTCGCTATTTCACATGTAAGAGGAAGTGAGTATTTAGGTAGATCATGGTATGAGGATGGGAAACTGTTAAATAAAATAAACACTTTTAACGATTATATTGATTGCACAAAACATTTGATAAAAGAGAATTATTCATCTCCTACTCATATGTATGCTTATGGAGGATCTGCAGGAGGTTTGCTCGTTGGTGCTGTAATGAATATGGCACCTGAATTATATAATGGAATGATAGCAGCAGTTCCTTTTGTTGATGTCGTTACAACTATGTTAGACGAAACAATTCCATTAACAACTAGTGAATATGATGAGTGGGGAAACCCCAATGAGGAAAAATTTTACAATTATATACTTTCTTATTCACCTTATGATAATGTTTCTAAAATTAATTATCCAAACTTGTTAGTTACAACTGGTCTTCACGATTCTCAAGTACAATATTGGGAACCTGCAAAATGGGTTGCTAAATTAAGAGCTAATAAATTGGGTGATAATAAATTATTCTTAAATACCAATATGGATACTGGACATGGTGGTTCCTCAGGAAGATTTGAGGCTATCAGGGATTTAGCAAAAGAGTATTCATTTTTATTAGATTTAGAAAATATTTATAAATAGTAAATATATTTGGTTCTAAAGTCTTTTTTTAAGTAATTTGCCCAGAAAATGATGCCAAAAGCACATTATGAGTAAAAATATTAAAGCTTACAATAGTATCTTAGATTTAATTGGAAACACTCCACTAGTAAAGCTTAATAACATTACAAAAGATATACCTGGCAATTTTTATGCAAAAGTAGAAGCCTTCAATCCGGGTCACTCAAACAAAGATAGGATAGCACTTCACATCATTGAAAGTGCAGAGAAAAAAGGTTTATTAAAACCAGGGTCGACAATTATTGAAACTACATCTGGAAATACTGGGTTTAGCTTATCAATGGTTAGCATGATTAAAGGTTATAATTGTATTCTAGCTGTCTCTTCAAAATCATCCTCTGATAAAATAGACATGTTAAAGTCAATGGGAGCCAAAGTATATGTCTGCCCAGCTCATGTTAGCGCCGATGATGAGAGATCTTATTATCAAGTTGCTAAAAGATTACATGAAGAAATTAAAGGTTCATTTTATATAAATCAATATTTTAATAAGTTAAATACAGAGGCCCATTTCAATTCCACTGGTCCAGAAATATGGGATCAAACTAACGGTCAAATCACCCACCTAGTAGCTAGTAGTGGAACTGGTGGAACTATCTCAGGAATAGGTCAATTTTTAAAATCTAAAAATCAAAATATTAAAATTATTGGTGTTGATGCATATGGGTCTGTTTTGAAAAAATATCATGAAACAAAAGAGTTTGATGAAGATGAAATTTATCCTTACCGAATTGAAGGTCTCGGAAAAAATCTAATACCCACTGCTACAGATTTTGATATTATTGATTTTTTTGAAAAAGTCAATGATGAAAAAAGCGCACATTCCTCCAGAGAAATAGCACTTAAAGAGGGAATGTTTGTTGGATATACGTCTGGAGCTGCAATGCAGGCTGTAAAACAATTGTCCAAAAATAATATCTTTGATAAGAATAGTGTAGTTGTAATGATTTTTTGTGATCATGGATCTAGATATATGAGCAAAATTTACAGCGACAAATGGATGTCTGATCAAGGTTTTTTTGATTCCCAAAAAACTCCACAAGAAAAACCTATTGAATACATAAAATAAGTATTATTTTTGTAGATGAAATATCAATTAAGTAATGAACGATTTATTTGACAAAATTGTATCTAACAAAGGTCCATTAGGAAAATATGCTAGTGTAGCAGAAGGTTACTTTGCCTTTCCAAAACTGGAGGGTCCTATTAGTAATAGAATGAAATTTAATGGTAAAGAAGTCATAACTTGGAGTGTTAATGACTATTTAGGATTAGCTAACCATCCAGAAATAAGAGAATTTGATGCTCAAGCTGCTAAGAAATATGGTTCTGCTTATCCAATGGGAGCAAGACTGATGTCTGGACATACTGACCTACATGAAAAATTGGAGTGTGAGTTAGCTGATTTTGTCTCCAAAGAAAAAGCATATGTTTTAAATTTTGGTTATCAAGGTATATTATCTACCATTGATTCTTTAGTTTCTAAAAATGATGTTATTGTGTATGATATAGATTGTCATGCATGTATTGTCGACGGAGTTAGATTACATATTGGTAAAAGATTTACTTATCAACATAACGATATAGATAGTCTTCAAGTTAATCTTGAACGAGCTACCAAAATTGCGGAAAAAACAGGTGGAGGAATTTTAGTTATCTCTGAGGGTGTATTTGGTATGCGAGGAGAACAAGGTAAAATAAAAGAAATTGCTGATTTAAAAAATAAATATAATTTTAGATTATTAGTAGATGATGCTCATGGTTTTGGAACTCTTGGTAAAACTGGTGCTGGTGCTGGAGAGGAGCAAGGAGTTCAGGATCAAATAGATGTTTACTTTGCAACTTTTGCAAAATCAATGGCTAGTACAGGTGCTTTTATTGCATCAGATAGCATGATAATCGACTTTCTAAAATATAATATGAGATCTCAAGTTTTTGCAAAATCACTTCAAATGCAATTGGTGGCAGGTGTTTTGAAAAGACTTGAAATGCTGAAAAACAGACCTGAAATTAGAACAAAACTTTGGGATAATGTTAAGGCATTACAAACAGGACTTAGAAAACAAAATTTCGATTTAGGCACCACTCAAAGCTGTGTTACACCTGTTTTTCTTAAGGGTGATATTCACGAAGCATTCGTTATGGTTAAGGAGCTTAGGGAAAAATATTTTATATTTTGTTCAATTGTTGTATACCCTGTTATACCCAAGGGTTTCATTTTATTAAGATTGATTCCAACATCTTCACATAATATTGAGGATGTAAACGAAACACTATCCGCTTTCTCTAAAATTAGATCAAAGCTTGAAGATGGTACATACAGAAGAATTGCTGAAAAAGCCAATGTGAGCTAATTATTGACTAAAATTGGTTAATATCCTAAATCATTTACCCATAATAAAAAAAAACACTAATTTTGGCTCGAATTAAAGCGTTATGAAGCCAAAAAAAATACTCGGCGCTAATGAAATATCCACCATACTTAATAGGTTGTCATTTCAGTTAATTGAAGACCATAGTTCATTTAAAAATACGGTTTTAGTAGGTATACAACCAAGGGGTTCTCTCTTAGCTAAACGTATAGCAACATTGATAAATAACTACAATAAATCTAATAATTTAAAGATTGGCTATCTTGATATTACTTTTTTTAGAGATGATTTCAGAAGATCTGAAAAAGTTTTAAAAGCTAACTCCACGAAACTTGATTTTTCAATAGAAAATAAAACTGTAGTTTTAGTTGATGATGTTTTGTTTACTGGAAGAAGTATTCGAGCAGCTTTAAGTGCAATTCAATCTTTTGGTCGGCCATTGGCTGTCAAATTATTAACTCTAATCGATAGAAGATTTTCTAGGGAATTACCAATTCAACCAGATTACTGTGGAACTCAAGTAGATTCAAGATTAAATGAAAAAGTTATAGTTAATTGGAAAGAAAATAATAATGAAGATTCTGTTTATTTAATTAAAAATAATTGATGGAAAATTTAAGTGTAGATAATTTACTTGGAATAAAATATTTAAATTCAAATGATCTTAATTTAATTTTTAAGACTGCGGATAATTTTAAGGAAGTAATAAATAGAAAGATTAAGAAAGTACCTTCGTTAAGAGATGTAACGATTGCAAATCTTTTTTTTGAAAATAGTACAAGAACTAAGCTTTCTTTTGAATTAGCTCAAAAAAGACTTTCTGCTGATGTTGTAAATTTTTCTTCATCTGGATCTTCGATTTCTAAAGGAGAAACTCTGATAGATACAGTTAACAATATTATATCCATGAAAGTTGATATGGTTGTTATGCGTCACCCGAGTCCTGGTGCAAGTGTTTTTTTGTCAAAAAATATAGATTCATGTATAATCAATGCTGGAGATGGAACTCATGAACACCCGACACAAGCTTTATTAGATGCATACTCTCTTATTGAAAAAATAGGCAATTTAAAGAATAAAAACATTTTAATTGTTGGTGACATAATGCATTCAAGAGTAGCTTTGTCTAATATTTATGCTTATCAAAAATTAGGAGCTAATGTTACTGTTTGTGGACCAAAATCACTCATTCCAAATGATATTGAATCTTTAAATGTAACTGTTGATACAGATTTTATTAATGCATTAAAACATTGTGATGCTGTAAATATGCTGAGAATTCAAAATGAAAGAATGTCTGAATCATATTTTCCCTCAGTTAGAGAATATGTTCAACAATATGGTTTAAATAAAAGTATTTTAGATTCTCTGGATAAAAAAATTATAGTAATGCATCCTGGGCCAATTAACCGGGGAGTAGAAATTACAAGTGAAGTAGCAGATTCTGACCAAGCTATAATTTTAGATCAAGTTGAAAATGGAGTAGCTATAAGAATGGCTGTAATGTATCTGTTAGCTGCCAAGCTAAAATAATATGAACTCCAATATTAAAATTTTTAACCTCAAAAATAAGGATGAATTTCTTTTAAATTTTAAATCAATAAAAAGAAATACTACGTTTAATATTATAATTACTTTAAATTTCAATGATTTTGATAAGATTACAGAAAGATTATTTGAGTTGTCTAATCTTTCAAGACAAAACAACAAATCTTTTGTGATAGTAAATTCTATTTTTCATAATGAAAATATTTGTGTGGCTCCCACTGTTAAAGAAGCTCACGATATTATAGAAATTGAGGAAATTGAAAGAGATTTACTTTTATGATGAAGTTAACAATTCTAGGAAGCTGCTCCGCATACCCAACTATTAAACGATTCACTAGCTCTCAAATTTTAGAAAATAACGGAAAATCATATCTAATCGATTGTGGTGAGGGAACACAAATTCAACTAAGAAAAAATAAAATAAAATTTAATACAATTGAACATATTTTTATTTCTCATTTGCATGGAGATCATTATTTTGGTTTACCGGGTTTAATTTTAACTTTTAACTTATTGGGTAGGGAAAAACCATTAAAAATTTATGGACCTAAAGGCATAAAAGAAATAATAACCACCTTAATGAAAAAAGGAAATACCTGGACTAATTATAAATTAGAAATTATAGAATTAAAAAATATAATTCCAGAAATTATTTTAAATACAACTAATTTTTCGGTAACTACTATTCCGCTTACACATGGAGTTTATACCAATGGGTTTTTATTTAGAAAAAAAACAATTACTCACAAATTAATAATTGATAAAGCTATTGAATTAGGGATTGATAAAACTCAATATGCGGGTATTAAATTAGGAAAAGATGGAGTTACTGAAAATGGAAAAATTATTAAAAATAGGGAATTAGTAGAGCCTTTAGTTCCAGATATTACATATGCATTTTGTTCAGATACTATTTTTGATCGTAAAATTATACAACAAATTAGGAATTGTGATTTATTGTATCATGAGTCTACATTTCTTAAAAAACATGAAAATTTTGCTACAAAAACACTTCATTCTACAGCTGAGCAAGCTGGTATTATTGCTAATGAATCTAATGCTAAGAAGTTAATATTAGGTCATTTTTCCTCCAGATATAAGGATTTAAATTTATTTCTTGAAGAAGCTAAAACCAAATTTAAAAATGTTGATTTAGCATTAGAAAATAAATTTTTCATTATTTAATCATTATTTTTATTAAATGTCAAAAGATCTTAGTAATTACAGAGATAAGTATTTAAAAGGAGAGTTAATTGAAAATAACCTACCAAATAATCCGCTAGATTTATTTTCAAAGTGGTTTTCTGAGTTAGAAAATAACGGAAACGAAAGAGAACCCAATGCAATGTCACTATCAACCGTTGATAAAGAAGGATTTCCAACAACTCGGATAGTTTTATTGAAAGAATTTTCTGATTCAGGTTTTATTTTTTTTACAAACTACAATAGTAGAAAAGGAAATCATATTAAACTTAATCCTCAAACATGTCTTTCTTTTTATTGGCCTTCACTAGAAAGACAGGTCATAATACATGGAAATGCTAATAAAATAAGTGAAATCAAATCTAATAAATACTTTAATTCTAGACCTGAATCAAGTAGAATAGGTGCAATAGTTTCTGATCAAAGTGAAGTTATTCCCTCACGAGATTTTATTGATAATAAACTAAAAAATTTTAATGTTGGAGTCAATAGTTTAAAAAGACCAAAACATTGGGGTGGTTATAATGTAATTCCAAAATCTATTGAATTTTGGCAAGGTAGAGAAAGTCGTCTTCACGACAGGATTTTCTATTTTAAAAATAACGAACAATGGGAAAAAAATAGACTCTCCCCTTGAAAAAGATTATTTTAATTAGACATGCTAAATCATCTTGGGATTATAATTGTTCTGATTTGAAACGACCCCTTTCAAACCGAGGCTACAATGATGCGGATATTATGTCAATCATTTTTAAAAATTTTAAACTAAATATAGATTCTATTTATTCAAGTCCAGCAAGAAGAACATTGGATACTGCTCATAAGTTTCTTAATAATTTAAACTATAATGTTAAACTAATTATTGAACAAAGTCTTTACGATTTTGATGGAGAAGCTACTGAAAAATTTATAAAATGTTTAGATGATTCGTATAATACTGTTATGATTTTTTCGCATAACAATACTTGTTCAAATCTTTATAAAAAATATACATTTCATAAAAATTTGCATGTTCCCACTTGTGGAATTTTAATTTTTGAATTTGATGTATCTTTATGGACTGATATTAAAAACGGAAAATGTACTTACTATTTTCCAAAGAATTTTAGATGAAAAGTCAAAAAAATATATTCGTAAATCGTGAGTTAAGTTGGCTTGAATTTAACGAAAGAGTTTTAGAAGAAGCTAATAATTCTTCAGTTCCATTAATTGAAAGAATAAGGTTTTTAGGTATTTTTTCTAACAATCTCGATGAATTTTTTAGAGTTAGATATGCAACAGTAAAGAGGATAGCTGTAAGTTCTAATAGCGGAAAACGCTTGTATAGAGACAGAACTGCAAAAGAGTTGTTAAATGATATCACTTTAAAGTCAACTGCTTTACAACAAAAAAGTTTTCAAGTACTAGATTCTATCATAAATCTATTAGAAAAAGAAAATATTTATTTTTTGGATGAAAAATCTATTGAGCCAAACCATAAAGAATTTATTAATAATTATTTTTTTGAATATATAAGTCCCTCTATTGATGTTATAATTTTAAACAAAAATAAAAAGTTTCCGATGTTTAAAGAGAATCTTTCATTTTTGATAGTGAGAATGGAACTTAAAAATAAAATAATTCAAAATGCCATTATAAGAATTCCAAAAACATTAAATAGGTTCGTAAAACTTCCTTCAAATAAATCAATAAGTCAAATAATCATTATTGATGATATCATAAGACTGCATTTAAAAGATATTTTTAAAATCTTTAATCCAATTTCTATAAGTGCTAATATGGTTAAAACCAGTCGTGATGCTGAACTTGACTTTGATGATGATATTTCAAAAAGTTTTTTAGATAAAATTGCTCAAAGTGTAAAAGAAAGGTCTACAGCAGAGCCAGTTAGGTTTGTTTATGACAGTAAGATTAATGAAGATACGCTTGATTTTTTGACAAAAAAAATGGGAATTAATTTAGATACTGACAGCATCATTCCGGGTGGAAAATATCATAATAGACGAGATTATATGGATTTTCCTGATTTAGATGATAAATTAGTTTATTCCCCCTTTTATCCTGTTAATATTTCTGATTTTAGTCACAGTGATAATACTTTTGAAAGATTAAAAGAAAGAGATTTTTTAATACACACACCTTATAATAAGTTTTCATATATAATTAGTTTATTAATGAAATCTTCTATAGATCCCAAGGTGAAAAAGATCTCTATTACTATTTATAGATTATCAAAACTATCTAAAATTGCAAGTGCATTAATTAATGCAGCTAGAAATGGCAAAAAAGTTATTGTTCAAATAGAGCTTCAAGCTAGATTTGATGAATCTGCCAATATAAAATATGCTAAGGATATGCAATCAAATGGGGTTAAGTTAATATTTGGATCACCTAATCTCAAAGTACATAGTAAGATATGTCTAATTGAAAGACTTGAAAATAATTCAATTAAAAATTATGGATTTATAAGTACAGGAAATTTTAACGAATCTACCGCTAAGGTTTATACAGATTTAACCTTATTTACCTCAAATGAAGAAATATTGAGAGAAGTTTCAGATGTTTTTAAATTTTTCACCGCGAATTATAAAAAATATAGTTTTAAAAATTTATTTGTATCTCCCATAAATACTGAATCTAGAATTAAGAAATTAATTCAAAAGGAAATAGTTAATGCTAAAAATGGTAAAGTTGCGTGGATTAAAATAAAAATAAACAATCTAACTAGTTATAGTTTGATAAAATCTTTATATGATGCCAGTAGAGCCGGAGTTAAAATTAAAATGATTGTTAGAGGAATTTGTTGTTTAGTTCCAGGAATTAAAAACATGAGTAATAATATCGAGGTTATTAGTATTGTAGATAGATTTTTAGAACACACTAGATTTATGATTTTTAATAACGACAATAAAAATAAAGTCTACATTTCATCTGCTGACTGGATGACACGAAATTTAGATAATAGAGTTGAGGTAACATGTCCAATTTTTCAAAATGATTTAAAGCAAGAAATTAATGACATTTTTGAAATATACTGGAAAGACAATATAAAATCTTCAAAGGTTAATTCATCTAAATCTAATAAACCTTTTTACTCAAAAAATATTCATAGATCACAAGAAAAAATATATCAATATTATCTAAATAAAATTGAAAAAAGTTAAAAAATACGCAACAATAGATATAGGTTCCAATGCTATAAGATTATTGATTTCAAATGTTTATAGTGATAGATCTAATGTGTATGTTACAAAAAATTCTTTAGTCCGAGTACCGTTAAGATTAGGGCAGGATTCATTTAAAAAGGGTAAAATTTCAAAGGAGAATATTTTAAGATTATTAGACTCAATAAAATCCTTTAAATTGTTAATGAAAGTTCATAAAGTTGAAAAATATTTAGCTTATGCAACATCTGCACTAAGAAGTTCATCTAATGGACATGAAATTGTTGCCCTGATGTTAAAAAAGACTAAAATTAGAGTTGAAATTATCACTGGAAAAAAAGAAGCTCAACTTATTACAAATAATCAATCATTTTTAAAAAAAGATAATATTTATTGTTTTGTTGACGTTGGAGGAGGTAGTACTGAACTTACACTAATAAAAAATAAAGAAATAATTATTTC
>CACEGG010000002.1 GCA_902559035.1 uncultured Bacteroidota bacterium
TTTATTTAAAAACATAGAAATATTTAAAGATGTACTTTGTGTAAATCCTCTCAATTTCTAAACATACTCTAATATAACTCAACTCTATATCTAAACTCTTAACCAAAAGAAGAAAGGATAGAACTGAATTTTGTGTAATAATGTGTATTACTAATAATAAATATGTGATAAAATGTCAAAAGTGATTTTTGTAGAATTTAATGTTATAATCACTTAAAATTGTTTGTGGTATGAGTATATGGTTTTGTGTAGATAGTGTTTAAAATATTGATTTAGAAACATTGATACACATTTATGTTGTCAATTTTAGTTTCATAATCTCTATTTATTCTCTGTTCTCTTACTTTACCTTTCTTATAAATTGAGTAGATGTAGTTATTTTTTAAAATGGAATCAGTTCTAATTGATCTAAAACCTTTCTCATATAATATGTAACTAATTCTCCTATAACCATAACCCTCAACTTCTTTCAATCTCTTAACCTCATCATATAATTTTTGTTGATAATCTGTATAGTGTGAAGTTTTGGTAAGTTTTGATGTTTTTATAGAAATAGTAAAGTCTAATATTAAAGAATTATATTTATTATTATTGTGAGAATTTAATTTAGAAACCTCCATTTTGGAACACTCAGTTACGGTAGAATAAGTCAAGATTTAGAAAACCATGGATGCTTACCAAAGTGGTTTTTAGGAACTGGTTCTTTATTAATCAAATACCAATTAATTCCTCCGGTTACTGAACGTAAATAATTTTCCAAATTAGGTTTAATGTAAGCTATAAATGGAAGCCAGGAAAAAAATTTTGGCCAATTACTTAACAAATATGGAAAAACTGTAATGGTCAAAAAAACTGAATTATTAGTTGAACTTATTTTCCATGTCACCTTTGATTTTGGGCCCCTCTTTCTCCCAATTAAAAGGGAATACCCTACTTGATTGTCCCAATTTGTAAATTCTCTAAAGTATGTTAATCCATTTAGGTATATAAGCACATCTTTTGAACCTTCCCCATTCCACTCAATTATTTCATTTTTTTTACAATACGGATGAACGTAATTTAAATTTCCTGGTTTAGAAATTATTTTCCATAACTCATCAACTGATGCATCTATTTTTTTAGTGTATGACACTGACCTAAAATAGTTTATCATTTAAAGGCTCTCTTTAAAGATTTATTTCCTCCAACGACAGGTAATTCCAAAGAACTAGCATTGATATCTACGGTTAACGTTGTGCCTGGTTTTGGATGTAATGTAAATTCAGAATCACTTGAAAAAATCATCAAGCCTATTTGTTGTCCTTTTTTTATAACTTGATCATCAGGTTCTAAATTAAAACTCATCTGATAAAATTTACCAGGGATTAAATCTTTGCTCTCTCTTAAAGATTTATAATTTTGAATATCTGCCCAACCTCGTGTGATTATATTGTCCGTAATTTTTGCATTCTTTTCTGAATTCCAAGGAAGTGAAACTAACCAAACAGAAAGATTTACTGCCTTTTTGCTGCTAGCTACTTTAATATTTAGGTTTGAAACCCCTGAAATATGAATATCTTCTTTTAGTATTGGGCTCAGAAAAAGTAATCTATTTTCAGAGAATTTTGCTTTAGCAAGAGTAGCTCCATCATAGTTAAAATCATCTATTAACGTTTCTAGTTTCTTTATTTTATTTTTTTTGAGAAGCAATACTCCTAACTCTGGTGCTCCAGGATGAAGGTGTAAAGAGACCAAAGAAGCGTCTGGGTTTGGATATGCTTCGTATGGTGTTGGATTTTGTTGAGAATCATTTTCTCTAACTATCCAGGCTTTTGAGTCTTTTTCTACACCATTTTCTATTCCAAATAAGTAACGAGTAAACCATCTATTCATCATTGTAATTGGCGGAGGGCCTCCATGACCATCTTGATGATAGTATATTTGAGTTGGTATTCCCATTTCTATTGCTTTTTTTGCAATTCGATAACTATGTTCTGGCATTACATTCCAATCATTAAATCCATGAGCCATCAATAATGCTGCTTTCATAGGTTTCATTTGGTTTAAATAATCTCTACCCTCCCAAAAATTATTATAATCTCCTGTTATTCTATCCATTCCGTTTATCATTTCAGTATCTCGAATCACTCTATTATTTCTGGGTCTATTTTCTTCTTTCCCACTATGAATGAAATCATATAAAACATCAATATCTTCACCCAAATATCCTCCAGGGGATCTAACTAATCCATTAGCTCTGTAATAATGATAATATGAGGTGTTTGGTGCAATTGGAATAATAGCCTCCAGCCCTTCTACTCCAGTTGTTGCTGCTGCTAAAGGAATAGTTCCATTGTAGGAAGTCCCAGTCATTCCAACTTTCCCGGTAGACCAGAAAGCTACTTCTTCGTTAGAACCTTCTCTTGTAGTATATCCTTTTGCTCTTCCATTTAACCAATCTATTACAGCCTTTGGAGCCAAAGATTCATTTTTACCGCCCACTGTTGGAGCTCCATCAGACAAACCTGTTCCAGGTGATGATGAGTGAACGACTACATAGCCCCTTGGAACCCATGTTCTTATTTGCGAATTTGATATTATTGGACGTTTACCTCTTCTAATTACCTCCACATGTTTTCTTGCTTTTGGCTGTTCGCCAAGCTCATGTTTTACATCCCAAAATAAGCCAGTTGCAAGTCCCGCAGTTCCAGCATAATATGGGCTAGACTCATATACTACTGGAAGTTTTAATCCATCTTCTGTTTGAAGAGGACGAGTAACACCAACGTGCATTCGATCCTTTTTACCATCACCATCAGAATCAAAAGAAGTTTCAACCCAAAGATCATGACGTATCCATTTAGCTTCATCTTTAAAAGATTCAACTATTTGGGCTTCTCCATTTTTAAAAAATGGAACAGCTTTGTCCTGAGCGTTAACTGTAATTAATAGAATTAAAGGCAGGAAGTAGGTTAATTTTTTCATAAATATTATTATTTAAATTATTCTTATTAAAAATACAAAAGCAAATAGATTTGAAATATAAAACCAAGCATATAAACTATTTATTTAACTAAAATAAAGATTCTCCGTTTTCATCACTTGTCAAAACATCTGACATATAATCTGTGAAAGGTCTAACCTTTTCTAGAGCATTTTCTAGTTTATTTATAAACTGTGGTTCACAAACTTCTTCATCCAAAAAACTAATTGAGAAAATATATTGTTTTTTTCGGATCAAATCGATATCAGGATGATTTTTATCAAAATTTCTTGGAGCGGTTTTTAACTCACTACCCTCCAAGTTTCCCCAAACAGAAAAAAACTCTTTAGAACTTATAATATCTCTAAACTCTTTAGCGTCATACTCTAGTTCTTTTCTTATTCTTTTTAAATCATTAGGATTGGGGTCCCAAAACCCACAAGCTAAAAAATTTTTTCCTGGGGATATGTGTAAATAGTATCCTCCTCTGTATAGAGGCTTAGTTCTATGCCAAGTAAGGCCAAAATGTGTCTTAAAAGGTGTTTTATCTTTAGAAAACCGAACGTCTCTATATATTCTAAAAAGTTTGAAACGATCTACATTATCAAATTCATTTAATCGATCTTTTAATTCTTCTCCAAAGGTTTTGATTTCTAATTCTAGCTCTTTGAATTTTGGTTTATTCTCTGCAAACCAATCACGATTATTATTTTTTTTTAATTTTTTAAAAAAACTTACGGAACTTGATAACACCATACACTATTTAATTACTATCAATAAAATTATATAATAACTCTAAGCTTTCAAAAGGCCTCTCTTCCATTGGAATATGACCCGTTTTTTTCATAATATCAACTCTTGTAATAGGAATAAATTTTTCAAATAGAACAGCATTTTCAACAGGAATCCAAGCATCTTCATTTCCCCATAAAATTTGTGTAGGAGCAGTAATTAATAGCAATCGATCAGTATAATCTTTAGGTTTAAGTGCAGAACGATTAATAAAAGATTCTCTATTGTTTTCTCTCAAAATCATATCGCGATAAGTGTCTATCTTGTTATCAGTGAGTTTACTTTTGTCATAATAAACTTCCTTCAGAGTGTTTTTAACAAAAAATCTAGGAGTAACGTATCTCAAAATGTCTTTAATAATTGGAGCTCTTGCTAATTTAAAAACAAGTGGACTATCATCATTTGTATTAGAAAATCCGCCTGGATTGAGAAGGCTTAATAATTTAACCTTTTCTCTATGCTCAGAGGCATAATACCATGCTATTGCACCTCCCAAAGAATTTCCAGCCAAAATAAAATTTTCAACTCCAAGAGATTCGGTAAAAGAATTTAGAAAATTTGAGTAGTCAGGAATATAGTATTTATTTTTTGGATGAGGGCCAGTTAGCCCGTATGCTGGTAAATCCAAACGCACTACTCTATATTTTTTTTTGAGTTCATTTGTCCATTTATCCCATGTGTGTAAAGAAGCTCCTGTTCCATGAATAAGAAGAATAACTTCCCCTTCACCTTCATCTCTGTAGTGAACGTTCATTCCGTCAATTTCAATAAATTTTGAGAATTGATTAGCATATGTCTTTTTTAACTCATTAAGTGGTATATCTGGTGAATAAAGAAATATCCCCAAAATAAATAACATAATAATTCCTACATATCGTTTTTTTATATGCTTCATTTTAATATTTATATGTGTCTTTTAAATTAATAAAAAATTACTTGGCACATTGTTTGTATTTATTGAGTTGAATAAATAAAAAAAACTTAATGATTAAAAATTTTAAACTTTTAACGGTATTATCTCTAGCGATATTCTTCCAATCGTGCTCTAAAAACGATAACGATGAATATGTGGTATACCCAAAAACAATTTATGAGCACGTGGCTACAAGTATGAACTATTCATATCTCGCCTATGCATTACAAAAAACAGATTTAGCTGTAGTTTTAGATGGGGTTGAGGAATATACTTTATATGCTCCAAATAATATGGCTTTTGGTCGTTTTCTAATGGAAAATGGTTTTAGCAGCGTTGACGACGTACCAACTAAACTCCTAAGAAAAGTTTTATTAAATCACGTTATGGTTGATGGAATTGAATATCGAGATTTTAAGACTGGTTATTTTTCAACTGCAGCTCAATTTGTTAATGGGAGCCAGATGAGGAATTTATCAATTCACATTGAACAAGTCAATATGAGAGTTACCTTAAATGGAGAGTCAAGAATAACTCAAGGTAATGTAAGGGCAACCAATGGTATAATTCATGTTGTAGACAAAGTCATCCCAATCCCATCAATAGTTACTTTTGCAAAAGCTGATACAGGACTTACTAATTTACTTATCGCTTTAACAAGATCAGACTTAACAGCTGATTTTGCTTCAATATTGAGTACAAACCTAGGTACAGCTCCTGCTCCTTTCACTGTTTTTGCGCCCACTGATCAAGCATTTATTGATTTATTAGTTGAGCTTGGTGTTCAATCCCTTAGTGATATTGATGAGCCTACTTTAAAAGCAACTTTAACTTATCACGTTATTGGAGAAACAAACGCTAATTCAACTATGTTATCTGACAATTTAGAACTAAATACGTTAGGTGGCCCAATAACCGCAAATGTAACTGGCGGAGCTACGCTAACAGACGGTAATAATAGAGTTAGTAAAATCATTGCAGTCGACATTCAGGCTGATAATGGAGTAATTCATGTAATTGATAAAGTTATTTTACCTAATTAATAATTGTTTAATTATTAATTCCAAGGAGAGCCTCATGTTTACATGGGGCTCTTTTTATTTTTATTCATCAAATTCCTCCCAAAAATTTGTTGTAAACTCTTCAAGGTATTCAGGGAGTACTTGATTTTTTTCATCTAAATCATCAAATTCTTTAGAATTAATTGCCCTAGTTTTAAAAACCTGTAATTCAATATTGTATTTAGATTTTATTGAAAGATTTAATTTAGCCGAAATCTGATTCTGCTTATTTCTACCTTTAACCACTTTGTTTTTTTCAATAATCTTGAATGGCCGATTTATTGAAGCTTTGTTTTCTTTAGTACTTTGAAAATAACTTAAATCGTATTTTTCATTATTAAGTTTAGAAAATCTCATTCTTCCTTTTTCTAAATATTCTAAAAGTGAAATCCCAAGTAATTTAAATTTAGACAACGGTTTGACATTTTCATAGTCAAGACGTACAATAGCAAAATCTTCAGAATTGATATACAATGTCGCTTTAAACTTATCTGATCTTAAAGGCAAACAGTTTATAACATACACTAAATCATTACCTAAATAGGATAATTCCGGATTTGAAAATTGATACCTTTTAGACTCTAGAATAAAATTTAAATCAGAATTTGAATTAGTAAAAGATTTAAAATATACATTTTGAATTCTTCCTTTCTGAAAATTTGAAAAATTTTCTTTTCTTTTAACTTCCTCGTTTTTCAATTTGTCTAACTGCTCTTGATCAGTGCTATCAATATCCCAAAGCCCATTGATAGTTAAATCAAAAGAAAAAGGAAGCCATCCTGATCTGATTTTAAAATATGAGGATGATTTTAAATTTTCCTTAAGAGAAGACTCTAGTTTTTTGCCAAGTGATTTTGATAAGTCGCTAGCATTATCATCATTTGTTCTTCTTGACTTTATTAATTTAATTTTTGGAGTATCTAATTCATCGTTTACGTAATAATAGGACAAGCTTTCCAGTTCACTTCTACTTTCTTTGGGAAGGTTTTCTAATATGCTATCCATTACTTTAGCGTTCAAATCTTTAATAGAAGACTTAAATTTATTTAAAGTAAATTGTTCGCTAATTTGATTGTAGTCTTGCCTGAAAAAAAGCTTGTTTTCATTTATTCCAGAATTATAATTGAGTTCTATGTTTTGCTTAACCTTTTCAATAATTTCAATAGAGGACAATTCCTTATTTGTTACTACTACATTTTTTAATGTTATTGTTTCAGGCTTTAGACGGATTATAGTATCATTAAATGTGGTAATTGGAATTCGTTTTGTTTCATATCCCATTGATGAAACAAACAAAGTGTCTTGAATTTTATATTGTTCAGGAACTAGCTCAAAATAACCCAATTCATTTGAGATGACCCCATTATTATTTGAAAAAAAAACAGTTGCAAAAGAAACAGGGTCTAAAGAGAGAGAATCAATTATTTTAATTTTTTTTGATTGAGCTGAGGCGCTTAAAACTCCTAAAAAAAAGATAATTATGTACCTGTATTTCACCTTTTAAAATTAAAAAATTAAAGTTTACTATCTTTAGGATATGATAAAAAAATTAATTCATCTGATTATTTCCTTTTCAGCTTTTGGAATTTGTTTTTTATTAGCGTCATTAGCTGACTCTGAATTAAATTCAGAGACTTTTTCTTTAAAAGAGGTTATTGTTTATATATTTTCAATACAATGGATTGTGTTTATTCCTGCTTATTTATTAAAATCTGAAAAATTTTATGACTTAACTGGAAGTTTTACTTATGTTTTTGCTGTAATATTAGTTCTATATAATTCAACTCAAAATATAGCTAACTTAATACTTGGTGGAGCGATTATTTTTTGGGCGGTAAGACTGGGTATTTTTCTTTTCTTCAGAATAAAAAAGGCTGGTGAAGACAAAAGGTTTAAAGAAATTAAGCTCTCTCCGACTAGATTTTTTATGGCGTGGTCTCTCCAAGGCATGTGGGTTTCAATTTGTAGTCTTTGTGCGTTAACTGCTCTTTCAAGCCAAACTGGAGTAGTAGAAAATGTCTTTCTTTTTATAGGGTTAATTATTTTTCTTTTTGGCTACACTCTTGAAATTATCGCTGACAAACAAAAGACTAAATTTAGGTCAGTTGAAGAAAACAAAGATAAGTTTATAACCACTGGTTTATGGTCCAAATCAAGACATCCAAATTACCTAGGAGAAATTCTATTGTGGTTTGGAATTGCAGTAATGTCGATTTCATCCCTATCAGGCTATCAGTATCTGACTTTAATTTCACCTGTTTTTAGTTATGTTTTAATTTATTACGTAAGTGGCGTAAGGCTTCTTGAAGAGAGTGCGAAAAAAAAATGGGGGCACTTGGACTCTTATAAAGAATACGTTAAAAATACTCCTGTTTTATTTTTTAAATAAAACTCAATGAAAAAAGATAATCCAATTATTTTTAGAAAATCCAAAGGTCAGATTGTTGTTGAAGGAAGCGTTACCTTATTAAGTGAAGATGGAGAAAGAATAAAACACGGTAAAAGATTCACCCTATGTGGTTGTACCAAATCTGGTAATTTACCTTTTTGTGATGGTTCTCATAAAATTTAATCTACTATTTTTTGAACTACAAAGCTTCTATTGTTTTATTTGTCTAGATTGATCATTCTGATCTAAAAATTTCTAAAAGAAATTAGTATCTTGAGTAAAGAAATCAACAACAAATTATTATGGATAAATCAATATCAAAAAATAAATTATTTATTGCTGCTTGTATTTCGCTTATAGTAACGGCGATGACATTTGCTATTAGAGCAGGTATTCTTGGGCAGCTAGGAGAAGACTTTGAGCTTAATAACACTCAACTAGGGTTTGTAAATGCAATGGCCTTTTGGGGGTTTCCTGTAGCTACCATATTCGGTGGATTTTTATACAACTTGTTAGGAGCAAAAAAATTGATGATAATTGCTTTTTTCTCTCATGTTATAGGCCTAGTAATGACTATTTATGCTGGAGGATTTGCAACTCTTTTAATTTCCTCATTTTTTATAGGATTTGCTAACGGTTCTGTGGAAGCCGCTTGTAATCCGTTAATTGCTGACATGTATTCTGACAACCGAACTACTATGTTGAATAAATTTCATGTATGGTTTCCTGGTGGAATAGTTATAGGATCTCTTACTTCTAAGTTTATGACAGATTTTGGATTAGGATGGGAGTCTCAGATAGCAATTATGCTTTTACCAACTATAATTTATGGATACCTGTTTATTAAGGAAGAATTTCCAAAAACTCAGCACATTGAATCTGATACTGTTCTTAATTTAAAATCTTTATTTACACCTTTATTTATTTTCATAGCAATTTGCATGACCTTAACAGCAACAGCAGAACTCGGCACACAACAATGGCTTACTCCTCTTCTTGAAAAATCAGGAGCAAGCCCAATGTTAATTTTGGCTCTTATTACAGGAATTATGGCAGTTGGACGATATTTTGCTGGACCAATTATTCATAAGCTTAACCCAATTGGTGTTTTATTTTTATCAGCAATAGTGACAACAATAGCAATTTTTATGATGTCTCAGGTTGATGGTCAAATGCTTTATGTCGCTTCTGTTTTGTTTGCAGTTGGAGTTTGTTACTTCTGGCCTACAATGATAGGATTTGTCTCTGAATATTTGCCAAAGACTGGAGCACTTGGAATGTCTCTTGTTGGAGGTGCTGGTATGTTAGCCACTGGAATGTGGAATCCTGTAATTGGATCATGGCTTGATGAAGAAAAGCAAATTGCATTAAATTCTGGTATTGCTGAAGACGCTGCAGAAGTTATAGCTGGCCAAGCAGCATTAGGAAATATGGTTTATTTCCCCTTAGCTTTGGTTATTCTCTTTGGACTTTTGTTTGCTTTTAGAAATAAATTAGAAGAAAGTCGAATCTCTCAAGTAGTTTAATAAAGTTAAAATATGAATAAAAAAATTAGACTGGGAATTTTAGGTGGAGGTGGGGACTCTTTAATTGGAGTCCTACATAGAGTAGCCTCAAGTATGTTTGATAGATATGAAATAATTGGAGGTGTATTTAACCCCAATTATGATGAAAATCTTTCGTTTGCTAAAAAATTAGGATTAAAAGAATCTAGAATTTACAAAGATTTTGAAACGATGGTTGACCAGGAATCTAAATTGAACTCTGATGAAAGAATTGAAGTTGTTTCAGTATTAACTCCAAATTTTCTTCATTATCCAATGGCAAAAAAATTACTTGAAAATAATTTTCATGTAATTTGTGAAAAACCTCTCACCACCACTTATAAAGAAGCTTTAGATTTAAAAAAAATTCAAAGTGAAAAAAAATTAGTTTTTGCTGTGACTTATACCTATACTGGTTATCCAATGGTTAGACAAATGACCAAGATGATTGCTGATGGAGTAATTGGGAAGCTTCACAAAGTGGATGCTCAATATTTACAAGGCTGGTTAAACCCAGTAATTCATGAAAAAGAAAAAAGAAATTCCACCTGGAGATTAAATCCAGAAAAATCTGGAATCAGCTGTTGCGTTGGAGATATTGGTACTCATGCTTTTAATATGGTAGAACTGGTTACTGGAATGAAAGTAAAAAGTGTATTGGCCGACTTAAATACTCTTTATGCGGATAATCCAATGGATGTTGATGCTAATATCTTAATTCAATTCTCTACTAATATGAAAGGAACGATTCGTTCTAGCCAAATAGCAACAGGTGAAGAAAATAATTTAAGAATTAGTGTATACGGAGAAAAAGGAGGGCTAAAATGGGAACAAGAAAATCCAAATTATTTATACCACTTAAAAGATGATGCTCCTCTACAAGTGTTAAAATCTGGGCATGGATATAATAATGAAATATCATTAGATGGCACAAAACTTCCGCCTGGTCACCCAGAGGGGATTTTTGATTCGATGGGTAATATTTACAAAGGAGTTGCTAGAGCCATACGTCAAGAATCTTTCGCTTCTGAGGAATTTCCCTCAATTGAAGATGGAGTACGAGGAATGGATTTTATTGAGAAAACCGTAGAATCAAATTCAAAAGGAAATGTTTGGGTTGAACTAAATAAATAATTAAATGAAAACAATTAAAGGACCTGGTATTTTTTTAGCTCAATTTGTTGGGGCAGAAAAACCTTTTAACAACTTGAAAAATATTTGTGAATGGGCAAGTAATTTAGGTTATAAGGCTGTTCAAATTCCAACCTGGGAAGAAGGATTAATTGATTTAGAGAAAGCCAGTGAAAGCAAAACATATTGCGATGAATTAAAGGGAGTAGTTAATGAAGCTGGGATGGAAATTTCAGAACTTTCTACTCATTTACAAGGGCAACTTGTTGCTTCTCACTATGCTTACGACAAAATGTTTGATGCCTTTGCGCCTAAAACACTTCATGGTAATGTAAAAGGCAGAACAGAATGGGCAATTAATCAATTAAAATATGCCTCCAACGCAAGTAAACATTTAGGGCTTACAGAAATGGCCACTTTTTCAGGATCACTCCTTTTTCATACAATGTATCCATGGCCACAAAGACCAAACGGTCTTGTTGAAACGGGGTTTAAAGAATTAGCGAAAAGATGGGAGCCGATACTAAATCACTTCGACAAAAACGGCGTTGATGTATGCTATGAAATTCATCCTGGAGAAGACCTACATGACGGTGTAACTTTTGAAAGATTTTTAAAAGCTACTAACAATCATTCTAGAGTGAAAATTTTATATGATCCTAGTCATTTTGTTTTACAACAAATGGACTACTTAAAATATATTGATTACTATCATGAATACATAAAAATGTTTCATGTTAAGGACGCGGAATTTAATGCAAGCGGGAAGTCAGGAGTTTATGGTGGTTATCAAGACTGGATAGACAGGCCTGGAAGATTCAGATCCCTGGGCGATGGCCAGGTTGATTTTAAAAGTATTTTCTCTAAATTAAGTCAATACAATTTTGATGGCTGGGCTGTTTTAGAATGGGAATGCTGTATAAAATCACCTGATCAAGGGGCAAGAGAAGGATCAAAATTTATTAACGACCATATAATCGAGGTTTCAAAAAAAGCTTTTGACGATTTTGCATCAGGAAATACTGATCAAAAACACATAAATGATATTTTAGGATTATAATTTTTATGAAAAATTTATTTTTCTTATTAGCTTTTATGTTTCATTTTTCATGTGGAAGTTCAACATTCAACTGTGGAACAATCGACAGCAAGTATGAGAAAAATGGAAAATATTATTTTTCCTTAGTCCTTAGTAGTACTGGAAGCGGTGACCAAAATGACGCTGGAAGAATTTATGGTGATGTCTCCGTAGAAAAAACTGTTTACCTATTAAAATCTGTTGGTGACGAACATTGTATTGAAGAAGAAGAATAAATAATCATTAAAAAAATTAAAATGAAAAAACTAATCTTTACTTTTTTTTTCTTAATAACTATTAGTGGTTTCTCTCAGGAGGAATTAATGTCTAATTATGAACTGGCTGCAAAATTTTCTCCTACTAAACTTTCAAAGTTAGTTCATTCAACTTCAGTAAATCCACATTGGTTAAAAAAAGGAGATAAGTTTTGGTATCAGTACAAAACTACAAATGGATCTAAATACTATATGGTAGATCCCAACAAAAGAACTAAGAAAGAGCTTTTTAATAATGAGAAGATGGCAGCATGGTTAACAGAGATAACAAAAGATCCTTATGATGCTAAACACCTGCCAAAATTTAATTTTAAGTTCATAGAAAATGAAACTGCGATTGAATTTAGGGTAAACTCTAAATATGAAGAGGAAGAAGAAAAAGACAGTCTTGAAAAAGATAAGAAAAATAAGAAAGTTTTTCATTTCAAATATGTGTTAGGAAGCAATAACTTAACTCTAATAAGTAACGACAGAAAACCAAAAGAAAACTGGAAAAAATGGGCAAATATTGCCCCAGATAGTACTGTAGTATTATTCTCCAGAAAGTTTAATTTATATTGGATGGATAAAGCCAGTTTTTTAAAAGCTGTAAAGAACGAAAAAGACTCAACTATTGTTGAAAATCAATGGACAAAAGATGGGGTTGAGCACTATGGATATGGTGGTTATGGTAGAGGACTTGATAATGAGGAAATTGAGAAAAAGAAAAATGATAGATTTCCAATAAGAGGATATTGGTCGTCTGACTCTAAAAAATTTGTTTATCAAAGAACAGATAGTAGAGAGATTAAAGATTTATGGGTTATAAATTCTGTCGCTAAAAAAAGACCAACATTAGAAACCTACAAATATCACATGCCTGGTGAAAAAGAATATTACAAAAGAGAGGTTTTAATTTTTGATATTCCTTCTAAAGAAATTAAAAAAGTTGAACTAGATAGTTCTAAGCAGCAGTACATCTCAATTTTTAGTAAGCCTAGAAAACCTTCAGACTATGATAATGATTTTAAGCCTACGCTACTACTTTCCAAAAAAAATAAAATTTATTTTAATACGATAAGCAGGGACAGAAAGAGGCTCGATATCTGCGTTGCTGATTTAAACTCAGGCAAAGTTGATGTTCTAATTGAAGACAGAACAAACACTTATTTTTATGAAACTAAACCTGTTTATCTTATAAATAACGAATCTGAAATGATTCACTGGTCGGAAAGAGACGGGTGGGGACATTTTTATAGATATGATTCTAATGGGAACCTAATTAATAGAATTACCACTGGAAGTTTTCATAGCTTTAATATTAAGCATGTTGACTTAAAATCTAATACTTTATATTTTTCTGCTCACGGTGTAAACAAAAATATAGATCCTTATTACGAACACACATACAAAGTCTCTCTAAATGGTGGAAAGCCTAAAGTATTAAATAATGGAAATTATAATACTTCAACTCAACCCTCAGATAATCATAAATATTTTGTGAATAATTTTTCTAGAGTTAATACTATTCCTAAATCTGAACTTAGGAACTCTGATGGCTCATTAGTTATGAGTTTAGAGGAAGCTGATTTAAGTGAACTATTTAATAGCGGATATCAGTTTCCTGAAACTTTCAAGGCAAAAGCTGAGGATGGAATAACTGACTTGTATGGGGTTATGTACAAACCTTTCAATTTTGATGACAAGAAGAAGTATCCTCTTCTTGAATACGTTTACCCTGGACCCCAAACTGAATCCGTAAATAAATCTTTCTCCGTTAGAATGGATAGGCTTGATAGAATGGCACAACTTGGTTTTGTGGTAATAACATTGGGTAACAGAGGTGGGCATCCTCACAGATCAAAATGGTACCATAATTATGGTTATGGCAATCTAAGAGATTACGGGTTGGCTGATAAAAAATATGTAGCAGAACAGTTGGCAGACAAAAACTCTTTTATAGATATCAATAAGGTCGGTATATACGGTCATTCAGGTGGTGGATTTATGTCAACAGCTGCTATTTTAGTTTATCCTGATTTTTTTAAAGCAGCATATTCTCAAGCTGGAAATCACGATAATTCGATGTACAATAGCTGGTGGAGTGAAACACATCACGGAGTAAAAGAAGAAATTGCAGATGATGGAAGCTTAAATTATCTTTATGAAATTGAAAAAAATCAATCGTTAGCTAAAAATCTGAAAGGAAAACTTTTTTTAGTAACAGGTGATATGGATAACAATGTACATCCTGGAGCTACAATTAGAGTTGCCAATGCGCTTATTAAAGCAAACAAAAGGTTTGATTTAATGATTTTGCCAACACAAAGACATGGGTTTGGCAATATGTCTGAATACAATTTTTGGTTAAGAGCAGATCACTTTTCTAAACATTTACTAGGACTTGAAAATAACGAGGTCGATATTAAAATGATCAATAAAGATATCCCTAAAAACAAATAAAATTATGGAAACATATGCATGTAAAAAATGTGGAATGTCAGTAAACGCAACCTGTGGTAAATGTGGAATTCCTTTAAAAAATGGACACATTACTCTTGAAGACGGAACCAAAGTACAAGTATCAAAATGCCCTTCTTGTGAAGGTAAAATAAAATCTCCTTTGTGTTGTGGAGAGGATATGAGCTGTGCTTTATAAGAAAAACTCCATTCCAGTTTTTGCAATATTAAATCCGGCTGAAATTACTTTTTTATATTCACTTGATTCTGAATTTAAAACAGGGTTGGTATGATTAAGATGTATAAAATATACTTTACTTTTTTCAGACTCATCAAGTTCTTCAAAAAGTTTTAGACTTTCAATAATAAACGGATGTGGTATTTCTGAAATATCTCTGTTATTTATCTCTTTTTCATCAAAAAAAGTTCCATCTAAAAAAGCATAATCAACACTTTTTATCATCTCAACAATTGAAACTTCCCATTTTGCCCATTTATCAATATCAGGAATATATAGTGCTTTTTTATGAATACCCTCTATAACATATCCGACGGTTTCAGAATACTCGTCTCTGTGAGGAACTTGAATTGGAGTAAAGCTTAAATTATTGTGTAGAATTACTTTTTCTCTATTGTAAATTTTATTTAATTTAATATTGTTGAGTTCAACCAGCTGGTTCCAAGGTCCATTGTTTAATATGAAATTATAAAATTTAGGCATTAAGTACAGTGGAATATTCTTACTATTCAAAGATTCTCTTCCAAAATTTAAGAGTCCGGCATAATGTCCCATGTGCGCATGAGTTAAAAAAATACCATTTAATTTTTTTGAAGGATCAGCATTTCCAATCAAATCTATTAACTGAAAGTTAATATTTGGTGTTGCATCAATGATGTAATTTGTATTATGTTTTAAATTAGAAACTCCCAAGCTAGAAACTCCAATTCTTGATTTTTTAGATAAAAAGTAATTAGAACAGCATTCTTTACTGCATCCCATGTGAGGAATGCCTCCATCTTGGATAGTACCCAAGACTTTTAGAAGAATTTCACCTGATTTGTTTTCTTTTTCTTGTGAAAAATCATTACATCCTAATGAATATACACTCAATAAGATGATGAAAAAATACTTGATTTTAATGTTTAAAGTCATTTGTCGTTACTCAAATAAAGCCTTCAGTTCAGTAGCTTCTTTTGCAGCTAATTTTCCAGCTAAAACTAAACTAAGCTGTCTTCTTCTTAAAGCGGCGTTATATCTACTTTTTTCAAGATCAGTTTCTGGAACAATCTGAGGAACTTCAACGGTTTTTCCTTGCTTATTAAGGGCAACAAAAGTATATATGGCCTCATTTACTTTTGTCATTTTTGGATTAGTTTTAGTCTGTTTCCAAACATCAATAAACACTTCCATTGATGATTTAAATGCTCTTGAAACTTTTGCTTCTATAGTCAAAATACTGCCTACAGGAACTGGCTCTCCAAAAGCAACATTATTAACAGATGCTGTTACAACAACTTGCTCTGAATGTTTAATTGCAGCAATACTTGCCACCCTATCCATTCTCGCCAACAACTCTCCTCCAAACAAACTGTTTAGACTGTTAGTATCGCCAGGAAGCACCAGATCGGTTTGAACTGTTTTAGAATTTTCAGGTGTTTTTGGTTGCATTATTATTTTTGAGTATTGATGTCAAAGATCCAAGCGTTTTTATTTTCTTTTGCTTGTATCTCTCTCAAACTTGTAACTGCATCGTTTCTGTCAGAAAATCCATCAAAAGCTACAGGAGTTAGCCCTTTTTCGTTCAATGGTAAAATTCTTGAATCATACCCTTTCTGCTTTAAAGCAGAGACAAGGTTTTCTGCATTACTTATAATCCTAAAGGCTCCTGCCACAATAAAGAATTTAGGGGGCTGCCTATTAACCTTAACTGTTAAAGATGGTAGAGAGCCTAAATCAAAAATAGCTTTTTCAACAGTGGATTTAGATTGATCTCTCAAGCTTTGTTCGTATGCTAATTTTTGCTCAATTATATTATTATTAACATTGTAATAAATTGAACCTGCTCCAAAGATCAAACATGCCCAAACAGCAGCTTGCCTAAAAAATTTAGAGGTGCTTTTAAGTTTGATTGTTGGATTAATTGGCTTGTCTTGTAGGTTTAATTGTTTCACGTTTAATGATGACAATCCAAACGAATCTTTCAAATAGTTTTTAGAATGGTCTGGTTCAAATACAAATTTTTCTTCACTATTTAGACTTAGCTTTCCAATATCTCTTATAATAAAAGGTTCTTTTCTAAGTATTTCACGAATATTTACAACTTCTTGATGAATTTTTTTTAAAGCTAATTCATATTGAATTTCTAATGATCCACTTATGTGTTTAGCTAGAAGCCCATCATTTTTTGAAATTTGAGAGTTAAATGAAATCTGTTTTGAGGGCGGATAAAATTTTTCGTTAATTAAATCGTAATGTGCAGATTTGAAGGTCCCTATGAAACTACCTAACCCAGGCACTGTTACACACTCATGATCTAATAATAGTTCGCTAAGATATTTTGATAGTTGCATCTAATCAAAAATACATTTTTTTGATTAAATTCTTAAATAAAATTAATTCTTATTGTAGCCTAACTTTTCCCTTACACGATTCAAAACTTCTTGAGCGACTAAATTGGCTTTTTCAGCACCAAGATTTAATACTTTTTCTAATTCATTTTTATTTGACATGTAATACTCAAACCTCTGTCTTTGTTCAGAAAAATTTGTTAAAATAAAATTTAGTAATTCTTTTTTAGCGTGCCCATAGCCAAAGCCGCCTTTTAAGTAATTGCTTTTTAACTTGTCAATAGATTTTTGATCTGCAATTAATTTATATATTTTAAAAACATTACAGTTTTTATAATCCTTAGGGTCCTCAATTGGTGTACTATCAGTCTGTATGGACATCACTTGTTTTTTCAATTCCTTTTCAGGCAGAAAAATATCAATAGTATTTCCTTTTGATTTACTCATTTTTTCTCCATTTGTACCTTGAACCAACATAGTGTCTTCATCTACTTTCCCCTCAGGAAGTACAAAGGTTTGACCATAAACATTATTAAACCTTGATGCTACGTCTCTGGTCATTTCTAAATGCTGTTGTTGATCCTTTCCAACAGGAACTTGTTCGGCGTCATATAAAAGAATATCTGCTGCCATTAACATAGGATAGGTAAAAATTCCAGCATTTACATCACTTAATCTATCAGATTTATCCTTAAAAGAATGTGCCAAGGTTAATCTTTGGTAAGGAAAATGACATGATAAAACCCATGCTAGTTCGGTTGCCTGAGGAACATCGCTTTGTTTATAAAATATTGTTTTTTCAGTATCTAAACCAAACGCTAACCAAGCTGCAGCAGTGGCATAAGTATTGTTTTTAAGAATTTCTTTTTCTTTAATTTGAGTTAAAGAATGCATATCTGCTATAAATAGAAAAGATTCATTTTCAGGTTTATTTGACATTTTTATAGCTGGGATGATTGCCCCTAAAATATTACCCAAGTGAGGTGTTCCAGTGCTTTGTATTCCTGTTAAAATTCTTGACATTTAGTTTAGATTATCAACAAAAGTAATAGTTTTAAAAATTATATCGCTCATTTAATTACATTTACAGTCATGATTAGGGTCGTAAAAATGTGTTTATGTGGATTGTATAATGTTTGGTTCTACGCTTTAGCTGCAACTGGGATCATAATTTGTCTCCCCCTTTTTTTTATATTTAGCTTAAAGGAAGAATGGTATCCTGCCTTCTACTGGGTTGCTCGAAACATTTGGGCAAAACTTATTTTGATGGGAATGGGTTTAATCCCAAAAATAGAATTTTCTGAACCACTTATCAAGGGAAAAAACTATATGCTAACAGCCAATCATAAAAGTATGATTGATGTAATGCTTATGCTTCAAATCAGTAAAAACCCTATAGTTTTTGTTGGGAAAAAAGAATTGGTAAGACTTCCTGTTTTTGGATATTTTTATAAAAGAGTTTGTATAATGGTAGATAGAGAAAATCCTCAAAGTAGAGCTGCGGTTTATGGTCATGCTGAACGAAGACTAAAACAAGGATTAAGCTTATGTATTTTTGCTGAGGGACTTGTGACTTCACCAGACATAAAATTAGCCCCATTTAAAAATGGCGTTTTTAGATTTTCTATACACTATCAAATCCCTATTGTTCCAATGTCATTTTACGATTGTGAAAGAAGATATCCATACCATTTTTCCTACAATTACTTTGTTGGAGGGCCTGGAATTTTGAGAGCTAAGGTGCACAACCACATAGAGACTAAAGGTCTTAATAATGAAAATATGGAAAGCCTAAAACAAAAAGTTTACGATTTTATGTTGAGGGATCTAGAACCTATGCTTTAATTGCTTCTACAATTTTAGCTTCAATTTCATCAGATAATTCAGGGTTGTCCTTTAAAATTGACTTAACCGAATCTCTTCCTTGTCCCAGTTTTGTTTCTCCATAACTAAACCAAGACCCGCTTTTATCGATTATTTCGTGAGCAACCCCCAAGTCAATAATTTCTCCCATTTTAGAAATTCCTTTTCCATACATTATATCAAATTCACTTACTTTAAAAGGTGGTGCTACTTTATTTTTAACCACTTTAACCCTTGTTTTGTTCCCAAGGACATTTCCGTTAGTATCCTTAATTTGAGTTGATCTTCTAATGTCTAATCTAACTGAAGCATAAAACTTAAGTGCGTTTCCTCCAGTTGTTGTTTCTGGATTTCCAAACATAACTCCAATTTTTTCACGCAATTGATTTATAAACATTACTGTACAATTAGTCTTGCTGATATTAGAAGTTAATTTTCTTAGAGCTTGAGACATCAATCTCGCGTGTAATCCCATTTTAGAATCACCCATCTCACCTTCAATTTCACTTCTTGGGGTTAATGCTGCTACTGAATCAATAACTATTATATCAATAGCCCCAGATCTTATTAAATTATCGGCGATTTCTAGAGCTTGTTCTCCATTGTCGGGTTGTGAGATTATTAGCTCATCAATATTAACTCCTAAGTTTTCCGCATAAAATCTGTCAAATGCATGTTCTGCATCAATAAACGCTGCAATTCCACCAGCCTTTTGGCACTCTGCTATTGCATGCAATGTTAAAGTAGTTTTACCTGAAGATTCTGGCCCATAGATTTCTATGACCCTTCCTTTTGGATAACCCCCGACACCAAGTGCGCCATCTAAGGTTAACGAACCGCTTGAAATAGCCTCAACTTTTTCTACTTCAGAATCTCCCATTTTCATTACAGTTCCTTTACCGTAAGTTTTGTCTAATTTATCTAGAGTTAACTGTAATGCTTTTATTTTAGAATCTTTCTCTTTGCTCATAAAAATGTGGAATTAATTAACTTATCTAAAGTACAATATATTTAAATTATGTCATAGAATAATTAGAAGCATTTTTATCCTAATTTTTAAAATATTACTTTCGCCTTTTGTATTAAATATAATGCAGCTTTATAATAAACTTAGCGCCAAAGAAAGGGCCGAATTAATTGAGAAGGCAGGTGATAAAAGAATTACATTATCATTCTACAAATACCATTTAATTTCAAACACCTCTTTGTTTAGAGATTATCTTTTCCAAATGTGGGAATGCTTAGGTGTTTTGGGAAGAATTTATATCGCGTCAGAAGGTATCAATGCTCAACTGTCTATGCCTTCACAAAATTTTGAGAAGTTTAAAGCTAATTTAGATGATATAGACTTTCTAAAAGGAATAAGGCTTAATATTGCCATTGAACAAGACAATTTTTCATTTTTAAAACTAAAAGTCAAGATTAGAAGAAATATAGTAGCTGACGGTTTGGAGGAAAACAGTTTTGACCTTTCTAATACGGGCAAACATGTTGATGCAAAAGAATTTAATACTCTTGCGGAAAATCCAAACACTTTACTTATTGATATGAGAAATCACTATGAAAGTGAAATTGGTCATTTTGAAGGTGCTATTCTCCCTGATGTCGATAGCTTCAGAGAATCCTTACCAATAATTGAAAAAAAATTTGAAAAAGAAAAAAAAAGAAAAAATATTTTAATGTATTGTACCGGTGGAATTCGATGTGAAAAAGCTAGTGCATTTCTTAAGCATAAAGGATACGATAATGTATATCAACTAGAGGGAGGTATAATTGAATATACAAGACAAGTAGATGAGGAAAAAATACAGAACAAGTTTATAGGCAAAAATTTTGTTTTTGATCATCGAAGAAGTGAAAAAATTTCAAATCAAATAATCGCAAGCTGTCACCAATGTGGAGAAAAATGTGATAAACACGTGAATTGCGAAAACGAAGCGTGTCATTTACTTTTTATCCAATGTCAAAATTGTGCGATAAAATTTGAAAACTGCTGCTCTGATGAATGTGCAAAAATAAACTCCCTTCCTTATGAAGAGCAAAAAAAACTAAGAAAGGGTAAAAAAAATAGTAATAAGATTTTTAAAAAAGGACGATCTGATGTTTTGAAATTTAAAAAAACATCATCCTGATTATGTGAATAGAATTCATAATTAATTAACTTTAAATTCAAACAAGAAAAAATTTTATGAGCTGCAATAGCTGTTCTTCTTCAAATGGTGCACCAGCAGGCTGTAAAAATAACGGCACTTGCGGAACCGATGGATGCAATAAACTTACTGTTTTTGATTGGCTTGAAAATATGGAGCCAATTGGAGAAGAGGTGACCTCAGATATTTTTGAGGTTAGATTTAAAAATGGGAGAAAACAATACTATAAAAACACAAAAGAATTAGGTATAACCATTGGTGATTTAGTGGCTGTAGAAGCAGAAAGAGGTTATGATATTGGCTATATTACTCTTAAAGGAGGGCTTATCCCAATACAGCTAAAAAGAAAGAAAATAAATCCAAATACAACTGAATTTTTAAGCATTCTAAGAAGTGTGTCTGAAAAAGACATTGAAAAATGGGAAAACTCTAGAAACAAAGAAGAAAATATAAAAAAGAAATCTAGGGAACTAGCTATTTCATTAAATCTAAAAATGAAAATTTCAGACGTAGAGTATCAAGGAGATGGTTCAAAGGCTACATTTTATTATACTGCTGCGGGTAGGGTTGATTTTCGACAGTTAATACGAGATATGGCTCGAGAATTTAATACAAGAATTGAAATGAAACAAATTGGGCTAAGAGAGGAAGCCTCCAGATTAGGGGGAATAGGTTCATGCGGAAGAGAATTGTGCTGTTCTACTTGGTTGACAGATTTTAGATCTGTAACTACTTCTGCTGCAAGATATCAGCAACTATCATTAAACCCTCAAAAATTAGCAGGACAATGTGGAAAACTAAAGTGTTGTCTTAACTATGAGTTAGATTTTTACCAAGAAGCGTTAAAAGATTTTCCTAAATCAAATACAAAACTTTTAACAGAGAAAGGATTAGCATACTGTCAAAAAATAGATATTTTTAAAAAAACCCTTTGGTTTGTTTATAAAAATGACAGTATAAACTGGCACAAGATCAGCGAAGAAAATGTCAAAAAGATTTTAAAAATAAATCAATCTGGAAAAAAAATTGATAACCTTGAAGACTATACCATTTCTGAAACTCTCTCAGATATTAATTTTGAAAATGTTGTTGGGCAAGATAGCTTAACTAGGTTTGACAAAAAAAAGAAGAAAAGAAAATTTTCTAAAAGAATATAACTATATGTTGAACAGAATAATTGTCTTCATGCTTCTTTTAAATTTCAGCTCCTGTAGCAATTCTGAATTTTTAAAATTTTATGATTTTGATAATGGATGGGGTAAAAATGAAGTTTTAACTTTTAATTTTCCTAAGAAAATAGAGTCTAAACCAAAAGATGTTTTTTTTGTTTTGAGACACAATAATGATTATCCCTATTCAAATATTTTTTTGATAACTGAGCTCCAAAATCCAACTAATCAAGTTATAATAGACACTTTTGAGTTTAGATTAGCACAAACAAATGGGGAGTGGCTTGGAGATAAAAAAGTAAGTATGGTTGAGCACAAACTTTTATTTAAGGAAGGTCTCAAGCTAGGTGAAAATGATTTTTCATTAAAAGTTAGAACTTCAATGAGGTCAAATAATAAATCAGACGAAATTGAAAAACTAGATGGGGTTATTAATTTTGGAATACTAATTGATTAATTAAATGAGTAAGAAAAAAAGCTCTATGCCAAAAAAATATAAACTTTATTTATATGGGTTCTGGATTATATTTTTCTCTGGAATAATTGGTTTAACAGGAATGTTTTATGCAGCATCTCAAGGTTATTTAGGTGAAATGCCTGATTTCAGACAGCTTGAAAATCCAAATACCAATTTAGCAACTCAAATTATATCATCAGATAATAAAGTTTTAGGTAAATTTCATTTTGGAGAAAATAGGATTCCTGTTCAATTTGATGACTTACCTAAAAATTTAGTAGACGCTTTGATTTCAACAGAAGACGAAAGATTTTATAGTCATTCTGGAATTGATTTTAAAGCAACTTTAAGGGCAATTGTATTTCTAGGGAAAAGAGGTGGGGCAAGTACTATCTCTCAACAACTTGCCAGGCAACTTTTTGTTGGAGTTAGATCAAAAAATATTTTTGAAGCTCTTTCTCAAAAATTTAAAGAATATGTTATTGCTGTTAGGCTAGAAAGACAGTATACAAAACATGAAATCATATCAATGTATTTAAACATTTATGATTTTGGATATAATGGAGACGGAATAAAATCGGCATCAAGCATTTATTTTGATAAAGAGTTAAATAGCTTAAATATTGAAGAGTCGGCAACGCTAGTTGGGATGCTTAAAAACTCCTCTTATTACAACCCTTTAAGGCGTCCAAAACTTGTTAAAGAACGAAGAAATGTTGTTTTTAATCAAATGAAAAAAAATGGTCATCTAAGTCAATCATTAGTTGATTCGTTAAAAAAAATCCCCCTTACGGTCAATTATAGTCCTCAATCCCATAGAGAAGGTTTGGCTACTTATTTTAGAGCATACCTTCAAAATTTTATGAAAGAGTGGACTACTCAAAACCTAAAATCTGATGGAAGTAAATACAATATTTATCTTGATGGATTAAAAGTTTATACTACTATAAACTTTGAAATGCAACAATACGCAGAAGCAGCTGTAAAACTTCATATGGCAAATCTACAGGAAGAGTTTTTTAGACAGAATACACCTGAATTAAATCCAACTGCTCCCTTTTTAGATCTTGAGCCTGAAGATTCTATAAGAATTTTTAAAAATGCGATGAAACGTTCTGAAAGATGGAGAAAAATGAAAGTAAGCGGAAAATCCGAAGATGAAATGTTTCAAGTATTTGAAAAAGAGGTCCCAATGACAATTTTTTCATGGAAAGGGGAAATTGATACTGTTATGAAGCCGATAGATTCTATCCGTTACTACAAGCATTTTATGCAAGCAGGAATGATGTCAATGGAACCGCAAACAGGCCATGTAAAAGCCTGGGTTGGGGGAATTAATTATAAGCATTTTCAATACGATCACGTAAAACAAGGCAAAAGACAAATAGGTTCAACTTTTAAGCCATTTTTATATGCTACTGCAATTGATCAATTAAAGCTATCTCCATGCGACTCTCTACCTGATGCTATTTATTGTATTGAACCAAATAAGTTTGGGAATCCCGAGCCATGGTGTCCAACTAATTCTAGCGATAAGTACGGAGGTTTTAGAACATTAAAAAATGCATTGGCTAATTCAAAAAATACAATTAGTGCTCAATTAATGGATAAAGTTGGGCCTAAGCCTGTGGCTGACCTTGCTAGAAATTTAGGAATAGAATCTTACGTTCCTGATGTTCCTGCAATCGCCCTTGGCACTCCAGATTTAAGTGTTTTTGAAATGGTAGGAGCTTATGGTGCTTTTGCAAATCAAGGCATTTATGTGAAACCTACTATGATTACAAGAATTGAAGATAAAAATGGTAGTCTCTTATATCAGTCTGTTCCTGAAACTAAAGATGTTATCAGTGCTGAATCTGCATATGTAACTGTGAATCTTCTTGAGGGTGTAACCAAATTTGGGTCAGGAGCCAGATTAAGACATAACATCCCTGAAGAAGATAGAAACCCAGTATACAGAGATGTAGTTACCGGCTATCCCTACAGTTTTGATAATGCAATTGCTGGCAAAACTGGAACTACTCAAAATCAAAGTGATGGTTGGTTTATGGGAATGGTACCAAATTTAGTAACAGGCGTGTGGGTGGGCGCTGAAGACAGGGCAACTCATTTTGAAACTATTGCTTATGGACAAGGAGCAACCATGGCGCTTCCAATATGGGGAATGTTTATGAAAAAATGTTATGAAAATGAAGAATTAGGAATCTCCAAAGAAGATTTTATAGCTCCTGAAGACCTTTCTATCCCAATAGACTGCGAAGCTTTAATCCCTGCTGAAGAAAATTCTTCTGAAGCTAAAGACCTTGAGGGGTTAGGATTATAAATTATTTGTAACTTGAATATGTGAATTCAAGGTTACTTTCATTAGATTTTTTTAGAGGACTAACAATCGCTGCTATGATAGTAGTGAATGATCCCGGAAGCTGGTCTTATGTTTACCCTCCGCTAAGACATGCAGAATGGCACGGTGTTACCCCTACTGATCTAGTATTTCCTTTTTTCTTATTTATTGTTGGGGTTTCAATTGTTTTAGCTCTGTCAAAAAGAAAGCAAACAGATTCTTCTATTTATTTCAAAATCATTAAAAGAAGTATAATCATTTTTGCAATTGGTTTATTCTTGGCGCTATTCCCAAATTTTGATTTTGAAAACCTTAGGGTTGCTGGAGTCCTTCAAAGGATTGCACTTGTTTATCTTTTTGGTTCAATAATCTATCTCAACTCCACATTTATAATTCAAATTTGGCTTGGGATTATTCTCCTAATACTTTATTGGGTCTTTATGACTTATATTCCTTTTGGAGATTCAGTTGCCGGCACACTTGAACCTGGAAATAACTTTGCTGCTTGGGTTGATCAGTTTATAACACCTGGAAGAATGTATCAAAAGACTTGGGATCCTGAAGGTTTTTTTAGCACAATTCCAGCCATAGCATCAGGAATATCAGGAATGTTCTGTGGTCATATGCTTTTAAATCAATCTAAAGATTTGAAAGATAAAATCATTTTAATTTTTGTTGCCGGATTTAGCGCAATGTGTTTAGGAATGCTTTGGGATTATAGTTTTCCAATGAACAAACACATTTGGACTAGCTCATATGTTCTTTTCTCGTCAGGACTTGCAATGCTTTTTCTTGCGACATGCATTTGGGTAATAGATTTAAAAAAGAAAACTAAGGCATTTCATTTTGGAATAGTTTTTGGATCTAATGCAATCTTTGCTTATGTATTACATTCAATGCTTTGGAGACTTTTTCAGATTCCTATTTTTAATGAAAAAGGTATTCAACAAAACTGGATGGAACTTGGGATTTCTTCGGGAATTGATCCACAAATGATTTCTTTGCTATGGGCACTATTTTATACCTATTTTATATACTTAATTGTAAAAGAGATGTACAAGAGAAAGATTTTTATAAAAATTTAAGGAATATTTATAACTAGGTAATTAAATGTCCCCCCTCCTTGTAAGGTTGCGGCGGTAACTCTGAATGACCCTGAAGACAAATTATCAACAAAATAAGGACCTCCATCTGTATCAGATGTAAATGTCAAAAATATTTTTGATGAAGACGTTACATTGCTATCACTAATAGTTACAGTAGCTCCATTCCCAGAGGATATAGTTCCTGTCCCTGTAAAAATACCTAGTGAATTTAGAGCTGAATTTGCCGTATCTGCATTTGTAGCTCCAGTACCTCCATTTGCTATTGGCAATACCCCGGTAACCTTTGCAGCTAAATCAATAGTTGCATTGGCAATCTTAGCATTTGTTACATTGGCATCAGTAATCTTAACCGTAGTTATGGCATCATTTGCAATAGTAACTGCACCAGTATTGGCAAGCGTAACATCACCTGTAACTGATATTTGGGCTGACTTATTATCTGAATCTCCTACATAAATTTTACCATCATCAAGCTCAGGTTTATTACTAAGATTTGTATAGTTTCCATCAAATAAGGTTGGAGTGTTGATTAAATCATCATAATTTCCAGAAATTGCAACAGTAGATAGCCCTGTGATATCGTTAGGTGCATCAATTTTATTTGCAGAAATTTTATTTCCGCTGAAAGTAATATAGCTTTGCCCTATTACGGAAAGGTTTACGCTTGAATTTCCGGCGTATAAAGCATATGGTACGCTTAATAGTTGGGATGTTTGATTCATTGTGTAATTTATACCTCCATCTGGGTCAACTTCAACTTTCAAATAATATTCGCCACTTCCCCAGTCTATATCGTTAAAAACATCACTTGTGACGCCCTCTCCAATTATCAAAGTTACCAGGCCGTTACTGTTAGATTCGACCGTGTGTTCTTCGGAATAAACCGACATCCCGTTACTGGAATTAAAAAGAATGCTTATTCTTAGTCCTATTTCTTGATTCTTAAGAAGGTAACCTGAAGAATTTTTAATAATCGATTGATAGGTAAACTTTTCTGGAGCTTGTGTAAAGCCTAAAGCTCCAATTAAAAAAAATAAAAAAAAGAAACTCTTTAACCTCATTTTTTATTAATTAAAAGTTTAAAAGTACTTAATGCTCCGCAATGGTATCCTAAAGACATAATATAAACACCACTACTGAGATTGGAGAGATTTAATTTTGTCTGATCATTTTGAATATTACCAGCATAAACATTTTTACCTAAGGCGTCGTAAATATTTAAATTAATTTCTTTTTCGTCCCAATTAATTAAGTTTATGGTGAATTGTCCATCTGATGGATTTGGAGTAGCTAAAATTTCCACTTTTTCATTTTCACCACATGGTTGTAAAAAAACCTGTTGTACTCCGTGGCTTAAAAGAATAGATTCTCCAAACATTGAGGCTGAAGAAGAAAGTTTCTGAGATGTTAAAATTTGTCCTATACTAAAGCTAAATGAGCCTTGATTAGAAACTACACTTGATCCGGAACTCAAAACAGATTGCTGGGAAAAGCCATAATGAGAAATAAAAATCAATACAATTGTTACAGTTTGCTTAAGCACATATTAAAATTAGTACTTTTTTTTAAATACTATAAGGAAGTGAAGAATGGTGTAAATTAATTTTTAAACATTGTTTAGGGTCTAAAAAATATCCAAAAGTGTATTCGACTTTAACTACATTTCCGTTAAGCTCAGTAAAAAAATAATTCCCCATAGCAATAGCGGTATTTTCGTTTAAAACAACTGAAGCATTCTCAAACCGAACATTTATCCAAGGTTGAAGCGCGAAGCCACTATCCTCTGAAAAATTCTCATCACCTCCAATAAAATATGATTTAGCTCCTTCAAAAGAAAGCCTAAATTGACTCTCTTTTGCTTTGGTAGGCTTAAATAAAACTATACCATTATCGTATCCATAAAGTCTTTTAATCATTTGGCTGGCTTCATTTTCACAAGCCTCAAAGTTTCCCTTAAGACTCCCTAATTTAACCAAATTGGCCCCCCAATCTTTTTGTATGTTTTCAACTTCTTTTAACGAAATCATTTTTTAATTTTTATTATCTACACAAATTTAATTATTTGCTTTTTAATTAATGTTATAGATTTACAAATTAAATTATCCCAATGAATAAAAACTTTCTAGATGTCACAAAAAGAGCCAAGTATTATCAAATTGGAGAAGCAAATTCTTCAATTAAAAAAGTCTGGATGGTTTTCCATGGTTATGCGATGTTAAGTGAATTTTTTATTAAAAAATTTAATGTATTAAATGATGGTGAAACATTAATAGTGGCTCCTGAAGCTTTAAATAGATTTTACATTACTGAAAATTTTAGCCGTGTTGGGGCTAGCTGGATGACAAAAGAAGACCGTGAAAATGATATTTTAGAAAATAACAGATATATCGAATCGCTTTACCAAAAAATAGTAGAACAAATTGGTCATTTAAATTTTGAACTCAATGTTCTTGGGTTTTCTCAAGGAAGTCCAACGGGGTGCCGTTGGGTTTTTTCATCCCAAATAAATGTCAAAAACCTATTAATTTGGGCAGGAGATATTCCTAAAGATACTCTAATCGAAAAAAATAAGTCTAAATGGTCGGACTTAAATACTTATTTAGTTATGGGTAAAAAAGATCAGTTAATAACAAAAGAGCTTAGTGATAAATTTGAGAAAATAATATCAGATTATGGATTAGATTATAGTCTTATTAGTTACGACGGTGATCATAGAATTTTCCCAGATGTTTTAAAAAGCATATCCAATAATTTTAAGAATGACTAATCAAGAAAAATTAAAAAATTTAGACAACGTAACTTTTAAGCTTTTAGATAAACTTGAAGAATTTCCAAAAGATAAATTATCTTTTTGTGATGAGAAGTGGTCAGTTTTACAAATTATGTATCACATATGGCTTGCTGAAATTTCTTCTGAAAAATATATCCGAACTAAAATACAATACCCTGAAACTATTATAAAAACACCTGTTTCATCATATATAAAAGCTTTTTTGACTAAGTATTTTCTTTTGTTAGGGTATAGTATTAATGCGCCGAAAGTAACAGCAGAGTTTCCAAAAGAAATAATTTTAAAAGAGCTTAAAAAAAACTGGATAAATTCAAGATCTTCTTTTTCAAAACTAATTGTAGAGCTTGATCAAAAGAATCTTTCAGAAAAAGCCATTTTTAGACATCCGCTAATGGGTAGAATCAATCTGTCTTTAACGTTGTATTTTTTTGAAATACACATTAATCATCACTTAAAGCAAATCAATAAAAGGTTGAGCGCTAATCTTATTTAGAACCTGTTCCGTCTCTGTTTGGTTTTCTTATTGATGGCCATCCTCTTGATCTCATCATTTTTCCAGTCCTAGGATTTTTAACTCTTTCAGGCATTACTCTTTTTTCTCTTGAGGCTCTATCCTCATCTTCACTAGCCTTATATGCAAGAATAGCAGTTAAAATAACATTGTTTCTCAAATCATCGAATACAATCTTATCATGGGTATCTAGATTAGTATGCCAGGTATAGTTCCAATAAGCCCAATCCAAAGCGCTTAAGTTAAATGCTGGAACTCCAGCAGCAACAAACGAAGCATGATCTGTTCCTCCGCCACCTGGATTTCCAGGGAAATCAGTTTTAATGTGCTTTTTAACATCCTGAGGAACTTCAGAAAGCCAATCAGAAAGATAATCGTAGGAGTTTAAAAACCCTTGTCCATTAATGCTAACCACTCTTCCCGTTCCATTATCTTGGTTAAAAACCGCTTGAGTATTTTCAACAATTTTTGGGAAATCCTCTACAAAAGCTCTTGAACCGTTAAGCCCTTGTTCCTCACTTCCCCAATGACCAACCATAATAGTTCTTTTTGGATTTGGATAAATCTTCTTCAAAATTCTCATTGCCTCCATCATCACAAGAGAGCCTGTCCCATTATCAGTTGTACCTTGTCCTCCATCCCATGAATCAAAATGTGCCGAAAGAATAACATATTCCTCTGGCTTTTCAACCCCTTTTATTTGTGCAATGGTATTGAATGTTGGCACATCACCTAAATCCTTTGAAGTTGATATGATTTTAACCTTTGGAGTTGTTCCTTTTTCGACCATTCTATATAACATTGTGTAATCTTCAAGATTCAGATCTACATTAGGAATTTTTTCAGTTCTTGCGCTAAAAATTTTATTTGCTCCAAACGCTTTTGACCAATAACTTGAAATTAAACCAACTGCTCCAGCATCTTCAAAAGCTTGATTTATATCTCTATATCCGTATCCGGTTTTTCTAAAATTTGCAAACCATTTTTCAGCCATTTTATCGCGGTCCTCTTTCATTTTTTCAAAAGATTCAGGTGTAGCGTATTCTTCCCACTGATAATCAGGCCTTCCTGTTATTTGATTTTGACTAACCAATACAAATTTACCCTTGATAGTCTTTAACCATTTATCAAATTCAGCTTTATCTTGAATTTCTGGTACTTTCACAACTTCAGCGGTCACACCTCTTTTGGATGTTGATGGACTCCAAGCTAGTTGTCTCCCTGCTAGAGTTCTAACCCTTGGCTCTAACATGTCAATATGTGTAATTCCTCTTTCCCATCCTCTCCAAACTCCCCATTGGTGAAGTCGAGCAGGCATTCCCCATTTTTCATATTTTTTTACAGCCCAGTCATGAGCGTTTTTCATTTGTGGTGTCCCGACTAATCTAGGGCCTATCAAATCAAAAAGTTCATGGGCTAACTGTTCAAGTTGAGAGTTATCAGTTGCTTCTTCAATAATCTGATCAACAGTTTCAGATTGATAATAAGAATATGTATTAACTGATATAAAAAATAAAAAGAGTGTTAAAAATTTTTTCATAATGGAGCTTTTATATTATAAATTTACAAAAAATAGATTTGGAAATACTGAAAAACATAGTTCTTGAAAAAGAAGGCTTTAAACCTATTTTAATGGATTTTTTTTATAAAAAATCTATACAGAATATGCCCATAGTAATTTTTTGCCATGGTTATAAGGGTTTTAAAGATTGGGGGGCATGGGATTTAGTAGGTAAAAAATTTGCTAATAATAATTTTTTCTTCATAAAATTTAACTTTTCTCACAATGGCGGAACCGTAGAAACCCCAATTGATTTTCCTGATCTTGAGGCTTTTGGAAATAATAATTTTAGTCACGAACTGAATGATTTAGAAAGAGTTCTGGATTTTATTTCATGTGAAAAATCAGTTTTTAAAAATATTGACTTAAATAATATTTTTTTAATTGGACACAGTAGAGGTGGAGGAACTTGCGCTATTAAAGCTGCTGAAAATAAAAACATAAAAGGACTAATTTCTTGGGCTGGAGTAAGTGACTTTGAAAGTCGTTTTAATATCGGTTCTAAAGAATTTAAAAAATGGAAATCAAGTGGGGTTAAATTTGTTGAAAATGGCAGAACAAAACAGAAAATGCCACATTATTTTCAGTTTTATTTAGATTTTAAAAATAATGCCAAAAGGTTTGATGTAAAATCTGCAGTTAATATGCTGAAAATTCCTTACCTGATTATTCACGGAGACAAAGACAAAGCTGTAAAAATTAATGAAGGATACGATCTTCATTCATGGAATAAAAACAATAAGCTAATTATAATAAAAAACGGAGAACACACTTTTGGGTCAAAACATCCGTGGGAGGAAAACATTTTACCTAAAGATCTACAAAGCGTGGTAAGCCAATCAATTGATTATATAAATTCTTATTTAAACTTTTAAGGCAGACATGTAATTATAATTGTCTTTTGCTGATTCTAATTGTGAAGTCCCTGTATAGGCTTCCTGCTCAACTATAAAAAATTTAAGTCCTTTTTCTTTACCATAAGCTAAAATAGAAGGGAAATCTATAGAACCTCTTCCAAGAGTGCATGACTCGTATTTATTGTTAGGCAATTCTTTATAGTCTTTGACATGACTGTGGGTAAATCTACCTGGATATTTATCAAACCACAATTTTGGGTCTTCACCAGAAGCTACAACCCAATAAATATCCATTTCAAAATCTACCAAATTTTTATCTGTGCCACTCATTAAAATATCTTGCAAATAGACACCCTCTATTTTCTTAAAAGAGTAATCATGATTATGATAAGCGAATTTGATTCCAGATTCTTTTGCAATTTGTCCGCACTTATTAAAAGTTTCTGCAATTTGCTGGAATCCGGCTATGGATCGTTCACCATCTGCCCATGGACATATTAAATAATCTATCCCTACTTCAGCTGCTTGATTGCACTTAGTTTTAAAGCTTTCTAAATTATTAGTGTCTCCACAATGGCTTGCTATCATTTTTAGACCTAAAGTATCTAAGTATTTTTTGAATTCTATATTACTCATCCCCCAAAAAAGTCCGAGATCACCCTCATAACCTTCAATATATTTATAGCCGAATGAGGCTACTTTAGTCAAAGTTTCTTTAGGGTTTTTTATCATCTCATCCCTTAAGGAATATAATTGAATTCCTACCTTATTTTTTGAGGGCAGATTATTACATGAGCTTAAAGACATAGGGGCTAAGATTGAAGTGGTTAATAAGGAGCTTTTTAAAACAAATTCTCTTCTTTTCATTGATTTTTATTTGTTAGATTACAAGAATATTAAATTAGGATAAATTATTGAATCTTTAAAATTGGATTAGTATGTTTTAGTACCTTTAGAAAAAAAAGAAAATATTATGAAAAAGTTCTCACTATTATTTACGCTATTATTACTTGTATCATGCAACAATACTGCAGTTCAAAAAGTTGCAGATTCAATCACCCCTGATGCTGAAATTGTTGAAGTTGAGATTAACAATCCTGCCGGCTATTTGTCAACAACTGAAGGTAAATTTAATGCCTTTGATGGTGCTCTGGAAAATTTAGAGATCTGGGATGCTTATATTGATGCACACAACAATAGAGATTTAGATGTTATTCGTGAAATGAATGCAGACTCAACTAAACAATTCGGAGCTTTTAAGGTTTACGATGCCAAAGGCGGTGTAGTTGATGGCCCTGATAATCATATTAAAAGATTAAGCGGATGGTTTGAAGCTGAGGATCCGAAATGGAACACTTTCTTTTCTTATACTATGAAAGTTGAGGGTCAGGTTGGAGAGTGGGTGATTTCTGGACACTCTTTAACAACAAGTGTTGATGGTAAAGAGAAAACTACATACGATTTAGCGGATGCATATATAGAAGATGGAAAAATTGGAGCCTTTTGGATTTATTCAAGAGATGCTGTGCCACCTTCTGAATAAGTCTTTTCGTTTTATTGAATAAAAAAACCCTGGCAAAAACCAGGGTTTTTTGTTAATTCTATTTGGTTATTTAACTTGATTTGAAAGGAAGATAAGGGCTTTTTATCCAGTTAAATAAAGAGCTTAAAATGCCGTAAAAGAAGTGGTAGAAAGCAAGGGCAACATACAGTTGAGCCAAAATAATTACAACTTGTACAAACTCCCATCCCAGAACCACAACACTATCAAGATTATAGCCTGAAACTTCTCCACCAGTAACAGTCCAGTTGAAAAAATCTGCTATAAATCCTCCCACAAACTCTAATCCCAACATACCCATGAATGCTGCCATGGCATCAACAGGCAAGGCGTATGAATATGAAAAACTATCATAAAGCTCAGCACTGATAGACATCCCGTCAGATCCTAAAACCCATCCAACTGTGGAACAAATTGCGCCGAATAATGCTGCCAATGCAGTAATATGTCCAAGAGCTTTTATATTGGCTACTATAAAATCTTTAAAGAAGAAATCTACCATCGAGTTTTTAGAAGCTGCCAAAGAATCTCCTGCGGATCTAACTACTTGAGCTATAGGAAATGCTGCATAAATTAGGATTACAGTACAAAGTGCTGCTGCTAATTTTCCAACACCCTCAGCGCTATTTAAAGCATCTCCTCCTGCTTTAATAACGGATAAGAGCATTCCTACAAGAACTACTAGTGCCCCAACTCTAAATATCTTGCCAGTCCAGTCACTTACTGAGCCTTCTGAGTTATCCATCATTTCATTGAAGCAATTCTTTGGAAGTTTTTGATTAACCGTTTGAGGGAAATCAAGAATAAAATTGATAATTTTTTCCATAATATATTGTTTTAGTATAAAATCAAAGTACAATAAATTTTATAATTAATTGAAAATCTGATTATTAACTTATTATTTTGTTATGAACTTTTTAAGTCTTTTCTTCTCTTTTCTTGAAAGACTTATGGATACAAAAAAGTTTAAGAAGGCTGATGAAAAAATATTTATTATTAGTAGATTTGTCGATCATTATAATAATAATGAAAAGGTCCTATAGCTCAGTTGGTTAGAGTAGCTGACTCATAATCAGTTGGTCCCTGGTTCGAGCCCAGGTGGGACCACCCTTAAAACCCCTCTTCTTGAGGGGTTTTTTGTTTTTTATCCTAAAAACACTCTTGGGGTTCCATTTAGGGTTCCATTTCAAGTAGTTTTAAATGTTAAAAAGTGAGTTAGCTAACTCACTTTTTTGTGGAACCCCGGGGCTTCATTTTATTTGTAAAGTTTGTTATGATAAATTTAAATTTCCGGTTTTAACTGGTTTAATATTGTTTTTTAAAATCAACTCTTTAAAAATACTGAACCTTGGTCTTCTTTTTTGTAACTGTTGATCTTTAAAAGTTTGATCAGAATTAACTTTATGACTATATATCAGCTGATTTTTAATTAAATAAATATCAAATAAGCCATCCCACTTACCTTCCCGATAAAAATCAACAAAATATAATTTATCCCAAATTGATTTTGGTCCAAAAGAGGTTAAATCTGGAAGAACACTACATGCTTTTACTTGAATTCTTTCTTTAAAAATTGGATCATATGCATCAAAAGAAGTATTGGCTCCCGAAATACTTTCAGTAATTCTAAAACAATTCATTTCAAGACAAAAAGCACTTTCTGAAAGACCTTCTGGAAGGTTAACTCCCCTCGCCTTCATTGAGTTTAAGTTTTTACACAACTCTCTCCACGCAAGGTAAATTGAGAATAATTTTAACCTGTCAGAATTATCAAACTTTATAACTTGAATATCAAAGTCTCCCTCAGGAAGATATATTTTTTCTTTTTCAACCTTCATTGAATCTATTTATTTAACAATTTAGTCAGAAAATAGATTCTAGACAAAAAGCCGAGCTATTTAGAATAACTGGTCTTTAATCGGACAAGCTCCACCATTTAAAACTGTCATGATATTTTTGGAAATTTGATGTAAAACTGGAACACTAACAGAATTCCCTGCTTGTTTATAAAGCTGACCGTTTGATATTTTAGGAAATTTATAATTTTTTGGAAAACCCTGGAAAAGAAAACACTCTTTAGGAGTTAATTTTCTAATACCATGAATTGTTTTTATCAAAGGCACATTATGTCCTCCTGTTCCCATATTAGCGGTTAGAGTTGGACAAACTTTTGATTTATTTTCTCTTACATATTGTCTTCTCCATTGATAAACCGTATCTGTTTTGGTAATAGATTTATTGAGTTCTTCAAACATATATTTGTCTTCTCTGTAATAATACTTCTCGTCTACTTTTTCTTTATGTATAATAGTTGATATGTTTTTACTCAAAATTTCTTTTTCTGGGAAACTAAATCGTTCATCACAATCTGGAAATTCATCATAATCAAAAGCAACAATAAAAATTCTTTCTCTGTTATGAGGGATATTACCATAATCTTTGGTGTTTAAAACCTTTGCTTGAAAAGAGTAATTACGAGAAAGTATTTCTTTCTTAATAATTTTAAAAGTATTTCCCCTGTCATGATTTACTAAGTTTTTTACATTCTCAAATAGAACAACTTTTGGTCGCATTTCATCGACAAAATCTAACATCCTAAAAAAATGATTACCTCTAGGGTCTTTAAATCCCTTTCTGTATCCCGCAACTGAGAATGCTTGACATGGAAACCCACCAGCTATTATATCAACCTTTTTTAGTTTATCCAAATCTAAAGACATTACATCTCCCTCATGAAGTTTATGTTTAAAGTTTTCTCGATAGGTTTTACAGGCGTTTTTGTCAAACTCATTCGCCCACAAAATTTCAAATCCACTTTTTATAAAGCCTAAACAGATTCCTCCCACGCCAGCATACAAACTACCAACAGTATATTTATTTTTCATCACTGAAGTTATTTAACATTTCAATTGATTTAAATATTTTTCTATTTAAATTATCTATTTGGTAGGATTTAGGGTTCTTTAAAAGATTCCCAGATGAATATCCTATTATTTTATAGTCCAAAACAGAACGACAAACCACATAGATGAAGGGTAATTTTAAGTCCTTCTCAAGTGCGGGAAAAGAACCAAAGTCAGAACAAATAATTCTAAACTTTTGATTTTTATATTCAACCTCAGGTTTGAAATTATCTAAATCTATTTTTAATAGTGAAATAGGTTTAATTTTTAAATAACTACAAACTGATAAGTATGATAATATCATTTTTGTTTTATTAAGTCTAAAAGACTCTCCCTCAAACTTATCTCTAAGCTTTCCTAAATCAGAAAGTCCTAAATGAGAAACAATTAATTCATCTATTTCTTTGGTTTGGTATTTAGAAAACTTTTCAGTGTGAAATGTTCTCAATTTACTTCCAATTTTAAGTAAAAACTCTTTCATGATTCTTTAAAAACCTAAATTAAAATATTAATCACAAATATCTGTGTTTATTAAAAATTTCTGTTTAAAAAATCTTCTTTTAAATATAATGTCTTAAAACCAAGTGTAACTTCTTTTACACTTTCTAAAAAAAAGGTTCAAAATATGTAAAATGTAAATCATGATATTTTAAAAATGTGATTCAGCTGAATCACTTTTTGGTGGAACCCCAGGGTTCCATAATGGAACCCTACGGGTTCCACTAAGTTTTGTAACTGTCTGATAATCAGTATCTAATAGGTGTGGTTATAGTCCAGGTGGGACCACCCTTAAAACCCCTCTTCTTGAGGGGTTTTTTGTTTTCTTACACTAAAAATATCACTTGGGTAATAAGCAGGGTAATAAATTTAATTTCCACAAAGATTGGTTGTTTCAACACCAAGATCTGTATAAGTTTTATGTATGGTTTCTAGTAAAGAATATTCTGAGAATGAATCTGCTCCAAGTCGCCAAATCATGATTCCACTCAAATTTTGAGATGCCAATTTAACTTTATTTGCAATTGTTGGTCTACCATTGTAGTACTTATTTCCGACGTTATCTTTATCTGAGTTAGAAACATCGGAGTCAACCATTGAGCCATATATGAATGATTTAACAGTTGTTGAATTTTGGAAATCATAACCATAAAAAGGAACCCCTAAAGTGAGCTTAGAGGGATTAATTCCTGCTTTGTTTTTCCAAAAATTGATACTTTGTTTTGCGTGGTTGTAAGAGCTGTGTTGACCAGGAGATGGATTCCAAGGACCAGTATAATCATAAACCATTAAGTTTATAAAATCCAACGCATTTAATGCTTCGTCAGTGATAAGTGAATATCTATTTTCTCCTGGATAAGCTGCTGTTATACCTTTTGATTGTGCTTTAAGTGCATCTCTAAGTTCAATCACAAAATCACTGTAACCAGTTGTAACATACTGCCACTCTAGATCAACATCTACTCCATCAAAACCATTATCTAGCACATATGAAACTATTTTTTCAATTAAAATTGGTCTATCCTGAGGACTTGCTAGAAAATTTTTCCATGTGTTTGCCACTTCATTTGATAACCAACCTCCGGCTATTGATATATAAATCTTGATATTTGGGTTTTGTGATCTAGCAGTATCCATTACATTTTTAAGTAAATCTCCAGAGTTTCCCGGAAGAACCATTGTTCCATCGGTTTGTGGATTAGCAAACGCAATATTTAAGTGTGTGACCTTACAATATTGAATTTTATCATTTAAAGAAAACGAGCCGGTAGAATAATATCCTACGACTCGGGCCTGATTAGAGAATAAGTCACCATTTTCAATAACATCAACATCGTCAACATTACTACATGAAATTATAAGAAAGGAGAATATAAGGTATAATTGTTTTTTCATATACTGTAAATTTATACCTATTAATCTAATTTAAATTCGGCCATTACTGGATAATGGTCTGAAAACATACCTGTTTCTTCACCATTATACACTTTAGAGTTTACGCATTTTTTTGCTAATTCACGACTCACCATTATAAAATCAATCCTTCGCTGGCTCTTTTTAAAATCTTGAAAAGAATTGTAGTTCCTCAAATGTACCTTTGCTGGATAAGTAAACCGGTCTTGTGTTTTAACGAAACGCTGCGTTACATCAATTAAAGGATAAGCTATAAACGACGACATTACACTATAATCAAATTCTTCATCAAGCAAGTTGTTATAATCTTTGCTTTTCAAATCACTCGTTCTCACGTTTTTTAATAAATCTGGGTTGTCCAAGCCTGGACTCCCGTCAAAAGGTGAATGGGAGTTGAAATCTCCCAGCACCATAAAAGACTTATTGTTTATTGAATCAATTTTTGAAAGAACTATTTCGCTCTCTTTCATTCTAAAATCACGGTCCCTAGGACTAAAGTGCACAACAAAAAAATCAATACCAAAAGTTTCGCAATGCAACATACCATGCCAAAGCCCCTCAATTAATTTTTCTTTTAAAACAATTGGATAAACAGATGTCAAACCTACCGAATGGCAGTTGTCTTTAAGAATAACTGCATAGTTGTGCCCCCATTTTTTTGCATCCTCAAGCAAAGTTTCTTCATTATAACCACAAAGCTCTTGTAGCGCAACCACATCTGGTTTTTGGTAAGCAAACCAGTCAATCACATTGTTTTTACGCTCCACGTCTTTTCTAAAATCAAAGCCGTTCCAAATATTATAAGATATTACTTTTAAAGGCTTTTTTTCATCTTGGGCGTTCAAGCCTAGAGCCATAAAGCAAAGAGTGAGTGTCAAAAAACTTACTGAATTGATTTTCATTTTAAATAAAAAAAATGAAAAGATTATTAAGTTTTAAATTTATTCTTGATCAGGCATTACTGACATAATTAAGCCAGTAGCGTCTCCAAAATCTCCACCATTAATAATTTTCCCATTTTCATCAAATGTTAAATAATGGTACCATAAACCCCTGAAGGTTTTGCCAGAATCAGACTTAGTTCCAGACCAATGTCCATAAGTTCTAACGCTACCATTTAACAAACCTGTATCAGGATCAACACCTGGAAGATAGTTTTGGGCTTCATATGTTATACCTTCCATTGCATCATGCCAGCCTTTGTAATATTCTGTGGTCTCATCTTTATTCATTAGTGGACCACCATAAAAAGCACTTTGATATTCGATTTCGTCTGCAAAATATGACATTGTAGCTTCAAGATCTTCGTTGCCAAAAGTGTCAAACCACTCTTTAGTAATTTCAAGATTCCTCTCATAATCTGAGTGTTGAACATTAGAGCACGAGAGAAATAACCCTAACGACATTAATAAAAGTAATTTTTTCATAACATTATAATTGTTTCTATTAATATACAAAAACCTTTTCTTAAAGTGAAAATCAAGAAATTCCTTTGTAATTAATCTATTCTTAGTAGAAATCAAATAAATCACCTTTTAGGCTAAAAAGCCTATATTGCAAATAATGGAATCCTCTCTGGTTAAGTTTTTACCCATTTATAAAACTATCACAATATATATTCTAAGTGTAATGTATATTCTAATTGGCATAAAACATTTTACAAGCCTAGAATATTTTATAAATATCATGCCGCCATTTATACCTTTTAAAGAATTTGCTGTTTATTTTACAGGACTAATTGAAATCTTTGGTGGGCTCATGCTTTTATCAAAATCTACAAGAAAGATTGGGGCTCTTCTTATAATCGTTTTACTATTGATTGTTTTCCCTGCAAACATATACTTGTATATTTCTGAGGTTCCAAGAGAACTGTTGGGCATAACAAAAAACCAGGCCCTAATTAGAATGCCATTTCAAATTCCCTTAATAATTTTAGCCTATTGGCATTCTCAAAAAAATGTTTCAACTTGGTTAGATATCCTTTCGTCCATCATATTTATTCCGACTGTTTTATATTTTATTTCCCTGTAAAAATTCTGTAAAATTTGTTAATTAATTAAGAATAATTTTTTACTTTTATTTAGATTAATTCTAAATAAATGCAATGTCAAGATTTTTATTAATTCTTTCCATATTTATATACACTACAACTCTAAATAGTCAGTCCAAAATTCAAAAAGACAGAGATGCTATTAACAAAATGTGTGGATGTTTTGAAATACAATTTAATTTTAAAGAAACTTTTCAGCGAATTGACGATGAAGAATATGTGCCTTCAAAAGAGTATAGATCTTTTGCTTTGGAGCTGGCAATACCTATTGTCAATGAAAATAAAAAAATTTCAATTCAACATTTACTGATTGTTGGTCCGCCTAACAATCAATCCATAATAAAGCACTGGAGGCAGGATTGGGTTTATCAAAATCAAGATCTCTATACTTATGACACTGCAAACACCTGGAATTACACTCAAATGTCAAAAAAAGCAGTGAAAGGTCAGTGGACACAAAAAGTATTTCAAGTTGATGATAGTCCAAGATATGAGGGGTCCTCAACTTGGGTTCACGTTGATGGAAAAAGCTATTGGGAAAACACTAACTATGCGCCCCTTCCAAGAAGAGAATATTCAAAAAGAAATGACTACAACATTATGTTAAGAACTAATAGGCATGAAATAACCGATTCTGGCTGGGTTCACGATCAAGACAATAAAAAAATTCTAAAAAAAGAAGGTGAAGAAATTGTACTTGCTGAAGAAAAAGGACTTTCGCCTTATAAAAGAGTATCTTCAAAAAAATGTGCAGAAGCATTAGAATGGTGGACAAATAATGAAGAAAAATGGAGCTCTGTTAGGAATGAATGGGGAGCTGTTTATAACAAAAAACAGTCTCTTACCTTAAACTCTTCTGTTAACGGTAAAAAGCTATATGAATACCTGTTATTCTCAAACGTGTACGATGAAAAAGAAAAGCATAAAGAATTAATTGAGAGTTTTATATTAAAGTAGTCTCCAAAAGACCTTTTTGATTATATTTGGGAAATGAAAAAAAGTTTCCTACTACTATTACTTTTAGCTCCTTTATTATGCATCTCTCAGGGAATTTCTAAAGAAAATAGCTTAAACTATTATGGTGAAAAAGTTTCTTCAAAAAGCCTTGCTGATCTGAGCCAGATTGATGAAGGTTCATTGATAAAGATTCAGGGTACAGTTCTTTCCTCTTGTCCAAAAAAAGGTTGTTGGATGCAAGTTAAAGTTGAAACTGACACTATTCAGGTAATGTTTAAAGATTATGGCTTTTTTGTGCCTAAACAAGGTCTTGAAAATAAGACTGCAATAATCGAAGGTTTTGCTAAACAAGATACTATTAGTATAGAAAAATTAAGACATTTTGCTGAAGATGCCGGAAAATCTAAAACAGAAATCAATAAAATAATAGCCCCTGAATTTAAAATCTCTTTTATTGCAAATGGGGTAATAATTAAATAACTCTTTCTTTTTTATGAAAAAATTTATCTCATTGATTATACTGTTTTTGTTGTTTTCTTGTTCAGAAGATCCTATTCTTTATACTCTTACAACATCTTCGAACCCGTTAGAAGGAGGAACATTATCCCCTGAAACCTCTCAATTTGAAGAAGGAGAAACCGTTATGTTAAATGCTACTCCCTCAAAAGAATATAATTTTTTTGCATGGTCTGGCGTTTCTGGAACGAATACCTCAACAAGCATTGTAATGGATTCTGACAAATCAGTTACAGCTATTTTTATAAAAAAAAGATACGCTCTAAATATTTCTATTGAAGGGGAAGGGGATGTTGAAGAAAAAATTATTAAAGCTGGGGTTTCAACAGACTACAATAGTGGGACTATAGTTGAATTGACTGCTAATCCTGAAAGCGAATGGGTTTTTGTTGAATGGAAAGGTGATCTGACAGATTCCCAAAACCCAATCCAAATTACTATTGATGGCCCAAAGGAAATTACTGCAGTATTTGAAAAAAAACAATATCCTTTAACAATTGAAATTGAAGGAAATGGATCTGTTGATGAAAAAATTATCAAGGCAGGGGCTTCAACTGATTATAATAGTGGAACAATTTTAGAATTAACTGCAGTGCCTGAAAATGGATGGGCCTTTTTAAAATGGTCTGGAGATGCTAATATTTCTGAAAACCCAATAGAAATTACAATTGACAATGCCAAAACCATTAAAGCGGAGTTTTATAACCCTTCAGATTTTACTGGTTTACCTATTATTCATGTAAACACATCTGGAATTTCTGTTGATTCAAAAGAGGACTATATTGAGGGTAATGTTTCAATTACTGGCATGGGTGATCTTCCTGGTATTCTTTCAGCTGAAATGAAAATTAAGGGGCGAGGTAATTCAACTTGGTGGCAAGGAGGAATCGGCCGTCCTGTAAACACTAAAAAGCCTTACCAAATAAAGTTTGGGGATAAAACCGAGGTGTTAAATATGCCTAAAGACAAAAAATGGGTTCTTCTTGCTGAAATTTCAGACATCTCATTGATTAGAAATAAGATAATTCGTGAAATAGCAAACATGGGAAGATTTGATTACGTTCCTCAAGCAAAATACACTGAACTTTTTATTAATAATGAACATAAAGGAACTTATTTAATTGGTCAAAAGGTAGAAGAATCCAAAAACAGAGTAAATATTGGTGATAACGGATATTTAATCGAAATTGATACAGATGCACATGGCAGAATTGAAGAAGATGATGTTATCTTTAGATCAAACGTCTGGTCCAATCACTACAGCGAGGGCGTTTTTAATATAAAAGAACCTAGTTTAGATTATGATTCTGATGAATTTAATTTAATAAAAGATCATATTAACGATTTTGAATCGGCCTTATTTGGTGAAAACTTTAAAGATCCTGATTTTGGCTATAGGTCATTTATTGATTTATCCAGTTTTGTGGACTGGTTCCTTGTTAATGAAATCTCTAAAAATCAAGATGCTAAATCTTTCTCTAGCATTTATTTTAATTACATCCCGGGAGAAAAAATTAAAATGGGGCCTATTTGGGATTTTGATCTTGCATTTGGAAATGTTAATTATTCAAATGCCGAAAATCCTGGAGGGTTTTGGATAAAAGACAACCTTTGGTATAACAGAATGTTTGAAGATCCTTATTTTAATAATTTGGTTAAAGAACGATTAGAATATTTTAATGATAATTTAAATAATATTTTATCTAAAATAGATGACTATGAGACTTACCTCGAAAAATCGCAAAAGAAAAATTTTGAACTTTACCCAGATCTTTTAGACCCCACTAAAGAGGTTTGGCCTGTGCCTGCCAGATTTGACAATCACCATGATTATGTGAAATACTTAAAAAACTGGATTCAAGAAAGAATGGCCTGGCTTATAACTTGGATATAACTCGATTTGCCTTTTTGACATAATTTTAATTTTTGGTATCTTTTTTGTCAAGTTTAATTTAATGACTAGTACTGAAGAACATTTTAAAACTGCCTTGCAAAAACTTCAAAATGGTTTACCTATAAATGAGCTTTATCAACAATTGTACAGGTTAGAAAAAGAAGAAAATTATGACGCATGTGCTGGTATTTTAAAGGCAATTAAAGAATTTTCTAAATGAAAAATTTTTTTTATTTGTTTTTATTAATCTTGGGTTTTACAGAGCCTTTATCTTCTCAAAGTATTAATGAGTCTCTAGTAAAAAAACATATTTACACTCTTGCTAATGACTCAATGCAAGGAAGAAAAGCAGGAACAGAGGGAATTGAAAAAGCAGCAAAATACATAGAAGGTCAATTCAAAAAAATAGGATTAAAATATTTTAATAACAATAGTTTTAGACAAACTTTCAATTATAAAAACAAAAGATCCAGCAATCAAGAGGAGTTAAAGCTCTTTAATGTTATTGGATTTCTTGAGGGTAATGAAAAAAAAAATGAAATTGTTGTAATCTCTGCTCATTATGATCATTTAGGGATGAAATCTACAGGGTCTGGTGATTTGATTTTTAACGGCGCAAACGATAATGCAACTGGAGTTGCAGCAGTATTAACTCTTGCCGAATATTTTAAATCAAAAAATAATAATTCAAGAAGTATTCTTTTTATAGCATTTACTGCTGAGGAAATGGGGCTAGTAGGATCTAACTATTTTGGCAAAACAATTTCTGCTGAATCAATTGTAGCAGGTATAAATATAGAAATGATTGGGAAAGAATCCCCTTTTGGACCAAATACAGCTTGGCTTACTGGATTCCAAAGATCAAATTTTGGAAAAATAATTCAAAAAAACTTATCCTCCTCAGAGTTCAAAATTTATCCTGATCCGTTCATAAGTTATAGGTTGTTTTTCAGATCTGACAATGCGTCTTTCGCCAGGCTTGGAATTCCTGCCCATACTTTTTCTACAAGCCCAATGGATAAAGATTTAGATTACCACAAAGTTAGTGATGAAGCAAGCACCCTAAACATTAAAACCATAACTCAAACAATAAAAGCTATAGCCATCGGAACTAAATCAATTATAGCTGGAGAAGATACTCCAACTAGAGTTAAGATTTAAATTTTACAGAATCTTTCTTTTTTGATTCTTGGCTACAAAACTTTATCTTGTATTGCAAATACTTTATACAATGAGCTCACACAAATCAAGAAGATCTTTTATCAAAAAAACAGCAGTTGGAGCAGGAATATTTATCGTTCCTCGAAACGTTCTTGGAGGACCTGGATATATTTCGCCAAGTGATCAGCTAAACTTAGCAGCTATTGGGTCCGGAGGTAAAGGAATAAGCGATATAGCAAATGCATCAGTAAATGGAAGAGAAAGAGTTTCTGCTCTATGTGATGTAGATTTTTCAGGAAGCGCGTCAAGGTCTGTAAAAAGGTTCCCTAATGCAAAGTTATACTCTGATTTTAGAAAAATGTTGGATAAAGAAAAAGATATAGATGCTGTAACTATTTCAACACCTGATCATGTACATGCCCCTGCGGCAGTGTATGCGATGGAGAGAGATAAGCACGTTTATGTTCAAAAACCTATCACTCACAACATTAGAGAGGCAAGAATGCTAACTAATTTAGCCAGAAAACATAAAGTTGTTACTCAAATGGGTAATCAAGGGGGGTCTAACCCTTTGCTTAAAATGGTTCAAAACTGGATTGATTCTGGGAAAGTTGGTAAAATTTCAGAGGTTAAAGTTTGGACTAATAGACCGGTTTGGCCTCAAGGTGTAAAAATGCCTAGCCCAAATGCTAATTTAAAACCTAAGTCTCTAGATTGGAATTTATGGTTAGGGCCTGCAAGCCAAAAAGAATATACCCCAAACCTCCATCCTTTTAATTGGAGGGGATGGTGGGAATATGGCACAGGAGCTCTAGGTGATGTGGGCTGTCATTTAATTGATATTCCGTTCCGAACTTTAGGACTAAAATATCCCAAAAGTGCTGAGTGTAGCGTGGGAAGTGTTTTTACGAAAATGTGGAGTCCTGATTATTTTCCTGAGGGATGTCCCCCATCATCGCTGATAACTTTAAATTTTGACTCTACCGAAAAAAGTAAAAGTCCTATTGAACTAACCTGGACAGATGGAGGAATTCGTCCTCCTCATCCAGATATTATTCCTGCGAACAGTGATATTGGAGGAGAAGACAGTTTAAATGGCGTCTTAATGATTGGTGATAAAGGTATTATTTCTACAAATATTAATGATAGTTCTCCTTTGATGCCTAAGTTGTATTTATATGATGGAGACACTGAGTTTGGCCCAGAAACAGAACAAATGCCGGAACCTGAATATGGTCATCAAAGAAAATGGGTTGATGCTTGTAAGGCTGGATTTAATAGCAAACAACACAAAGAGTTGACCTCATCTTTTGACTATGCTGGCCCAATGACTGAAACTGTTTTGATGGGTAATTTAGCTATAAGAAGTTATATGCTTAGAAAAGAAAATTCTAAGGGAGGATTTGATTTTTACGCAAGAAAAAAACTGCTATGGGACGGTGAAAACATGAAAATAACTAACATTTCTGCAGCAAATCAATTTGTAACAAGAAACTATAGAAAAGGGTGGGAAATATAATTCCGGCTGGCACTATTTTTGAAATTCCTTTTTAATGAAAAATTTTGTTTTTTTTCTTTTAATAACTTTTAATTTTAACATTGTTTACGCCCAGAAAATATATTCTACCTCTCAATCTTACAAGGCAGATTTAAAGGTTTATGTAGTTGAAAATGAATACCAAGCTGATTTAAAAGTTTTTAAAGTTTCTCGTCCATATGAAGCTAATGGCAACAGTGGCCTTTGGTACTTTTCCAATCAGCCATACAGTTCAGATAAAAAAATTTTTTTTTGTGACCATGACTATCAGGCAGACTTAAAAATCTATTTTGTTAAATATAAATATCAAGCTAAATGGAGGAGCTCAGAAAAAAAATACCTTTTATATTAATAGCCTTTAACAATCGTTTTATATAAATTTACGCTCCTTTTTTCGCTATGAAACCCTATAAAAATCAAAATACTTCAAAGAAAAAACAAATTGAAAAAATGTTCGACTCGATTTCATTTGAGTATGACAAATTAAACCGTTTGATTTCTGCAGGGAATGATGTGAAGTGGAGAAAAAAAATTCATAAAATTGCCAAAAAGCTAAACCCCAAAAACATATTGGATGTAGCAACAGGAACTGCTGATATTGCAATTGAACTTTCAAAAATCAAAGATTCTAAAATAATTGGACTTGACATTTCCGAAAAGATGTTAAATGTTGGGAGAACAAAAATTTTAAATAAAAATTTGAGTGAAAAAATATCTTTAATTTCTGGGGATGCGGAAAAGCTAAAATTCAATGATAACCACTTTGATTTAGTAACTATTGGTTTTGGTGTTAGAAATTTTCAAAACCTTGAAAAAGGCCTTAAAGAAAGTTATAGAGTTTTAACAAATGAAGGAACTCTAATAATTCTTGAGACATCTGTCCCTGAAAATAAATTCATAAAGTTTTTTTATTTAATGTTTAGCAGGACTATCATACCATTAATAGGGTCAATATTTTCCAAAGACAATAAAGCCTACAGTTATCTTCAAAAGTCTGCAGAAGAATTTCCTAGCGGAAAAAACTTCGCAGGTGTTTTACAGAATTGTGGTTTCAATAATGTCCAAATTCTTCCACAAATGATGGGCGCTTCCTCAATTTATATTGCAAAAAAACACTAATGAATAGTGAAGTTTCAAATAAAAAATTTTTTGATACAGTAAGAGTTTATATTGAAAACAAAACCCCATTTGTTGTTTATAGAATGCCTAAGTCAAAAGTCTTATGTTTTAAAGCCGGGGACACCTCTTTCGGGACGCTTAAAGATAAAACAAGAAATAGCTTCTTTTTTATGCCTTTTAATAAATCCTTTGGATATACAATCTCTGAAGATTTAAGTTTCCAAACTTTATATAGTGCTGATGATTTAAAAAGAAATAGCCCTGTTGTTTCCTCTGAAAATATACTTTCCCAAACTGAAAAAACAAAATACCTTGAGGCTGTTAAATTGCTTGTTGAAAAGATTAAGAGTACTAGGCTTAAAAAAATAGTTTTTTCAAAAAAAATATCTATAAATTTTTCTTCCTCAAAACACATAGAGCTTTACAAAAATATTTTAGGTCTTTATGCTAATGCTTTTTGTTATCTTTTTTACCATCCGAGTGAGGGCTTTTGGACTGGCGCCAGTCCAGAGCTATTGTTTAAAAAAGAAAAACAAGAGCTGACAACCATGGCTTTAGCAGGAACAAAATTTAACTCACAAGAAGGGTGGACAAAAAAAGAAATAGAAGAACAACAAATTGTAAAAAACGAAATTTACAACAACTTAGTGCCGTTATGCTCGGAGCTTTCTGCAGCTGAAACAATAACTAGTCAAGCAGGAAATCTTCAGCACCTTGAAACCCTTTTTAAAGGAAAATCTAATGCTTCAATCCTTGAGATAATTGATGCGCTTTTCCCCACTTCAGCAATTGCTGGTTTTCCTAAAAAAATAGCTCTACCCATAATTTCAGAATATGAAAAACACGACAGGTCTTTTTACTCTGGCTTTCTCGGTTCAATTGAAAACAACCTTGCTTATTCATTTGTTAATTTAAGGTGTTTAAACCTAAAATCTAACCAAGCTCATATTTATGTTGGCTCTGGTTTAACTAAGGATAGTGTTCCTTTAAGCGAATGGAATGAAATTTTAAAAAAATCTGAGACAATGTTGAGTGCTCTTTATTAAATTTACAGTTTAAATGAAGTATCCTTCAATACAGTCTGCTCAAACTATTATCCTTCATTGTGAAAGATTCGGTTTTAACAATGTTGTAATTTCACCAGGCTCTAGAAATGCTCCGCTTGCTATTGGTTTTGCTTCAAACCCCGCCTTCAATTGTTATAGCATTATTGATGAACGATCTGCTGGGTTTTTTGCCTTAGGAATTTCTCAACAATCTAAAACTCCTACTGTTTTAGTCTGTACATCCGGAAGTGCTTTGCTAAATTATTATCCTGCAATATCAGAGGCGTTTTTTAGTGAAATTCCGCTAATAATAATTTCTGCTGATAGACCCGAGTACAAAATTAATATTGGAGATGGTCAAACAATTTTTCAACAAAAGGTTTTTGAAAAAAATATTTTAGACTCCGTTACCCTAAAACAGGATGTTAATCACAATAGCTCCGAGATTTTAAAAAGTAATCTTCAAAAAATTCTTTCCTCACCCTCTGAGAAGAATATTTTAAAACAACAAAAAACTTTACAGTCCTATAATGAAAAGACTATTGTTTCTGTTTTTAACAAGGCTAAATTATACTCAAAACCTGTTCATGTTAATGTACCTTTTGAAGAACCGCTTTACCACTTTAACGAAACCCCAACTGTTTCATTAAATCTAGGTCCTAAAACAAGCCCTGTTAAGCTACAAAAGCTTGATTTTAATGATTATTTGAAAAAAAAATATTCTAAAATTCTGGTCTTGGTTGGGTGTTCAAGCCCAGGGATATTATCAAAAGATATAATAAATAAAATTTCTTTGTGTGATAATATCATAGTATTAAAAGAAACTACCTCTAACCTATCTCATAAATCTTTTTTTGGAAAAATTGATCAGCTTATTGCCCCAATAGAACTGCAAAAAAACAGAAATGAGCTTTTTGAAGAATTAAAACCTGAACTTCTAATTACGATTGGCGGAATGATTGTATCAAAAAAAATTAAAACAATGCTTAGAGAGCACAGGCCTGAATCCCATATTCATGTAGGAATGAATAACCCCAACGACACTTTTTACTGTGATGTAATTCACTGCAAAAATTTGCCAGACACTTTTTTTGGTGAGGCAATAGAAAGACTAAATACTATATCTCCTTATAAAAAAATATGGAAAGAAATTTCTTCCCACAGAACTGCCTTTCATAAAAAATTTATTAGTAAAATTCCATTTTGTGACTTAAAAGTTTTTTCAATTTTAGAATCAAGAATTTCATCTAAATATTCCATTCAAGTCTCTAATAGTTCTGCAATAAGATACATGCAGCTATTTGACCAAACGCCAAGTTCAACGGTGTTTTGCAACAGAGGAACAAGCGGAATAGATGGAAGCACTTCAACAGCGGTAGGAGCTTCTGTATCTTTGAAATCACCAATTCTTTTAATCACTGGAGATTTAAGTTTCTTTTATGATTCTAATGGTTTATGGAATGATTATATAAAGAGTACTTTTCGAATTATTCTAATAAATAACTCTGGTGGCGGTATTTTTAAAATTTTACCTGGATATAGGGATGATCTATTTCATGAAAAGTTCATTGAAACGCGCCACGGTTTTTCAGCAAAACATTTAGCTAAAATGCATGGATTTAAGTATAGTAAAGTTTCTGGAAGTATTGGTCTAAAATTTGCACTAAGTAGTTTTTTTAAGACTTCTTCTAAACCCAAGCTTTTAGAAATCAATACTAATTCAAGTTTAAGCTCGAAGATCCTTAAAAATTATTTTATTAATTTAAAAAAATCTTAAGATTAGTGGGTTTAGAAACCCTTATCTTTGAACAAAATATTAGATTATGAAAGTAGTTTGGGAAAATATTAAAACCTATTCCGACATTAAATTTGAACTCTACCGCAGGGTGGCTAAAATTACCATTAATAGACCTAGCGTTTATAACGCGTTTAGACCAGAAACAAACATGCAAATGCTTGAAGCTATTGATATTTGTAGGGAGCGTAATGATATAGACATTGTTGTTTTTACTGGTGAAGGCGATAAAGCGTTTTGTAGCGGAGGAGACCAAAACGTAAAAGGGTCTGGAGGATATATCGGAAAAGATGGAGTTCCAAGGTTAAATGTTTTAGACTTACATAAAAAAATTCGTGAAATTCCTAAACCTGTAATTGCAATGGTTAATGGCTACGCAATTGGTGGAGGACATGTGTTACACGTGGTGTGTGACTTAACAATAGCTAGTGATAATGCCATTTTTGGTCAGACAGGACCTAAAGTGGGTAGTTTTGATGGAGGGTTCGGCTCTTCCTACTTGGCCAGACATGTTGGACAAAAAAAAGCTAGAGAGATCTGGTTTTTATGCGAACAATATTCGGCAAAAGAGGCTTTGGACATGGGTATGGTTAATAAAGTTGTCCCTTTAAAGGATTTAGAAAACACAGTGCTAGAATGGTGCTCAATTATGCAAAAAAGAAGTCCTCTTGCTTTAAGAATGATTAAAAGAAGTTTAAACGCTGAGCTTGACGGTCAGCATGGGCTTATGCAATTAGCCGGAGACGCTACTCTTCTTTATTATTTAACCGAAGAGGCTCAAGAGGGCAAAACTGCCTTTTTAGAAAAAAGAAATCCTGATTTCAAAAAATATCCTAAGTTCCCCTAACATATAACTGTTGTCAAAAAAAAGTCTTTCATTTGTCAATTCTTGGTTGTCTGCCGCAAGGCTTAGAACACTTCCATTGTCTGTTTCTGGAATCATGATTGGTTCTTCTTATGCTTTTTTTGTCAACAAATTTAATTCGTTACTTTTTATAGTTGCACTTTTAACTACAGTCGTTTATCAAGTATTATCAAATTTTGCAAATGACTATGGAGATGGAATTAAAGGAGCTGATGACAACAGAACAGGGCCAAAAAGGGCTGTTCAGTCGGGTTTAATTTCTAGACCATCAATGAAAAAGGCTATAACAACATTGTCTTTAGTTTCAATTATTTTGACGCTATGTTTAGTCACTTTAGCTTTTGGAGCTTTTTCAAAATATTTTTTTCTCTTTATTGCTTTGGGTAGTCTAGCAATTTTCGCGGCTATAAAATATACCGTTGGAAAGTTTGCTTATGGGTATTTTGGGTTAGGAGATTTGTTTGTTTTTGTTTTTTTTGGAATTGTTAGTGTTTTAGGTTCAAATTTTTTGTTTAGCACCAATCTCAACTGGCTACTGTTGAACCCTGCAATAACTCTAGGGCTATTGAGTGTTGGTGTGCTCAACTTAAATAACATGCGAGACTTAAAATCAGACGAAAAATCAGGAAAGAAAACATTAGCGGTTTATATGGGCAAAAAAACATCTAAAATTTATCATTCTGTTATAATTAGCACTGCTATTGTTTTGATGTTGAAATTTCAAATAAGTCTTGAAATTCAATCCATTTTTTTAAACATAGTCTTATTTATAAATGTTTTAGGATTGCTGATTCACTTATTTCAAATCTATAATATAACGCAGCCATCTCGTTATGATAATTTTCTAAAAGTTGTAGCTCTTCATGCGTTTTTTTATTCACTTATAATTTCACTATATTTTTTTAAAATAGTTGTTTGATGGAAGCCTATTATTTTAAACATGTGCTAAAATTTAAATCTCCAAGCGGAACCTCCAGGGGAGTTTTAAGAACAAAGGATAGTTGGTTTATTGTGATTAAAAACCAAAATAGAATTGGCGTTGGAGAATGTAGCATAATCGAGGGATTAAGTCCAGATCCAATACGAACTTTTGAACAGACCCTTAACAAAGTGTGTAAAAATATAGAGCTTGGCCTTGATTATTTTTATGAAAAATTGTCCTCTTACCCTTCTATATTGTTTGGTCTTGAAACTGCTTATCTATCATTAAAATCTGAAAATCCCTTTTTACTGTTTAAATCCTCTTTTACAAAACACGCCGCAAATATTCCAATTAATGGCCTTGTCTGGATGGGAGAGAAAAAGTTTATGCAAACGCAGATACTTGAAAAGATTAAATCTGGATTTGATTGTATAAAAATTAAAATAGGTGCGCTTGATTTTGAAACAGAAATTGATCTTTTAAAAAATATCCGCAAAGAGTTTTCCGAAAAAGATATTGAAATTAGAGTTGATGCGAATTGTGCATTTTCATTTGACAACGCGCTTGAAAAATTAAAACACCTCTCAGATTTTTCGCTACACTCTATTGAGCAGCCTATTGAAACTAGGCAGTGGGAAAATATGGCTTATTTGTGTGAAAATTCCCCTTTAGATATTGCTTTAGATGAAGAGTTAATTGGTCTGCCATATGGTGATAAAGATAAAATGGTTTCGGCTATTAACCCTAAATATATCATTTTAAAACCAAGCTTAATTGGGGGGATTAAACAATCTGAAGAATGGATTTCAGTAGCTAAGAAAAATAAACTCCAATGGTGGGTGACTAGTGCACTTGAAAGCAACGTGGGGCTTAACGCGATTTCTCAATGGGTTTTTAACAAATCTTTAAGCATGAAGCAAGGCCTAGGGACAGGTCAGCTTTTTTCTAATAATATTTTATGTTCTCTTTACATTAAAGAAGGTTGTCTTTATTACAATCCTGATACGTCTTGGGATTTAGCTTTTTTAAAACGTTTTTGACTTGATTAAAATGAATTCATCTATAACTCTTTCTGGCAATTTTTATTCAGCCAACAATTTAAATGACTTTAAGAATAAAATAAACCCTGAGTTATATTCATTTTTAATAGAGTGGTTTAATAAAGAAGATGTTATTTTACTAAAAACATCCGGTTCTACGGGTGTTGCTAAAACGATCTCAGTACATAAAAAAAAAATGATTTTATCAGCTCAAAAAACAGGATCATTTTTAAATCTTGAGCCCGGAAACAAGGCTTTATGCTGTCTTCCATTAAATTATATTGCTGGAAAAATGATGGTAGTAAGAGCGATTACTCTTGGTCTTAACCTAACGGTTATTGAGCCCTCAAAAGCTCCATTTAAAGATTTGACGGAAGATTACATTTTTTCTGCATGTACTCCGCACCAACTAGAAAATTCAATAAAAGATTTGTCAAAGATAAAAATACTTTTAGTCGGAGGAGCACCAATTAGCGAGAAAACTAGGGTTCGTTTGAATGGTTCAAAAAATAAAATTTACGAAACCTTTGGGATGACAGAAACTGTTTCTCATGTCGCTCTAAAGAATATTAGCAAAGGGGAGAAGTCTTTCAAGGCTTTAGACGGTATCAGGTTTAAGTCCATTAATGGGTGTCTAAAAATTTATAATACAGAACTCTTAGAAGCTCCAATTACAACAAGCGATATTGTTGATTTACAATCTGAAAAAGAGTTTGTTTGGAAGGGAAGACAAGATTTTATTATTAACTCTGGGGGTATAAAAATTAACCCTGAAATGGTAGAAAAAACTCTTTCAGATTTTTTTTCAATACCTTTCATTGTCCTTGGTCTGCCAGATAATACCTTAGGAGAAAAGTTAATAATTGCTTTTGAAAAAGAAACTCCTTCTAATTATTCAAAGGCAATTGATGCGCTAAGTTCCTTTGAAAAACCAAAAATGGTTTTTAATTTTATTAACTTCAAAAGGGTAAACAATAAAATACTACGAAGAGACGTTTTAAAAACAATTTTGTCTATAAATGAATCAAACTAAAAAAGAAGAATATTGGAATACATTAACTCATTTTTTGGGGATTATTTTAAGTCTTATAGGCCTGCCTTTTATAATTAACGCTAACCAAAGTCTTTCTGAATTTAGTTTGTTTAGTATTCTGTTTTTCCAGTTTGGGCTTTTGTTTGTTTATACCTCATCTACTCTTTACCACTACGTTGAAAATTCCAAACTTAAAAAATCCTTAAGAACCCTAGACCACATTAGCATTTATTACCTTATTGCTGGCTCATACGCTCCAGTGTGTTTAATTACATTATATGATCATTCTGGGCTAGAGATATTTTCAATCATAATTTTAATTATGTTGGCAGGAACAATTTTTAAACTGTTCTTTACAGGGAAGTTTGATAAAATTTCTCTGTACTTATACTTAATTATGGGCTGGCTTATTGTCGTTAAAATTAAAACTTTAATTAGTTTAATTAGCGCTCAAGGATTGGTTTTAATTGTCTGTAGCGGGCTCCTTTACACAATTGGAACCTATTTTTACTCCTCAAAAAAAATTAAATTTTCACATTCCATATGGCACCTATTTGTCCTTGGAGGAAGTATTACTCATTATTTTTTTGTGTTATTCTTTGTTATATAATTATTCCTTTATTTTATCAAGCTATAAAAAATCCGCATGATGTTTGTATATATGATTACTTGCGGGTATAAGTTTCTCATAGAAGCTTAGGAAAAACTTTTCCTGTCAAACTAAAAAGAGTATAATTATGATTAAGTACGTTTTATTATTTATTTCAATCACTATGTTTTCACAAGGTTACGAAACTCAAAAATATGAAGTTGTTAAAAAATTAAATGAAATTGAGGTTCGCTTCTATCCGCCAGTTATGAAGGCCAAGGTTAGCGCAGGCAGCAACTTCTCTAGGCTATTTAAATATATCAGTGGAAACAATGAGCAGGGAGAAAAAATTTCGATGACAACACCTGTCCAAATGACAAACCAAGACAATATTAATACAATGGAGTTTATTCTTCCCTCAAAGTATTCTGAGGGTAATTTTGCTGTTCCTAATGATAAAAACATTACTGTTTATAGCTCTGACCCTGGGCATTTTGCAGCTATAACTTACGGGGGATACTCCAACACTGAAAAGGTTAAAAAATACCATAGCCTTTTGTTAAAAAAATTAAGAGAAAGTGATTTAGAGGTTATTAACAGTAAGCCTGTTGTTTTATCTTACAATAGCCCATACAAAGTATTTAACCGAAGAAATGAAGTTTTGGTTGAGGTTAAATATTAAAGTCCTGAATCCACAAAATTTATATTTGGATTCATGATTTCAGTAATTAATTCTTTCAGTTCGTCCTCAAACAAATTAATCTCGCTTTCTCCAACAAGCTCATTTAATGAGTTCTTAATTTTAATCTTCATAAATCCTTTATTTAATTTTCTCAGTGAAACTATCCCGGGAGACAAGGACTGTAGTTCATGATTTCTAGAATACATCCATGCGTAGCACATAAGTTGCATCGCTTTTGATCTGTTGTGGTCTTTACATATAGTATTCATGCTATTTATTACCAATTGACTTGAGTTAACCAAACCTGATTTATAGTCTATTACTCTAGTAACTCCATTTTTTTGATCGATGCGGTCTATTATTCCTCTTATGTAAACTTTCTTGTTATTTTTTAAGCTCAAACTTGTTTTAATATCTTGTTCTAAGGCAATTAGTTTAATTTCTGCACCTTGTTGAAGTTGATTAATTTCGTCTTTAATAAAATTTTCTAGTGAACTTTTTATTACTTGATATATAATCTTATTCTTACCTTCTTCATAATCTTCGCGGTTGGTTTTAAAAGTGTTTTTCAAAACTGTCTCTATATTCTTTTGGGTTTTAGAAAGTTTTTCAACATTAAGATGTTTGCCTATAAAAGGCTGATATAGCGTCTCCAAAGACTCGTGAAAAATAAGTCCTATTGTTTTATGGCTTGCATATTCATCACTAGACTCTTCCTGATCTATTTTTAATATTTTTTGAGTGTAATACTTTGCTGGGTTTTTTATATAAGTTTCCAATGAAGAAGGAGAAAATCCTTTTAATGATATTTCTTTAATTCTCTTTTGAGCCTCTGAAGATTTAAGGAACTCTTTATTAGTTTCATTTGTAGTAAAATCTGAGAATGAGCTATGATACTTAATTTCATGAGCTTTATTTTTATTAATTTCTAATTGATAAATAAATCTGCTTTTTTCACCCTTATTTAATCCATCTTTGTTTGAATTATAAATCAAAAAGACCTCTTTTGCCCTTTGGATAAGCCTGTAAAAATGATAACTGAATATTTTGTCTTTTTCGCCAAAACCCAAAAGACTATACTTTAATTTTAAATCGTTGGGAATTAAAGAAGAGTATCCTCTGCCTGAGGGCATAACACCTTCATTTACTGAGCTAATAATAACTGTATCGTAGTCTAGTGCCCTTGTCTCAAGCAAGCCAGAAACATTAACGCTTTGATTCCTTTGTGATTTTACTTTTATTTTAACCTCACCAATAAACAATAGAATTAAATCTTTAATCCTTTTTTTACTCATTTTGTTTTCTAGGTTAAGCTCCTCTATTTGTTTTATTTTCTCTAAAATTAAATTTGCTTCTTGGCCTTCAATATCAGAAATAAACTTGCAGTCTACTGTTTTTTTTAAAAACTTAATTAGATTATTAATTATCCCGTTACTCGTATCCCATTTTTCATACAACAGCCCAAAAAGAATCCTTTGCTCTTTAACTAGTGATTTATATTTTTTTGAGTTATATAGCTGTTTTGTGATTTTAGATTTCTCAACCTTAAAAACCTTCTTAACTAGCGTTGAAGACAAGATTTTATTTACATATTTTATGGATATTTGATTAACATCATTAATTTTTAGGTCTAAAAGAGTTTTAATTGTTTGCTTTACGGCCGTTTCTCCAATTGGAACAGAAATATTTAAGGCGTCTTTGGGTATATTCTTTGGAATAAAGCTCAGAAATGCTTGTAATAATTTGTCATCTCCTAAAACTATTGCTGTTTTTTTCTTGGTGATATCAATCGTTGATAATGCTTTGCCCATTTCTTTAGCTTGAGCTAAAAAACCATCTGCCTCGACAATATTAATTGTTTTTTGAGTATTAAAGCTCTCGCTGGTCCATTTAAATTTATTTTTAGAAAAAAAACGCCATTCGTTTCTATATTTTTTTATAAAATGTGATGCGCTATGATTTTTAGTGTTAAAAAATTCTGAATCAATATCCCAATAGATAAAACTCTTGTTGTGTTCTATAAGCTCTTTCACTATTAATTCTTCTGATTTTGAAAGAGCGTTTAGTCCAACAAAAATATATGTAACATCGTTATTTGCTTCTTTAAAATATTCTAGATTGTTTACAGCTTCTGAATAGCAGATTCCCTTTGTTCCTTTTCCTTGGCTTAACAAAAGGTCTTTGAAGCTAGAATAAGATGCATTAAGCTTAATTAAGAACTGTTGATAGTTTATGTTTTTAACCTCTTTTTCGCCCCAGCTTTTTATCTTATTAATCTCTATTAGATCATTGAAGACTTTATTAACCTTTTGAAGATTTTGTTCGATTTCGGAGGAGTCTTTGATAAAGGTTATTCCTACATTACTATTATAAAGTTCTTTATATTCTTTTGACGAATGTTGTTTAGTAAAATTGACGTACAGCTGATGTTCTAGCTGCCCCATTTCAACCTCTTCTAGGCCTGAAATTCGTCTGACTAAAGAGTCAATAGACTCAATGGCAGGTGCAAAAACAGGTTTGGAGATATTCTCTAAAATTAAATTCTTAAATACTTTGGAAGATCTTTTGTTGGGAAGAATAAAGCAAGTTGATTCAAAATTAATTGAGTTAAAGTCAATTTCATTAATTACTTTTTCTAAAAACGAACCCATCTATTAAAAATAAAAAAAGCGCCTGTAATACAGGCGCTTTTTCTTTATAATAATTAAAAACTTAAGCTTATTTAGCTGGAGGAGGAATTACCTTGAATTCTACTCTTCTGTTTTTTATTCTACCTTTTCTTGTGCTATTAGATACCATTGGCTTATCTTCTCCATATCCAACAGTCATTAGTCTTGATGATGTTATACCATTATCAACTAAATACTCTTTAACAGACATAGCTCTCATCTCAGAAAGTTTCTGATTAAACGCTTTTGGTCCAGAGGAATCAGTATGACCCTCTATCATGAAAGGTGTTTTAGGATAATTATTCATAATCCCTAATACTTCACCTAAAAGTCCTTTAACTTCTTTGCCTAGTTCAGCTCTGTTTAATTGAAAAGGTATCATTGCACCTACGGCATTAAGTCTTTCCATTATCTCCTTAGTAGGTTCTGGACATCCATTGTTGGATGAAACTCCTGCAGTGTTTGGACATTTGTCATCTTTATCTAAAACACCATCTCCGTCAGTGTCAGGCCATGGGCATCCGTTATTCGCTGCAGGCCCAGCAACATCAGAACATGTGTCAATGTTATCCGAAACGCCGTCTCCATCAGAATCAGGACATCCGTTCATTTCTTTAGATCCAGCTTCATTTACACAAGCGTCTTGTGTGTCAGGAACGCCATCTCCGTCAGAGTCAGGACATCCGCCAAATTCAGCTAAACCAGCTACATCAGGACAAGCATCTTTGCTGTTTTCAATACCGTCTCCATCATTGTCCGGGCAACCATTAAAAGCTGGTAAACCTGGCTGGTTAGGACAGTCATCATACTGGTCATAAACTCCATCTCTATCAGAATCTTTACCTCCAAAATTAACTGCTACACCAACATTATGCTGAAAATGAGCTTTTAAGCTTTGCATGTCATTGAATGCGTGCTTATAGTTAGAGCTAACCTTAATAGATACTGTCTCAGACAATGGAATATTAACTCCAGCTCCACCGTTTAGGGTGTGTGACCTTTCTTTTCCAAACCAAGTATAACCTGTTCCTGCTTCTAAGAAAGGCTCCATGTTACCAACTGAAAGGAATTCGGGTAAATTATATGAAACAACTGCGTCTAAACTCGCTAAAAACTTAGCATCAATTCTTGCTCTACTGTCTCCTAATCTAGTTATAGAATTAACCGAAGCTCTAAATCCATATGAAAAATCTTCCGTTCCATATCTAGTTAAGCTTACTGTGTTAATTGGTGTGTTTGGTATGTTCCAATTTTCTTCAAAATTGAAGTATTCGCTAAATAATCCTCCAGTTGCATTGTCTGAGGAATTTGTGCCTACAGGATGAAAGTCAATTGCATTAACTCCCAGTCCAAATTGCCATTGATTGTTTTTGTCCTGAGCTAGCATTGTGCTAACAGAAAAAATCATTACAAAAACTGATAATATTTTAACTAATTTTTTCATTGTAATAGTTTGTTTAATAATTCCGTAGTGCAAACTTAATGAATTTATAGGATATTAGAGGTTACTTTTTTTTATTTGTTCGAAACAATGTCTATATCATTGTTGTTAGCGCTAACATAAATTAACACTGTTTTATTGACCTTATACCCCATTTTCGAAAGAATTTGACGGTATTTTTTAATTTGATTTTCATCTTTATTGCTCCTCTCTCCTGTTTTATAGTCGATAATAACAATCTGCTTGTTTTCGTTGAAAACTATTCTGTCAGGCCTAATAGGCTTGCCATTATCAACAAAAATTTCTTTTTCACAAACTACAGAATTATTACTGAGAAAGTGTTTTTTTAAATTTGGATGGTTTATTAATTGCTTTGAAACCGAGAGGATCTTTTTCTTAACTTCTAAGTCAATAAAATTCAATTTCATAAAAATTTCTGCTTCTTTTTTATAATCTGAGACATATAAAATCCGAGACATAAAATCATGAAACGCATTGCCAAATTTAATTTTTTGATTAGCAAACTTTATCTCGGGTTTTATGCTTAAAGTCTGTGTATGAAACTTATTAGCTTTTTCAATTATAATCCTTTTAATCTTTTTCTTTACAGTCTTTTCTCCCCATATATAATTAAACTTTTTGTCGCTCCACTTTTTATCGCTCTGAAGAAAAAACCTCAACATTTGGCTATGCGAATCAATTGCCCCCAGTTTGGGGTAAACGGGTATCATGTGTAATTCTTCAATCGCTCTTGTTAAAGCTACATACAGAAGGTTTGCATTGTCTAACTCCTGGTTAACTAGGGTAGTTTCATACTCGTTTTTAAAATAGAGGTTATACTCTTTTAAATTCTCATTAAACGGCATGAGTAGCTTTGTTGAGTCTTGATTTTCATCAATCGGCAGCCATTTTTTAAGTCCGCGTTTCCTATAGGTAACTGAATCTACAAATGGGTATATTACAACAGGGTACTCAAGCCCTTTTGATTTATGTATTGTCAAAATCTTAACAGAATCGTTTGTGTCTTGACTAGGAACAAATAGTTTGTCTTTATTTTTGTTCCAAAAAAGTAAAAACTCATTTTCATTACAGTTCTTATTATAAACCTGATCATATAATATCTCTTTAAAAAAAGCTAAAAAGGGATTAGAATTGTCTTCATCCATTTTAAGCTTTTTTATGCAATAGTCTATAGAATCTACAAGCTCCATGTTAAAGCTGTTTTCTACCCCTTCTGCCCGAAGTTTTTTGAAAAAGTTTGTGAGCTCTAACTCAATTATATTTTTAAAAAAAAGATACTGATCTCCATTGCTCACATTGGAATAATAATAGTTTGCTATTTCAAACTTTGAGATTTTATTAAGCGGATTTTGTCTCAGCTTAATTACATTAATTAAAATCTTTACTTTTTCTGAATTACCAATTGAAAGAGAGTCAAAACACTCAATTGGAATCCTTTTTTCTATTAATTTAGCTGAAATGAGTGAAGCCTGTTTATTGTCTCTTGTTAAAATTGCGATTTCAGAATATTTAAAACCTCTGCCATTACAACATTTAACCCTGTCTATTGTTGTTTTTAACACCTCCTCTAGTTCTTCACTTTTTTTTAATTTAGGGCTTAAAAACTTAATAGTAACATGCCCTCCTTGTTTCTCGTTTTCAGCTTGATTTGATCCAAGTTTATAAATTCTATTGTGGTTAGAGTTCATAAACAAGTCTGCTACTGAACTAAAAAGCTTGTTATTGAATTTCACAATCTCTTTTTTGCTTCTATAGTTTTTAGGTAGTCCATTGCTGCTTTTAGCAACGTTGAATGGGTTGGTTGTGCCCATTAAAGAAATAAAGATGTTTGGGTCGGCTCCCCTCCACCTGTAAACGGATTGTTTGGGGTCACCCACTAATAGGAGCGAGCCCGACTCATCGTGGTTATCAGACTCCAAAGCGTGTGAAATAAGCGGAACTATATTGGTCCACTGCATTGAAGATGTGTCTTGGAATTCATCAATAAAATAATTGTTAAATCTTATGCCTAGTTTTTCATATAAAAAAGAGATGGGCTGGTTTGAAATTTCCCTGTTTATTATTTCATTAAATTCAGAGATAGAAATTTGATTTTTTTCTTTTTGAATGTCTTTAAAATGTTTTTTTGATTGTTTTTAATAATGCCGTTGGAGTTACTGAATTTTCAAAAGAATTAATGGTAGAGATATTTACTAAAATGGTTTTTAGTTTTAAAAACAACTCTTCCATTTTAGTTACAAATTCCATTGCTTGTGAGGGGGTTTTGTCGTAACAAGCTTTTTTTATCAAAGTGCCTTTTAAAAAAAGTGATTCGATAGAGGATACTGCTTTCCATGTAAAATCATTATCTTTTACTTTATCTAGAAACTTTGGAAAAGCATTTCTTGTAAACATGATTTCAAATTCTTGGGCTCTGAGAAAAATATCTATCTTTTGTAAAATTTCTGTTTTTTTTCTGAGCTCGTTTTGTTTCTTGTTTTCAAGGTCTCTTTTTAATTTATTATATCCTTTGTAGCTAGTGCTAGACGAATCTTCAACATTCTTAAATTGGTTTTCATTAAAAATAGCTTCTGCAAATTCTTTTAAGTCGTGTTCAACATCCCAGGACTTCCCTTCGGATATTTTTTTTATAGCAAAATCTATGAGCAGATTATTTTGATCCTTATTGTTATTATTAAAAACTTGGGAAACCGCTTCTTCAATAATATCTTGATGGTTTATTGTTACATTAAAATCTGATGAATAATTTAACTCGTTTGCAAAAGATCTTATTATATGGTGACTAAAGCTATCTAATGTATCTATCTGAAAAAAGGAAAAATCATGTAATATCTTGATTAGTCTCGTTTTAGATTTTCTATTTATCTCCTCGTTTGAAAAATTTAACCTTTTTTTTACTTCGATAAAAAGAGGTGATGGGTTTTTATTATTTTCAGGGATTGAAAACTCCTTTAGAGAATACAATACTCTTTCTTTCATTTCTTGAGCAGCTTTATTTGTAAAGGTCAAGGCTAGTATTCGTTTAAAATAATCATCGTCTTGAGATTTAAGAATTTTGGTTAATACGCGTTCTGCTAGCGCAAATGTTTTGCCCGATCCTGCAGAAGCGTTTATAATTTCAAAAGCTGGTGTCAAAAAAAAATCTTAGTTACTAGTAAAAATACACGATTATTAATTAATTTTATCACTTAATAAATAAACTATAATTATGGCTTTTGAACTTCCTTCTTTAAATTATTCCTTTGATGCCTTAGAGCCCCACATCGATACAAAGACTATGCAAATCCATCACGGGAAACACCATGCTGGGTATACCAATAACCTAAATAATGCAATCAAAGGGACAGATTTAGAAACAATGTCAATTGAAACTATTTTGGCAGAATTAAATCTCAATAACACTGCTGTAAGAAATAATGGAGGGGGATTTTTTAATCATTCTCTTTTTTGGAATATTATGAGTCCTAACGGAGGTGGTGTTCCTTCAGGAGATTTAGCTTCTGCAATAAATGATTCATTTGGAAGCTTTGATGAGTTTAAATCTGCTTTTTCTAAAGCTGCTGGAACTAGGTTTGGTTCAGGGTGGGCTTGGCTTTGTGTTCATCCGGGAGGAAAATTAGAGATTTGTTCAACCCCTAACCAAGACAACCCTCTTATGAAAGGTGTTGGTTGTGGTGGACAACCTATCCTTGGCCTAGATGTTTGGGAACATGCTTATTACTTAAATTATCAAAACAGAAGGCCTGACTATATTTCTGGTTTTTTTAACGTAATAAACTGGGGTTTTGTTTCTAAGCTGTATAGTGAAAATTCCTAATAGGCTCTTTTGCCTGTTCCCTCGTAATAATTTACAAAGGCTTGGTTAACCACCTTGTTTCCTCCGGGCGTAGGATAATTCCCTGTAAAATACCAGTCCCCAAGGTTTTTAGGACAGGCTTTGTGTAAATTTTCTACAGGCTGAAAAATAACCTGAACTTTTGATTTAATATCTCCTTCTTTTAGTATTTTGGATATTTGGTCAGAGATTTGTTCATCAGAATAATCCGAATAGATTTGGGAAACTTTATTCTTCATTTTCAAAGACGGTAACTTTAACTCTTTAAGACAGTCTTGATAGGTCTTTTTTATTATACTCTCTTTTCCTTCGTTTTTTAGAAGTCTGATGGCCGCTCTAAAAGCAATAAAGTCTTCCATTTTAGCCATATCAATTCCATAACAATCTGGATACCTGATTTGAGGGGCGCTTGAGACTATGATCACCTTCATAGGGTTTAGTCTGTCCAAAATCTTTAAGATACTTTTCTGAAGTGTAGTGCCTCTTACAATACTATCATCGATTATAACAAGCGTGTCTGTTTCTTTAATAGAACCATAAGTAACATCATAAACATGGGCAACTAGCTCGTCTCTATTGGCATCGTCAGCAATAAAAGTTCTAAGTTTTGCGTCCTTAATTGCTACTTTTTCAATTCTAGGTTTCAATAAAAAAAGCTTCTTAAGCATCTCATTAGACAGGTTTTCTTTAGAGTCTAAAACTTTTTTAATTGATTGCTTGCTAATATATTTTTGTGCTTCATGTACCATTCCATAAAATGATGTCTCCGCGGTATTTGGGATGTATGAAAAAACCGTATTGACTAAATCTCCATTAATTGCTTTAGCAATTTTTGGGAACAAAAGTTCTCCTAGTTTTTTTCTCTCAAGATATATTTCTTTGTCGCTTCCCCTGGAAAAATATATCCTTTCAAAAGAACAAGCTTTTCTTTCCCTTTGTTCTAGTATAGGTCTTGTAGAAACTTTTCCTGACTTTTTAATTATTATACTATGACCCGCTTCAAGCTCTTGAATATCTTCGTACTTAGTGTTAAATACCGTCTGTATTACAGGTCTTTCTGAAGCAACCACAGCAACTTCGTCGTTTTTAAAAAAATACGCTGGCCTAATTGCCGAGGGGTCTCTTAGCACAAAAGCGTCGCCATGACCAAGAAGGCCAGCCATTGCATAACCACCATCCCAATCTTTCGAGGCTTTCCTCAGAATTTTGCTAATTTTTAATCTCTTTTCTATAAGAGGAGAAGCTTCTTGCTTGTTGTAGCCTTCTTTTTTTAAATCACGATATATTTTATGAACCGCATCATCCAAAAAATGTCCTATTTTTTCCATAACAGTGACAGAGTCAACTTTACTTTTAGGATGCTGTCCTAATTTCACAAGATTTTCAAAAAGCTCATCATTATTTGTCATGTTGAAGTTTCCTGCTACAATAAGGTTTCTATGAGTCCAATTGTTCTGCCTTAAAAAAGGATGAACGCTTTCGATGTTGTTTTTTCCAAATGTCCCATATCTAACGTGTCCTAAAAGCAATTCCCCTTGAAAAGGAGTGTTGTTTTGATTACTATCTGAAGCTTGGATTCTTTCAGTAATTCTTGAAAAAATTTCTTGTATTGGTTGTTTTGCTGAGGACCTTTCTCTAAAAATATACTTTTCACCTGGCTTTGCATTAATTTTAACCGTAGCCAAGCCCGCACCATCTTGTCCCCGATTGTGCTGTTTCTCCATCATCAAATACATTTTATTGACACCATAGGATTTGGTGCCATATTTTTTGTGATAATATTCCAGGGGTTTGAGCAATCTAATCAGCGCTATTCCGCATTCGTGTTTAATATGATCGCTCATTATTTAAAAATAATTAAAATTATCTAATACCTTGTGTATTTTTTAAATTCTTTAAGCCTATTGTCGACCGTTTCTTTATCTAAATTTTTCATAACAGCTGTACCAAAGCCTTCGACACAGAACGAAGCCATTACAGTTCCATTCACAACTGCTAATTTCATGCCCTCGAAATCTATTTCATCAATTTGTGACAGATAACCTGCAAATCCTCCCGCAAAACTGTCTCCAGCGCCGGTTGGATCTTTAACTTTTTCAACTGGAAATGCTGGCACTGTGAAGAATTCTCCATCTTCAAAAAGCATTGCGCCATGTTCTCCTTTTTTTATTACAATTTGGCTAGGGCCAAAAGACAGAATTTCTTTTGCCGCGGCAAATAATGTGTTTTTGCCAGAAAGCTGAAGAGCTTCTTCGTCATTAATTATGATTATATCAACCCTGCCTATCACTTTCATAAGCTCATCTAGTGCATTGTCCATCCAAAAATTCATGGTGTCCAATATTACGCACTTTTTATTAGTGTCAAGCTGGTCTAAAACTGTATTTTGAACTAATGGGTGAAGGTTTCCTAAAACTATAATTTCAGCATTTTTATTTTCATCTTTGACGATAGGATTAAAATCAGCTAACACGTTAAGCTGAGTGCTTAAAGTGTCTCTTTTGTTCCAATCTTTATGATACTTCCCTTTCCAATAAAATGTCTTTCCTTTTGGGACAATTTCAATTGAGTCGGTATTAATTCCTTTTGAGTTTAACATCTCCAGATTTTCTTTTTCAAAATCACCGCCAACAATTGAAATTATTGATGACTGTGTGTCAAACAATGAGGCGCTCAAGCCGATATATGTTCCTGCTCCTCCAAGAATTTTTCCGGATGATTCTGTGGGTGTTTCTATTTCGTCATAAGCGACCGTGCCTACAATAAGTGTTTTTTTCAAAATAATGTGTTTAGGTCATTGTCTTCATATCCTGTATCAGAAAACAAGTTTTCTCCACTAGCTGCATTGAAAGCAAGCTTGTCGCATCTCTCGTTTTGAGGATGGTTATTGTGTCCTTTTATCCAATGAAACTTAATGCTATTTTTCTTATACAAGCTTAAAAAATCAAGCCACAAATCTACATTTTTTTTGTTTTTAAATTTTATCTTTTCCCATTTAAATAACCATTTTTTTTCAATGGAATCAACAACATATTTTGAATCTGTATAAACGGTTATTTTGAGGTTTGTTTGTTTAAGTTTTTTTAAAGCCTCTATGACCGCCATAAGCTCCATCCTGTTGTTGGTTGTAAGCTTAAACCCTTTTGAGTATTCTTTAACAAAACCTGTTTTACAATGCTCCATAACAATCCCATAACCACCTGGACCAGGATTTCCTCTTGAGGATCCATCAGTATATATTATTACATCACTATTATTCATCTTCTAACAACTTTTCTATTATACGAGGGTAGTGAAAATGTTCTAATTTTAGAATTTTTTTTGACAGGGTTTCTGCAGACTCATTTTTAGACAATTCTACTTTTTTTTGAAAAATAATAGCCCCCGTGTCGTAGTCTTTATTGACATAATGGATTGTAAGTCCAGAAAAAAGTTCGTGGTTTTCAACAACACTACGATGTATGTTTATTCCATACATGCCTTTTCCGCCATATGAGGGCAGAAGTGCTGGGTGAATATTTATTATTCTATTTTTAAAGCTATTGATTATTCCTGCTGGCATTTTTAATAGAAATCCTGCCAAAATTATTAGGCTTGGGTTTAAGTTTAAAAGAGTTTTTAAAACACCTCCGTCTTCCAAGTTGTTTTTTTCGAAAACAATTGTTTTGATCCCAATATTTTGAAATTTTTGAATAACTGGGGCGGATTTTTTGTTACTATAAAGAGCCTCTATATTAACGGCTTGATTCTTTTGAAAATATTCATGGATTTTAATAGCATTTGAGCCAGATCCTGAAGCAAAAACTACAATATTTTTAATTGTTTTTTTCAATATTTGATTTTTTTTTAACAAAATAAAGCTTTTCTCTCCCATAAATCAACGATTTGACTTAGTCTTTTTTTTAATTTTAATAAAAATGAGGCTATATAATGTAAAGTTTTTTATTTTTGTCGCAACTTTAAAAAATAATTATGTCTGATATTACATCTAGAGTTAATGCAATTATTGTCGACAAATTAGGTGTTGACGAAAATGAGGTTGTGCCATCCGCAAGTTTTACTAATGACTTAGGCGCTGATTCCCTCGATACAGTTGAACTAATCATGGAATTTGAAAGAGAGTTTGATATTCAAATCCCAGATGATCAAGCTGAGAAAATTGCTACTGTTGGTCAAGCCGTTCAGTATATAGAAAGTTCAAAATAGTTTTATGGAACTAAAGCGTGTTGTTGTTACCGGGCTTGGTGCACTAACACCTATTGGTAACACTGTTTCAGAATATTGGAATGGATTAGTTTCAGGTAAAAGCGGAGCTAATAACATTACTTATTTTGATGCTTCAAATTTTAAAACCCAATTTGCTTGTGAGCTTAAAGGTTTTAATGCTGAAGATTTTATGGACAGAAAACTTGCCCGAAAAATGGACAGGTTTGCTCAATATGCTATAGTCTCGTCTGAAGAGGCTATTGCGGATTCTCGTCTAATTGAAGACGATGTAGACAAAGACCGCATTGGTGTTATTTGGGGGGCAGGCATTGGTGGGCTTGAAACTTTTCAAAATGAGGTTTTGGGTTTTGCTGCAGGAAACGGCACCCCTAGATTTAACCCTTTCATGATACCTAAAATGATCCCTGATATTGCTCCTGGAATAATTTCGATAAGAAATGGGTTCCGTGGACCTAATTTCGCTACCGTTTCTGCGTGTGCTTCGTCAGCTAATGCTTTAATTGACGGTTTAAATTATATTCGTTTAGGCCATGCTGATGTTATTGTTTCTGGCGGGTCTGAAGCAGGGGTTTCCATTTCTGGAATTGGAGGGTTCAACGCATTACACGCTCTATCTACAAGAAATGATAGTCCTGAGACTGCATCAAGACCATTTGATAAAGAACGAGATGGTTTTGTTCTTGGAGAAGGAGGGGGTTGTTTAATATTAGAAGAATATGAACATGCAAAAAAACGTGGTGCAAAAATTTACGCTGAACTCATTGGTGGAGGGCTTTCTGCTGATGCACACCATATGACGGCTCCACATCCAGAGGGAATCGGAGCAATTAAAGTCATGGAGAATTGCCTAAGAGATGCTAATGTTGACCTCAAAAAAATTGATACTGTAAACATGCATGGCACTTCTACTCCTTTAGGGGATGTTGCAGAATCAAAGGCGTTATACGATGTTTTTGGCGAGCATTTATATTCAATGAATATAAACTCCACTAAATCTATGACCGGACACTTATTGGGTGCGGCTGGTGCTGTTGAGGCAATTTCATCTATATTGTCAATTAATAATGGAGTCATTCCACCAACAATTAATCATTCTACAAGCGACGAATCTATTGACCAAAAAATAAACTTCACCTTTAATAAGTCTCAAAACCGTGAGGTTACATATGCTATGAGCAACACATTTGGCTTTGGCGGTCACAATGCATGTGTTTTGTTTAAAAAATTTGAAGAATAATCTTTTATTTGAGTTCACATCTTAATTGTACCTTTAGTGTATGGCTAATCATGTTTTAAAGCATACTGAACCCGAATCAAATACATATCACTATGCCATTCATTGTGGGGAAGAATTTTATGTTTTAATTCTTTTATTAAATTCATCAACTGGGATGAAGCTTAAAAGAAACAGAGAAGACTTAACATTTAGGTCAACTAAAGCTTCTTTCATGGCGTATAGTTATTTTGATAAAAAAAATGATTTTAATGTCTGGCTTTATAACAATATTTCTAAGAGTTCTGGGTTTAAGCCAAAAAACAATACGCTTTTCGAAAATGACTATGAAGATTTTTTTTTATTGCCTGAAATAGGTTCTGTTGATTATATTTTGAAATTTAGCGGAGATGAGCCTATCTTTACACAGCTTTTAACCAAAATCTCTTCAATAAAAGAGATAGTCTCTGTTTATGAGATTCCAAAAAAAAGACTAAAATCTAAAGAAAATTTAATTTTTGAATATTAATGACTTTAAACAAAACTAAAATAATAGCTACCCTGGGGCCAAGCTCAACGCAAAAAACAAAGCTGAAATCATTGATGCAAGCTGGAGTAAATGTTTTTAGGATAAATTTTTCACACGCACTTCATGATGAAGTGAAAAATACAATTACAAACATTAGAGAAATTAGCTCTGCTTTAAATGTTCATGTTTCAGTCCTCGGAGACTTACAGGGGCCGAAGATAAGGCTCGGTTTAATTAAGGAAGATGTTTCGGTAAAAAAGGGAGACATGCTCTCAATTACAACTAATAAAATTGAATATGGTAACAATTCGTTAATATCAATTAACTATCCTGATTTTCCAAAAGATGTCTCTGAGGGTGAAAAGGTTTTGGTTGATGACGGGAAGTTAATTTTTAAAATCTTGAAAACAAACAGAAAAGACTTAGTTGAGGTTAAGGTGGTTCAAGGTGGGGCGTTGAAATCAAAAAAAGGAGTTAACCTTCCTAACACAAACATTTCCTTACCTGCTCTTACTAAAAAAGACAAAGAAGACGCATTGTTTGCTATTGAAAATCATTTTGATTGGATTGCTTTGTCGTTTGTTAGAACAAAAAAAGACGTCAAGCAATTGCAAAAATTAATTGAAAAGCATTCTGAATACAAAATTCCCATAATAGCTAAAATTGAAAAGCCTGAGGCTATTGAAAACATGAATGGAATTATAAAGGTTGCGGATGGAATAATGGTCGCAAGGGGAGATTTAGGTCTGGAAATTCCAGCTGAGGAAGTTCCACTAAAACAAAAGCTTCTTGTTAAAAGAGCTAAACGGGCCAGAAAACCAATTATTATTGCTACACAAATGATGGAGTCAATGATTGATAGTCTAACGCCGTCAAGGGCAGAGGTCAACGATGTTGCGAATTCTGTAATGGATGGTGCTGATGCCGTAATGCTTTCTGGTGAAACGTCAGTGGGTAAATTTCCCGTAGAGGTTGTAAAAACCATGGGTAAAATTATTAATGGTGTTGAAAACTCTCCTTTAATCAAAGTCCCAAATACTCTTCCTGAAATTAAATCAAAAAGAGTTATCACAAAAGCTGTTTGTTTTCATGCTTGCAATATTGCCAATGAGCTAAGTGCTTCGGCAATATGTACCTTAACTAATAGTGGATATACTGCTTGGCAAATTTCCTCTTGGAGACCCAGCTCAATAATTCTAGTATTTACTTCTAACAAAAGAATTTTATCACAACTTGCTCTTCTTTGGGGTGTTAAGTGTGTTTACTATGATAATTTTGTCAGTACTGACAAAACAGTTGAGGAAGTAAACCAGCTTGCTGTTGATAAGGGGTTTGTGAAAAAAAACGACCTTGTTATTAACCTTGCTGCTATGCCGGTAAAAGACAGGGGGCAGGTCAATACGCTTAGAATTTCAAGATTATAATTAAAGTTTCTGTATTTTAGTAATATGGAGTCCACTCGTCAAAAAAAAATTGGTGTTACCCTTCAAAAAGACCTAACAATAATACTGCAAAAATTGCTTAAGGAGGGGGCAATGGGCTCAATAATTGCTTCTGTAACTAAAGTAAGGGTTTCTCCAGATTTGTCATCCGCAAAGGTTTATATCAGTATTTTTCCTGTTAAAAACACCCCCGCAATCTTTGATCTTATAAGCCAAAAGAAAAGTGAAATCAGGAATTCTCTCGGTATTCTTGTAAAAAATCAAATCAGGAGAGTTCCTGAGCTTTTCTTTTACAATGACGACTCTCTAGAGCATATTGATTCTATTGATGCCGCTTTGAAAAAAAATGAAGATCCAATTAAAAACACCTCTCTATTAGAAAAAAGAAAAAAAATCTAAGATGGGAATAAGCAATTTTGTTTCTCTCAAGTATTTTTATTCAAAGAGTAAATTAAATATTATAAACTTTATAAGCGCAATAGCCTCTTTTGTTTTAGTTGTTGCCGCCTGTTCCTTTTTTATAGTTCTGTCTGTGTTTTCAGGGCTCAAGGATTTTGGGCTCCAATATAATCGCTCGTTTGACCCCGACCTAAAGGTTAGCTATGCTTCAGGAGGATTTTTTGAGCTTACAGAAAATCATTCCAAACAACTGGAAAATAGTTTATTGATTTTTTCTACAGTTTTTGAAGAAAAAGTATTGTTGAGTAGTGATGGAAAAAATTCATTTGGGACAATTATCGGAGTTGACAATAATTATAGAGACGTTATAGAGATAGATAGTCTTATTGCTTTAGGGAGGTGGCTTAACCCAGAAAGTAACGAGTCTGTGGTGAGCTACTCAACAGCAAATAAACTAAATCTTGGGTTATTTGAATATGGTAATAGCCTAACAGTGTCCATTCCTGCAACAAAACCAAGAAGTGGATTTAATAAAAAACCTTTTGAAAGTTCCTCTTTTATGGCTTCCGGGGTTTTTAACAGTTCTGATGAAAAAGACCAAAGAATTGTTTTTTCGTCATTAAAATCTGTTCAAAATTTATTCAAAAAAAACAACTCTGTGATTTCTTCAGTGCTTGTAAAAACCTCTGACATCAAGCCTAATAAAACATTGCTGAAAAATATTTTTGGAGATCAGTTTATAGTTCAATCTAGAGAAGAGCTTAATGAAACTTACTATAAAATGATTAATTCTGAGGGCTTGATTTTAAATTTAATAATGGTTCTTATTTTAATCGTTGCAATGTTCAATTCCGTTGGCGCAATAATTATTTTAATTGTGGAAAAACAAAGCAGTATAAGGACATTAATAAAGCTAGGGGCAACAGAGTCACAAATACAAAATATCTTTTTTTGTCACGGAATTTTGATTTCTATGTTTGGAGGGGGCATTGGTCTTGTGGCGGGTTTGTTCTTTGTTTGGCTACAAAAGACCTATTCTTTAATAACGCTTTCTGGAACCTCAATCCCTTATCCAGTAGGGTTTGAGCTTTCTAATGTTTTAACAGTATTTTTATTTCTGACTATAATTTGTGGGGCAGGGTCTTATTTGGCTTCTAAAAGGAGTTTGAAAGTTAAACTGCAGGAATAAAAGATTCATTTTCTTGTTCCAGTCTTGCAAATAAGTCAAAAAGTTCTGGTACGGTTTCGAGCGTTACAAGCTGTGTTCTAAACGGCTTAAAGTCTTGAATTCCTTTAAAATAGTTTGAGTAATGCCTTCTTGTTTCTAAAATTCCTAGCCTTTCTCCTTTCCATTTAATAGACATTTCTAGGTGACGTCTAGCTACGTGTATTCTTTCTAAAACGGAGGGTTTTTTCATGTGTTTGCCAGTGTTGAAGAACTCTTTAACTTGGTTAAAAAACCAAGGGTTTCCTATGCATGCGCGGCCAATCATTGCTCCATCAAGCCCGTATTCATCTCGCATCAACTGCGCTTTTTCTGGGCTATTTACATCTCCATTGCCAAAAACAGGAATAAACATACGCGGGTTGTTTTTTACCTGCGCAATCGGCTTCCAATTTGCCTCTCCTTTATACATTTGAGCCCTTGTTCTTCCGTGAATTGAAATTGCTTTAGCGCCAACGTCTTGCAGGCGCTCAGCCACTTCAACTATTTTAATAGAATTTTCATCCCAACCAAGTCTAGTTTTAATTGTTATGGGAAGTGATGTTCTTTTACACATCTCTTTAGTGAGTTTAACCATAAGGTCTATGTCTTTTAATATCCCTGCTCCCGCTCCTTTCGAAACTACTTTTTTCACAGGACATCCAAAGTTTATATCGATAATGTCAGGGCTTACAGCTTCTACAATATCAATTGATTGTAACATAGAGTCAAGATTCGCTCCAAAAATTTGTATCCCAACTGGCCTTTCTTTTTCAAAAATATCTAGCTTAATCACACTTTTCTGTGCATTTCGGATTAAGCCTTCGCTTGAGATAAACTCTGTATAAACAACGTCTGCACCCATCTCTTTACATAGTGCCCTGAACGGAGGGTCGCTTACGTCTTCCATTGGAGCCAATAACAATGGAAAGTCTGGAATTTCTATGTCTCCTATTTTTATCAAAAGCTAAATTTTTATTGCAAAAGTAAAATTTTAATCTTAATAGACTTAAACGCTTTATTAGCTTATATTTGTCGATTATTAAAACGAATGTCTGAAATAAGAAATTTTTGCATTATTGCCCATATTGATCACGGCAAAAGTACTTTGGCCGACAGGCTTCTTGATTTCACTGGCGCTGTTTCAAGCCGTGAAAAACAAGATCAGCTTTTAGACAATATGGATTTGGAAAGAGAAAGAGGGATTACGATAAAGTCTCATGCTATTCAAATGAATTATTCAAAAGGGGGTGTTGAATACGTTTTGAATTTAATTGACACGCCTGGCCATGTAGATTTTTCTTACGAAGTTTCAAGGTCTATTGCCGCTTGTGAAGGTGCTTTGCTTGTTGTAGATGCCGCTCAAAGCATACAGGCTCAAACCATTTCTAATCTTTATCTTGCTCTAGAAAATGACTTGGAAATAATCCCTGTTCTTAACAAGGTTGATTTGCCCTCTGCAAATCCTGAAGAAGTTAGCGATGACATTGTTGACCTTTTAGGGTGTAAAAAAGAAGAAATTATTCATGCTTCCGCAAAAACAGGTTTAGGAATTGAAAATATACTTGATGCTATAATTAATGTTGTTCCAGGACCCGAAAGAGATGATAACGCGCCATTGAAGGCGCTTATTTTTGATTCTGTTTATAATCCTTTCAGGGGTGTAGAAACTTATTTTAGAGTTTTTTCTGGAAAAATTTCTAAAGGCCAAGGCATAAAGTTTTTGGCAACACAAAAAAACTATTCTGCTGATGAGGTTGGAACACTAAATCTGACCCAAACCCCAAAACAATATATTGGTGCTGGAGATGTGGGTTATTTAATTACTGGAATTAAAAATGCAAAAGAGGTTAAGGTTGGTGACACTATTATTGATGTTAACTCTACCGAATCTGTAGGCGTTTCTGGATTTGAAGACGTAAAGCCTATGGTTTTTGCAGGAATATACCCCGTAGACACTGAAGACTATGAGGAGTTACGCTCCTCTATGGATAAACTACAATTAAACGACGCCTCTCTTGTTTATTCTCCGGAAAGCTCTTCTGCTCTTGGCTTTGGTTTCAGGTGTGGTTTTTTAGGAATGTTACACTTAGAAATAATTCAAGAAAGGCTTGAAAGAGAATTTAATATGTCTGTGATAACAACAGTGCCTAACGTGTCCTACAACGCTTTTATTCGAAGAGAAATTGATGTGCCTATTTTAGTAAACAATCCCTCTGACTTGCCCGATCCCTCAAGCTTAGATCGTGTAGAGGAGCCTTTTATAAAAGCAACTATAATTACAAAATCTGATTATGTAGGAAATGTTATGAGTCTGTGTATTGAAAAAAGAGGGGAGATTAAAAACCAAACTTATTTAACCACTCAAAGAGTTGAGCTTGTCTTTGATATGCCTTTGGCAGAGATTGTTTTTGATTTTTATGATAGGCTTAAAACCGTTTCAAAAGGCTACGCTTCTTTTGATTATTCACCGATTGGCCTAAGGCCCTCAAAACTTGTAAAGGTAGATTTGCTTCTCAACGGAAATTCGGTTGACGCACTATCTGCTTTAATTCATTTTGATAACGCTTACACTATTGGTAAAAAAATGTGTGAAAAACTACGAGAACTAATTCCGCGTCAGCAATTTGATATACCCGTACAGGCTGCTATTGGCGCTAAAATTATCTCTAGAGAAACCATAAAGGCTTTAAGAAAAGATGTTACTGCGAAATGCTATGGTGGAGATATTACAAGAAAAAGAAAGCTTTTGGAAAAACAAAAAAAGGGAAAGAAAAAAATGAGACAAGTTGGTCGAGTTGAGATTCCGCAAGAAGCTTTTATGGCTGTTTTAAAGCTTAATGATTAATTCTTGCTATACTTTCTTTTAAGGCCAAGCCTTTAAATCGTCCTGACACCCGTGTTATCATTTGAAAAAGAGAGTCTTAGCTTTTTTTTGTTACAATTAACCTTATATATATAGGATTTCTGCTTAAAAATATTATTTTTAATATAACGTCTTTATATGAAGAAGCTACAACGAACATTGTCTTTGCCTGGAGCCATAGCCGTGAGTGTTGGTGGAATGTTAAGCGGTATTTTTGTTCTGCCCGGGCTTGCAGTTGGTATTACCGGATCTTCCGTGTGGCTTGCTTTTTTGGTTGCGGCTCTTTGTATTTTACCTGCTGTATTGTCTAAATCGGAATTGGCTACTTCAATGCCAAAATCTGGAGGCACCTATGTCTATATTGAGCGTGCCTTTGGGCCTTTATTTGGCACCATTTCTGGTTTGGGGCTTTGGCTTTCTTTGTTGCTTAAGAGTGCGTTTTCGTTAGTTGGGCTTAGCGCTTACCTATATGTTCTTATCGAGGTTGATTCCAGCCTTACTAAAAGCATCGCTCTTTTTTCTCTTCTATTAATTTTGTTGCTCAATATTTTTGGGGTAAAAAAAGTTGAAAAAACACAGCTTCTTATTGTAAGCATAAGCGTGTTGTCTTTGGTTGGCTTAATTCTTTTCGGCTTTGGGTCTTTCGATGGTGCTCTGACTGAGCCCGTCTTTTCAAAAGAGTCTTCGGGTTTTATTAGCGCTGTCGCTTTTTTATATATTTCGTATGCTGGGGTTACTAAAGTGGCCGCAGTAGCGGGGGAAATTAAAAACCCTGAGGTAAACCTTCCTAAAACAATGTTGATCTCTTTGTTTTTAATTACGGTAGTTTATGTTTTAGTGGCTATTGTCTTGGTTGGTAACGTTGAGGCGTCATTTCTTGTTAACGACATTAAGCCTATTTATACATTGTCGCAAACTCTTGGTGGAGACGCGTTTGGGTATGCTGCTGGAATTGTTGGTGTTCTAACCCTGCTGTCAATGGCTAACTCAGGTGTTCTTGCTTCCTCTAGATTTCCTTTTGCTATGGCAAGGGATAAAATGCTGCCTGATTTTTTAGGGTCAGTAAGCGCAAAATTTATGACCCCTGTTTATTCTATTATTGTTACGGCATTTATAATTGGGCTCGCTATAATTTATTTAGATGTTGAAAAAATCGCAAAATTAGCCAGTGCTTTTAAGGTCTTGATGTTTATTTCTGTAAACCTTGCGGTAATTGTTTTAAGAGAAACTAACGCACAATGGTATAACCCCTCTTACAAATCTCCTTTTTATCCTTATGTACAAATCTTTGGGGTAATTAGCGGGATCGTGTTGCTTGCATTTCTAGGTCTTTTGCCCCTTCTTTCTGTTTTGGGTGTTTTTGTCTTTGGCTTTATCACTTTTTTATTTTATGGAAGAAAAACAAATAGAAAAGGAGTTTTTTCAAGCTATGGCATTTTTTCTTTTCTATTTCGAAGCGGAAAAGGGTTTGTTGAAGAACACAAGACTGATGTAAGCTCTGGGGAAGAAAACGTTGTTAATAAAAATGCTGAGATAGTCGTCCCTTTACTTGGTGATGAAACCTCTCCTGAAACTTTGGTAGAAATAGCTTCATCTATAAAAGACGGTGTTAAATTAAATGCTATAAACTTAATTGAAGCTCCTAATCAAACTTTTCTTGAGGCTGTCAACACACATTCCCCAAGATCAGAGTCAATCAAAAGAAGAATCTTAAACATTACGCCCCTAAACAAAACTAGCTTAACTTATGAAACCGTGTCAACTCACAACGTTTCTAATTCCATAGAAAACATTACAGGGCAACGGAAATGCAAGTGGCTTGTTATGGGTTGGGAAGGAAGAGCGCGATCAGGTATTTTGATTGGAAACCCTATTGGTTGGTTGTTACGAAACGTAAACTCTAGTTTTGCGCTTTATAAAGACAATGGCGTTAGAAGTTTTGAAAAAGTTGTTCTTGCCCTAAGGCCCGGAAGACAAAACAATGCTTTCATCGAAGTGGCGGAAAACATTTGTGTTTTTTATGGGGCCGAACTAACATTGTTAAATATTGTGCCCTCAGGCGCCCCACGGGACTCGATCAATAAAATTTCTGATTCTTCCTCAAAATTAATATCAAAAACCAAGTGCAACAGCTCTCTTTTAGTTTTAGAAAGCGACAACCCTTTAGAAACTATTACGGAGCAATCTGCGAATTTTGACTTGTTAATTTTAGGAACCCCCGAAAAAGACAATTGGCTAAACGTCTTGTTTGGCGGAGGAAAAGATAAGTTTGTTCATAATTCCGTGTGTTCAGTCCTTAGGCTTACTATAAAGTAATTCTTTATCTTTATTTTTTAATATGACACTATACCCTATAGAGGCTGGAAACTTTAAATTAGATGGAGGGGCTATGTTTGGGGTGGTTCCAAAATCGATTTGGAAAAAAACCAACCCTTCAGACTCTAACAACATGATTGACATGGCGTCAAGGTGTTTGTTGATTGAAGACGGGAAGAAGCTAACCCTAATAGATGCTGGTATGGGCACAAAACAGACTGAAAAGTTTTTTAGTTATTACTACAGGTGGGGAGATTACGACCTTGTCTCTTCAATTAAAAAGGCGGGGTTTTCATGTGATGACGTCACTGACGTCATATACACTCATCTTCATTTTGATCATTGCGGAGGGGGTTCGGTTTGGGACAAAACAAGGTCTTTCTACAAGCCTCTTTTTAAAAATGCTAAATATTGGAGCAACAAGAGCCATTGGGGCTGGGCTAAAACCCCTAACCCTAGGGAAAAAGCTTCTTTTTTAAGTGAAAATTTGTTTCCCATTGAATCTTCTGGAGCCTTGTCTTTTGTTTCTGAACACGACACTGGTTTTAAACACAAACAAGAGCTTAACCTAGAAATTATGTTTGTGAATGGGCATACAGAAAAGCAAATGATTCCAAAAATTCAATACCAAAACAAAACAATTGTATTTGCTGCAGATCTTATCCCAACAAGCGGACATTTACCTGTGCCTTACGTAATGGGTTATGATGTCAAGCCTTTAGTCTCTATGAGCGAAAAAGAGGCTTTTTTAAACAGTGCGGTAAAAAACAACTATTATTTGTTTTTAGAGCACGACGCTCATAATGAAATTATAACCTTAAAAAACACAGAAAAGGGCGTGAGAGTTGATCAGTCTTTTTCTTTCAATCAATTATTTAATTAGTTCTTATGAAGTCTTTTTTTTGTCTTTTGTTCTTTCTCCCTCTTGTGCTGTTCTCTCAAGCAAGCTGGCAACAACACGCTGAATATTTTATGGATATTAAAATGGATGTTTCTGACTTCACTTTTTTGGGTGAACAAACAATCCTTTACACAAACAACTCTCCTGACACTATAAACAAGGTTTATTATCATCTTTTTTTTAATGCTTTTAGGCCTGGAAGTCAAATGGATATTCGGTCCCGAACAATTCAAGACCCTGACAGAAGGGTGGGCAGCAGAATTTTTGGTCTTGAAAAAAAAGATTTTGGAGAGTTAAAAGTTGGGTCCTTGGAACAAAACGGAAAAAAAGTTGAATTCGATGAAAACGAAACTGTTTTATTGGTCAAACTCAATAAACCTTTGCTTCCTGGAAAAAAAACAGAACTTAAAATGGTTTTTACGGGACAAGTTCCTTTGCAAATTCGGCGCTCTGGAAAGCTTAACAAAGAGGGGGTTCACTTAACTATGACACAATGGTTTCCCAAGCTAGCTGAATATGATTTTGAGGGCTGGCATCCCAATCCGTATATTGGACGAGAATTTCATGGCGTTTGGGGAAACTACACGGTAAATATCACTATTGATAAAAACTACGTTGTTGGAGGAACTGGCTACCTTCAAAACGCCAAAGAAATAGGTCATGGTTACGGAGAAAAAACTAAAAAAAATTCCGACAATACATTAACTTGGAGATTTTACGCTCCTAACGTGCATGACTTTGCTTGGGCTGCAGACCCAGACTATTTGCACGACGTTATAAGCTCTGAATCGGGGGTTGACTTTCATTTTTTATACAAAAACACCGTTAATGTTGATGATTGGAAAAAGCTTCAGGGCGACACATTAAAACTTCTTGAATTTTTTGAAAAAAATATTGGTCCCTATCCTTGGAAACAATACTCTGTTATACAGGGCGGAGACGGAGGAATGGAATACGCAATGTGCACAATGATAACTGGCGAAAGGTCTTACGGAAGCTTATTTGGGGTTACTGCGCACGAATTAGCTCACGCTTGGTTTCAACACATTTTAGCAAACAATGAGGCTAAACACCCTTGGATGGACGAAGGGTTTACTGAGTATATTACCTCACTAGCCGAGGAGTTTGTAAACAACAAAACCTCTCCCTTTCCGCACAAAAGTAGTTATGAGAGGTATTACATGATTAATAATCTACAAAAAGAAAACCCCGCTATTGAAATAGACCAGCCCCAAACTGTTCACTCTGACAGATGGAATTATAATTTTACTTACGGCGCAAACGCTTACAGCAAGGGGTCTGTTTTTCTGTCGCAGCTTGGTTATATAATTGGCAAAAAAAATCTGTCAAAAACTATTAAAAGATATTATAATGACTTTAAATTTAAACACCCTACACCAAATGACTTTAAAAGAGTTGCTGAGAAAGTTTCAGGCACTGAGCTTGAGTGGTACTTAAACGACTGGACTAGAACCTCAAACAAAATAGATTATAAAATAGTTTCTTACAACGACAAGACAAGAGGGGTTTCGTTAAGGAGAATAGAGAACATGCCTATGCCAATTGAGCTTTTTATCACGTTTGACGACGGATCTAAAGAGCTTTATTATATTCCTACTGATCTAATGTTTAATTATAAACAGTTTGACCAAAGCGTTGTTGTAACTAATTTAAGCCCATGGAAATGGGCAAATTCTGAATATTCTTTTTTTATAGAAGACAACAACAAAAAAGTAGTTTTTATAGAAATTGATCCTTCAAAAAGGCTTGCCGATATAGATCAAAAAAATAATGTTTTAAACATTTCCAAATGATTTCTTCTTTAAAAAGTGAAAAAAAAATTGAACTGCTTTTTAATGAAGGTTCGTTGATAAAAAAAGATGGGTTATTGTTAAAATTTTATTTTTTTAATGATGGTCTTGTTAAGTATGGAGTTAGTGTTCCTAAAAAAAAATTTAAATCTGCTGTAAAAAGAAACCTTATAAAGCGTAAGATTAGAGAGTCTGTTAGGGGTTCTGGTTGTTTTACCCTGCTTCCGGTTGGTGTTTCTTTTTTTATAATTTACAATTATAATTCTGTTTTGGAAAGTAAAAAACTTTGTGTTCTTGTTGACTCTCTTTTAAAAAAGCTTCTTGCTTCTTTTAAATAATGTTTAAATACATGGCCACATGAGGTATTCCGTCTTCTAAATATTTTTTTCCTTTTGTTACAAAGCCATGTTCTGAGTAAAACTTTTTTAAGTGCGCCTGTGCTGATATTTTAACTGCGTTTGTTCCGTAATTCTTTTTTATTTCAACAAGGGATTTTGCAACAAGCTCATGCCCTAGGCCCGTTCCTCTATGTTTCTTTTTTACAATTGCCCTTCCAAAAGAGGTTTCTTTAAAATATTCTTCTTTGTTAAAAATTCTGGAGTACGCAATAAGTTTGTTTTCAAAATAGCCCATAATGTGTATTGCTTCTAGGTCTTTTTTATCAATGTCTTGATAAACACAGTTTTGCTCTACTACAAAAACCTCTGACCTTAATCTTAAAATAAAATATATTTCATTTGCAATTAAAGCACTCCATTTTTTTACTACCCAATTTATTTTCATTGAAGAGGAATTTTGTTTATTCTTTTTAAGTGTCTTCCTCCTTCAAATTCCGTGTTTATAAATTTTTTTACTATTTCTTTTGCCTCGTCAAGAGAAACAAAGCGAGAGGGTATACTAAGCATATTAGCATTGTTATGTGTTCTTGAAAGTTCTGCAATTTCACTGTTCCAACAGAGGGCCGACCTTATGTTATTGTGTTTGTTTGCTGTCATATTAGCTCCGTTCCCACTTCCACATATTATTATACCTATGTCAACTTCTTTATTAGAAACCTGTTTTGATACAGGATGAATATGATCAGGGTAATCTACGCTTTCTTCAGTGTCTGTTCCGTTGTTAATTATACTGTGGCCCTCTTTTTTAAGAATTTTTATTATTTCCTTTTTATATAGTGTTCCCGCGTGATCATTTCCGATTGATATTTTCATATGTTAATAGTTGGTTTGTTAATTGTTAACTCTTTTTAATAATTATCAAATAAAGGTTCTTTATTAAAATTAAAAATCTTTTGTTATTATTTTTCTTACATCTACTAACATTATTTTTTTAATTATTAACAATTTTGTTTTGTTTTTTTATTAACCTTTTAGATTTTAACATGTGTTAATAATTATACTACCTCTTCGACACTTTATTTATTAGTTGTTTATTATGTGTTAATTATTTTTGTTTTATTTTCTTAATTAATTCTTTGTTATACAAATTAACAAGCTATAATATAATCCATATATTATTTAAAAATATATTATTATTAATATATGATTGTTAACTAATATATCACTTTTAAAACTTTATTAGAATTATATTTACTGTTGTATTAAATGGGAAAGAAAAAAACAAAAATTTACGAAAACGAAATATTAGAAGTATTTAATAAGTTCCCTAAAAAGTCTTATAACTACAGACAGATTAAAAGTAAGATAAAAGAAAAAAAAGATATTTTAATAATTAGATCTTTACAAAACCTTAATATAAAAAATAGAATTATAGAAATATCTCCAGGGAAATATATATTAAACAGAAAACAGTATATAGTTGGTGAAATTGATAAAACAAAAAAAGGTTCTGCATATCTAATTTCGCCTGATTATGAAAAAGACTTTTTTATTTCAGAGAGTAATATCAATAAAGCCCTTAATGGGGACAAAGTAAGCTGTGTTAAACTTAATAATAGAGAGGTTGAGGTTGTTAGTGTTGTTTCAAGAAAAAAAGAAAAATACGTAGGGTTAGTTTTTATTGAGAATGGTATAAAAAAAATAGAATACAACTCTAATAAAGATTATTTAATTTTTAATACAGACAACAAAGAAATTATAGAAAACGAAATAGTTGTTTTTAATATAAAGGAATGGAAACAGAGTGTTCCAGAAGCAAAAGTTTTAAAAAGAATAGGAAAAAAAGGAGAAGTGAACAATGAGATTCACGCCATCTTAGAAGAATTTGAGCTTCCTTATGAGTTTGAAAAACATTTGTTAGAAGCCGCAGAAAAAACAAAATATTTACAAAACGAAAAAGAAGATAAAAAAAGGAGAAATTTAACAAAAAGCACCACGTTTACTATAGACCCACCAGATGCTAAAGATTTTGACGATGCAATTTCTGTAAATAAAATAAATGATTCTCAAACAGAAATAGGAATACATATTGCAGACGTATCACATTTCTTAAAAGAAAACACAGCCTTAGATAAGGAAGCAAAAAAAAGAGCAACTTCAGTTTATTTAGTTGACAGAGTTGTACCAATGTTACCTGAAGAAATTTCTAATAATTTATGTTCTCTAAATCCGAAAGAAAACAAATATTCTTTTTCAGCACTATTCATCTTTGAGGGCGAAAAAATAATAAAAAAATGGTTTGGCAAAACGATAATAAATTCAAACGAAAGACTTTCTTATAATGAAGCACAACATGTTATTGACAATAAAACAAATTTGATTCCTGAACAAACATCCCTCACAGGCAAGAAAAAAACAATAGACGAAAAAGTATCAAAAGCCATTATATACATAAACAACATAGCTCAGCAACTTAGAGAAAAAAGACACAAGAAAGGTTCTATTTCTTTTAATAAGACAGAAGTTAAATTTGTTCTGGATAAAAACAAAGAACCAATAGGAACAAAAATTAAAACCGCTCTATCAGCAAACAAACTAATAGAAGAATTTATGCTGCTAGCCAACAAAAGCGTGGCAGAAATATTTAGTAAAGAAAAAAGAGGACTTTACAGAGTTCATGATCTTCCAGACGATCAAAAGCTAATTACGCTTGAAAGAATAATATTAAAACTAGGGTATAAACAAAATTTAAAAAACCCAAAAAACTTAAACAAAGAAATTAATAGTTTATTAAGTAAAATAAAAAACTCCCCAGAAAAAAATCTAATAGACACACTGGTTATTAGAAGCATGAGTAAGGCTAAATATTCAACAAAAAACATAGGCCATTTTGGCTTGTGTTTTGAAAAATATACACACTTTACCTCTCCAATTAGAAGATATCCGGATGTTTTAGTACACCGAGAAATGGAAAAAATTTTATTAAAACAAATAAAAAAACAAGAAATAGAAGCCCTTTGTTTACACTGTTCAAATAGAGAAGAAGTGGCAACAAAAGCAGAAAGAGCTTCTATTAAGTTTATGCAAGTAAAATACATGTCTACTAAAATTAATCAGAAATTTAACGGAGTTATTTCAGGGATAACAGAAAGAGGGGTTTTTGTTGAGGCTATTGACAATAAATGCGAAGGTTTTGTAAAAATAAAAGATGTTCCTGGAGATTATTTTGTTTTTAATGAAAAAGAGATGTTAATATTAGGGAGAAACACAAAAGAAGAGTATAGGCTTGGAGACTCTGTTTTGATTCAGGTTGACGGAGTAAACCAAAGAAAACAACAAATAGATTTTTCATTAATAGAAAAGGTGTAATTTTAAAAAATAATAAATCAACAATGAAAAAAATAATATTCCTTCTTTTCATACAAAGCGTCTTCTCCCAAATAGAAAAAAATATAGGTGATTTTCAAGAATTAAAAGTGTTAGACGGAATAAATGTTGTTTTAGAAAAGGGGGAACAAAATATTTTAAAAATCACAGGAGACAACACAGAAAATGTTGTTATAGTAAACAAGTCAGGCTCATTAACAATAAGAATGCAGCTTGTAAAAAAACTAAAAGGACAAAACACAGTAGTTAAACTGACACATAAAAGTAGAATTTTTTTAATTGAAGCAAAAGAAGGGGCAACGGTTATTTCTAAAGACAAAACAGACCAGTCTACAATTTATTTAAAAACAGCATCAGGCGGTCAAATAGACTTAGATATACAAACCGAAAAAGCAACCGCAACAGCAAATAGTGGAGGTGTAATTAATTTAAAAGGAACTACATTTTCTTTTGATGCCATCGTTAAGTCAGGTTCAATTGTTAAAGCTTACGAGCTAAACTCAAGCCAAACAAAAGTAAAAGCTTCCTCTGGCGGCTCATGTAAAGCTTATGCAAGAGATATTTTTGAAGCTAATGCCTCTTTGGGCGGATCAATTGAGGTGTATGGCGACCCAAAAACATTTAATCAAGTCATTTCTTTAGGGGGAAGTATAATAGAAACAAATAATGATTAGCGATTTTCTTCCAGCAATTTTTCTTGGTATTATATTGTCTTTTACAATCGGACCGGTTTTTTTTACAATCCTAGAAGTAAGCGTTAGCAAAGGGTTCAAGGCTGCCGTTTTTTTTAACATAGGGGTTGTTTTTTCAGAAATTGTTTTTTTTGCGATAGCCTATGTTAGTACCAGCAGTCTTTTAGAGTCGATACAAGATAACCCGTCTTGGAAAGTGTTAGGGGGCGTTTTGCTTTCTTTTTATGCAGGAATCACGCTTCTTGGAATGTATCAAAACAAAGAAGAAAAAGAATTCATGATAGACTCTGAAACAGTCTCTCCAAATCTTTTAAAGAACCTTATAAAAGGGTTTTTACTTAATATTATTAATTTCGCTGTTCTTGTTTTTTGGATTTTAATAGTTGCTAATTATGGCCCAGGATTTAAAGAAACACAATACAAAATGGTGGTGTTTTTTTTAGTAATAGTAGGCACATATTTTACAATTGATTTAGGAAAAATATACCTTGCACAGCAGTTAAAAACAAGCCTCACTAAAAAGATAATAACCAAAATAAAAATTGCGGTAAACACAATCATTTTAATTATTGGCTTTGTTTTAATATTCAAGGGTTTTTTCGAATAAAAAACCCCTTAAAAAAGGGGTTTAAAAGAGGCACCGAGCGGATTCGAACCGCTGTACAAGCTTTTGCAGAGCTCTGCCTAGCCACTCGGCCACAGTGCCAATCAGGGGCAAAAATACACTTTTTTAAAATTTAGAATCTTTTTTTTGAGTTAATTTTATAGAGACCCCAACAGCGTCTCCATTAATTGGAGGGTTTAGTTTCGTGATTTGGACACTACATTTTTTTATTCTAGGCTCTACTTTAAAAACAGAAGCGATAATTCTATGTGCAACATTTTCTAATAACTTTGAAGGAATACTCATTTCTTCTTTAACGACCCTGTTTAAAAGCACATAATCAACAGTGTCTTTTAGCTGGTCTGTCTTTGCGCTTTTTTTAAGATCGGCATTAACACTTAAATCCACCCTATAGTCAGAGCCAATAGCAGTCTCTTCTTTTAAACAGCCATGAAAAGAATAGCAACGAATGTTTTTCAGCATAATTTTTCCCATGAAACAAAGATAGTTTAAAGAAAGAAAAAGACTTAAGAATTATTTAACTTTGTTATTTATTACAAGTGAAAGAATCAAAACATTTTATAGAAAACATAATTGAAGAAGACCTTTCTTTAGGAGTCCAAAAAAAGGACTTAAAGTTTCGGTTTCCGCCTGAACCCAACGGTTTTTTACACATTGGACACGTTAAGGCAATCTGGATTAATTTTAATCTAGCTCAAAAATATTCTTCACCAGTTGTGCTCAGATTTGATGATACAAACCCAGAAAAAGAAGAACAGAAATACATTGACGCGATTAAAGAAGATGTTAAATGGCTTGGCTACACATGGAAAGAAGAGAGGTATGCTTCAGACTATTTCACTCAATTGCATTCTTGGGCTAATACTCTTATCAAACAAGGGCTTGCTTATGTTGATTCCCAAACATCAGATACAATTGCCGATCAGAAAGGCACCCCAATTAAAGCAGGGAAGAACAGCCCATACAGAAACAGGCCTGTAGAGGAGAATACAGCCCTGTTTTCAAAAATGACAAACGGAACATATAACGAAGGAGAGCACGTATTAAGAGCAAAAATAGACATGGCCTCAAGCAATATGCTAATGCGGGATCCTGTTATTTATAGGGTTTTAAAAAAATCGCACCCTAGGACAAAAGAAAAATGGAAGGTTTATCCAATGTACGATTGGGCTCACGGTCAATCAGACTATATAGAACAAATCACACATTCGTTATGCACGCTTGAATTTAAACCACATAGAGAGCTATACGATTGGTTTTTAGACAAGCTGGTAGAACCTAATAAAATCAGACCAAAACAAAGAGAGTTTGCGCGTCTTAATTTGAGTCATACCATCACATCTAAAAGAAAATTAATGTTTCTGGTAGAGAAAGGTGTTGTTTCAGGATGGGACGATCCAAGGATGCCAACAATCTCAGGACTTAGAAGGAGGGGCTATCCCCCTTCTGCATTGAGAGAATTTGTAAGGCTTGCGGGTGTTGCTAAACGGGAAAATATAATTGAAGCGTCACTTTTGGAATTTTGCGCAAGAGAGGAGCTTAACAAAACCTCTAACAGAGTAATGGTAGTAACAAACCCCTTAAAACTTACCATTACCAATTATCCAGGTGATGACGATGAAATCGTTTTGTCAGAGAACAATCCAGAAAACCCAAACGCTGGAGAACGAGAGCTGCCTTTTGGCAAAGAAATATACATTGAAAAAGAAGACTTTAAGCTTGAGGCAAACAGAAAATATTTTAGGCTTACAATTGGAAAAGAGGTAAGGCTAAAAAGCGCTTATATAATTAAGGCAAACGAAGTGATGTTTGACAATCAAAACAACATAAAAGAGGTTTTATGTACTTATGACCCCAAAAGCAAAAGTGGTTCTGGAACTGAAGCAAGCCAAAGAAAGGTTAAAGGGACTTTGCATTGGGTTTCAAAAAAAGCATCAGTAAAAGTTAAGGTTAATGAATACGATAGGCTTTTTGAACACCCTAGTCCTGCAACCGCACAAAACGAAGAGGAGCTTTTGAAGATGGTTAATCCAGAATCTTCAAAGTCTTGTTTTGCGCAGGCAGAGCCTTCTTTATCAAAAGCAAAAAAAGGAGACAAATTTCAATTCCAAAGGAAAGGCTATTTCATAGTCGACAACGACACCCCTTCTTTAATGGTTTTTAACAAAACAGTTGGGCTTAGGGATAATTGGAAGAAATAGTTTATTTACCTTTTTCTTTCTCTTTTCTCAATGCCGCTTTTTTCATTTCCTCACCGATCTGATTGCTTGCTGTAAAAGAAGCCACCATGTTGTTTAGCATTTCTGATCCAGCCTGAGGAGAGTTTGGTAGCAAAATCAGATTACTATTGCTTTCAGACCCGACGGATTGAAGCGTGTCATAATGTTGTGTAACAACAATTAGCGCGGAAGCCTCTTGAGAGTTTATATCTACCCCGTTAAGAACCTTTACGGAATCTTCAAGTCCACGAGCAATTTCTCTTCTTTGGTCGGCTATACCTTGCCCTTGTAGTCTTTTGCTTTCTGCTTCTGCCTTTGCTCTTTCAACAATTAATATTCTTTGTGCATCACCCTCAAATTGAGCAGCAACTTTTTCTCTTTCAGAAGCGTTAATCCTGTTCATGGACTCTTTTACTTGTGCGTCAGGATCAATATCTGTAACAAGCGTTTTAATTATGTCAAAACCGTAGTTTTTCATGGCCTCATTAAGTTCGCCTTTTACCGCGATAGCAATGTCGTCTTTCTTTTCAAAAACATCATCAAGAATCATTTTAGGTACTTCCGCCCTAACAACATCAAAGACATACGACGTTATTTGATCTTGAGGATAGTCAAGCTTGTAAAACGCGTCATAAACCTTGTCTTTTATAACCATATATTGAACCGATACTTTGACTTTTACAAACACATCGTCTTTTGTTTTAGTTTCAACCACCACATCAAGCTGTTGTATTCTTAGGCTTAATCTTCCGGCCACACGATCAATTATTGGTATTTTAAGCTGAAGCCCAGACTGTCGGGTGCTGGTAAATTTACCAAAGCGCTCTATAATAGCAGCAGACTGTTGCTTGACAATAAAAAACGTGCCAAACAGAAGGATAAGAGATAAAAAAACAATTAAAGGAATGTAAAAAATCATAGTATATATTAAGTTTTAGGGTTAGCCTATAATATACTAAATTTTCTGCTCAAATAAAAGCCTGCAGATAAGAATGTTTTTATAAATTAACCTTGTTAAGGTGGTCTTTAAGAGTGTGCAGTCTTTCTAACACCTCCTGTTTTCCTATTATCGAAATCACTTCAAACAAATCAGGCCCTGAAAGCTCGCCAACGATTGATAGCCTAAACAACCCTAGCACCTTTCCAAACCCCCATTCTTTTTCTTTTACAAGATCCTCAACAAGAGGCTTTAAGTTGTTTAAGTCGCCAGACTTTTCAATAATAGACACGAGGCTTTCTATCACTTCATTAAACCCTGTTTTTTTTAGCCTTTTGACTTGTTTTTCGGGGTATTCTTTTGGTTTTATAAAAAAGAATCTAGAAGTGTTAAAAACATCATTAAGATCTTCAAGCCGTGGCTTTATTAGTTCGGCAATCTTGTCTAGCTCTTCTTCTTTATATTTAGAGTGCTCAGAACCAAAGGCTTTTTTAATGCTATCAGACACCAAAGAATTCTTTGTGTTTTGAATGTGAGAATGATTAAACCAGCGGTTTTTTTCTGGATCAAATCTTGCGCCAGACTTGTTTAGGCCACTAAAAGAAAAGGCCTGAATTAGTTCGCTTAAGCTAAAAATCTCTTTTTCAGTTCCAGGGTTCCAGCCCAAAAGGCTTAAAAAATTAACAACGGCTTGGGGAAGAAATCCAAATTCTTTGTATCCTTTTGTTTTAACTATTCCCGTCCAGCTTGTCGCATAAATAGGAAATCCAAACTTATCACCGTCTCTTTTTGAAAGTTTTCCCTTACCCACAGGCTTTAAAATCAGAGGGAGGTGTACAAAAGCGGGCTTATCCAACCAGCCAAAAGAATCATAAATCATCGAATGAAGAGGCAAGGAAGGCAACCACTCCTCTCCTCTTATAACATGTGAAATTTTCATATGGTGATCGTCTACGACATTAGCAAAATGATATGTTGGCATTCCATCACTTTTATAAAGAATTTTATCATCTAAAGTCTCAGAGTCCACGCTAACAACCCCTCTTAATATATCTTCACAAACTATAGTTTTGTTTTCGGGCGTTTTGAAACGCACAACAAACTCTTCTCCGCCGGCTATTTTCTTGTCAACTTCTTTTTTAGTTAAAGAGATAGAATTTGTCAGCTTGTGTCTATTTTTTGAATTATAAGAAAAAACTCTACCTTTTTTTTCTTCATCAGTTCTTAACAGCTCGAGCTCTTCCTTAGTGTCAAAAGCATAATAAGCCCCTCCTTTTTCTATAAGAACTGAAATAGCTTTTTTATATAAGTCTTTTCTCTCGCTTTGTCTGTAGGGCCCAAACTCACCAGGATTAAAAGGGCTCTCGTCTGGCTCAAGGCCACACCAACTTAAGGAATCTATAATGTGTTGTTCGCTCCCTTGGACATACCTGTTTTTGTCTGTGTCCTCAATTCTCAAAACAAACTTTCCTCCTTTTTGTTTGGCAAACAAATAATTAAAAAGAGCGGTTCTAAGTCCCCCTATGTGTAGCGGCCCCGTGGGGCTAGGTGCAAAACGTACACGAACAGATTTAGTCATTTAAGTTTTTTTACAAAAGTAACGACTTCCGGGCTTTATTTTGTGTTTTTTAATTTTATTTCTTGCGCAAAAGCACAGTTATAAACCAGAGCAATAAGCAGAAGAGTTTTTATATATAATACAAGAACTTATATTTGCAAAAAAACTAATGAACATAGATTACGTTTATAATACAGATTTTCACCTTAAGAATGAGAAAAAGATTTCCAAATGGCTCAATAAAGCAGTCGTTTCGGAGGGTTTTTCTATAGGCGATCTTGTGTACGCTTTTTTTAACGACAGTGAACTTAAAGACCTGAATAACAGTTACTTGGGTCACGATTATTTTACAGACGTAATATCTTTCAATGACTCTGAGGGGACTGTCTTGAGCGGTAATATTGCAATTTCTGTTGATAGGGTTTTAGACAACTCAAAAAAATTTAAAACTTCTTTTGAGGATGAGTTGCTTAGGGTTATGGTGCACGGCCTTCTTCATTTCATGGGTTACGACGATTCAACGGACCTTGAAACGAAACAAATGAGAGACAAAGAAGATAACAATTTAAAATCGTTCCACGTGGAACAATAAGTATGTTTAAAGATCAATATGATGTTATTGTTGTTGGTGCTGGTCATGCTGGCTCAGAGGCTGCTGCAGCGGCCGCCAACATGGGCAGCAAAACTTTGTTGGTTACAATGAACCTTCAAAATATCGCACAAATGTCTTGTAACCCAGCGATGGGTGGAATTGCAAAAGGACAAATTGTAAGAGAAATTGACGCTATTGGAGGGTATAGCGGAATTGTTACTGACGTTTCAGCGGTTCAGTTTAAAATGCTTAACAAATCAAAAGGGCCTGCCATGTGGAGCCCAAGAGCACAATCCGACAGAATGCGTTTTGCAGAATCATGGAGAGGCTTGTTAGAACAAACACCTAATTTAGATTTTTATCAAGAAATGGTTTCTGGTCTCCTTGTTGCGGGAACTAAAATTGTTGGTGTTAAAACCTCTCTTGGTTTAGAGATAAAGTCTCGCGCGGTTATATTAACAAACGGCACCTTTTTGAATGGACTGATACATATTGGCGAAAAACAATTTGGCGGAGGTCGTGCAGGTGAAAAAGCCTCTTTCGGCATAACAGAAGCGCTAACCGCAAAAGGTTTTGTTTCTGGAAGAATGAAAACAGGAACACCACCAAGAGTTGACGGCAGATCTTTAGATTACACCCTGATGACTCCCCAACCTGGCGACAAAAAACCCCTTAAGTTTTCTTACTCAAATATAACTAAGCCTCTTTCCAAACAGCTTGATTGTCACATGACTTACACAAGCCCAATGGTTCATGACCTTTTAAGGGAGGGGTTTGATAGGTCTCCTATGTTTAATGGCTCTATAAATAGCATTGGCCCAAGGTATTGCCCTTCAATTGAAGACAAAATCAATCGTTTTTCTGAAAAAGATCGTCACCAGATTTTTGTTGAGCCCGAAGGCTGGAACACTGTAGAGGTTTATGTTAATGGCTTTTCAACCTCTCTTCCCGAAGACATTCAGTACAAGGCCTTAAAGTCCGTGGCAGGTTTTGAAAACGTTAAGTTTTTTAGGCCAGGATACGCAATTGAATACGATTACTTCCCTCCAACACAATTAAAAAGCTCTTTAGAAACAAAGCCTATTTCTGGGCTGTTTTTTGCTGGCCAAATAAACGGCACAACAGGATATGAGGAAGCTGCGGCTCAAGGACTTATGGCTGGAATTAATGCACATTTATGTATAAACGACAAAGATCCCTTTGTCCTTAAAAGAGATGAAGCTTATATTGGGGTTTTAATCGATGATCTTATCACTAAAGGGACCGAGGAACCCTATAGAATGTTTACCTCTCGTGCTGAATATAGAACTTTACTTAGACAAGATAACGCTGATCTGAGGCTAACAGAAAGATCCTATAGTTTGGGTCTTGCAGATGACAAAAGACTTTTTAATGTAGAAAACAAAAAGAAATCCACAGACTCATTTGTTTCTTTTTTCAAAAAAACTAGCGTTAAGCCTGATGAAATTAACCCCGTTTTGGCCAAAAAGAAATCCTCAAAAATTTCACAATCTGTAAAGCTGTATAAGATTTTTTCAAGACCCAATTTGTCTATGGACGACATGCTCAAAATAGTATCCGTAAAAGAGTTTGTTCTTAACAACAAACCTAGTTTAGATGTTTTTGAACAAACTGAGGTACAGGTGAAGTATTCGGGATATATAGAAAAAGAGAAAGCAAATGCTAAAAAATTAAACAACTTAGAAAACATAAAAATCCCTACAACCTTTGAGTACTCTAAAGTTCACTCCCTGTCATCAGAAGCTGTTCAAAAGCTCAACAAAATTAAACCCACAACACTTTCTCAAGCCTCTCGAATAAGCGGAGTCTCTCCAAACGACATAAGTGTTTTGATGGTTTATATGGGCAGGTAAATGTTCCACGTGGAACAATAAAAAACAAACAAATATCAATGGAAGTTATTGATCATTTTCTATCTAAAAAAAAGTTCACGGTTCAGCCCTCTATTCGTAGAGGTGTTTTAGAAACCGTGCCCAGGCCGTCTTCGAAAGATTTACCCAAATATTATAAATCCAAAGAATATCTTTCTCACAATAAAAATGGTTCTTTTTTTTCTAAACTGTATTCTCTTGCCAAAAGATTGAATTTTTTTCTAAAACTAAAACACTTAAGAAAACACTCTTCGTCATTAAACACACTTCTAGATTTTGGTTCCGGTGACGGATTTTTTATAACGGAATTAAATAAAAAAAGAATAGACGCTCACGGTTATGAACCTTTTTTTGCTTCAAAAGCTGCTAACACTTATAAAGAGAAGGGCTTGCTTTTAAGCTTTGACAAAGCTCACTTTGATGTTATAACCATGTGGCACTCACTAGAGCACGTAGAGTCCTATTCTGAAACAATATCTTTTTTAAAACCACTAATTAAAGATAATGGGCTTCTTGTCGTCGCATGTCCAAATTTTCAATCTTGGGAAGCAAGTTATTATAAAGAGTTCTGGGCGGGGTATGATGTTCCAAGACACCTGTGGCATTTTTCAGCTAATGGACTAGTAAGTTATTTAGAAGAGAGTGGTTTTTTGTTAATTAAACAAAAACCCATGTATATGGATTCTTTTTATGTTTGTATGCTTTCAGAAAAATACAAAGGCTCGAAGCTGTGGTTTTTAAAAGGTCTTTGTGTTGGGCTATGTTCAAATTTTGTTTCTTTTTTTACAAAATCTTTCTCTTCTACCATGTTTGTCTTCAAAAATCAAATTTAAGCGAGTTTAAGAGCGTGTAATTGGTTGGGCAACCCCAAAGGCTTTTGGCAATAAGACGGGCTGCTAAAACCCCGCTCGTTTTTAACTACTAAACATAGTTTTTGATTATAAAAAAAACTAAACAATAAGAAAAGGCTATTGTATAAGCCGTGTTAGTTTTAACGACAGGTCCATAAAAATTATATTAGGATTTCCGTTTGCTTTTATTGACGTGATAGCGTCTTCTAGTTCGTTGTAAATTTCTTCAATATTGTCACCGTTTACATATTGTGAAAAGGACTCGAAATTAATATCAGTCTTTGGCTGAAATGTAACAAGAGAGTTTAAGTCATAGTTTTTTAACAAAGCATTTCTAAAAACCGTAAGGCTAAACATTAAAAAACTTTTTTGAACCTCTCTTCCTGTTTTTGAAATTGTTTTGCTCCAATTAACCAGCTGTAGTACCTCCTCTTTATTATGCCTAACTTTAAAAGCAGTTCTTAGCCAGTTTAAAAACCACTCTTCAAAGTTTTTTTCTTTTTCATTATCATAAACATTCTTTATGGCGCGCCGTAGATTTCCGTCTGAATTAATAGCGGTGTTTTTTGCTTTAGAACTCTCTACGCCTTTTTTTATTAAATAAGACTCAATCTCGTTACTTGATATTGGTTGAAGTTTAGAAATTTGACACCTCGAAACAATCGTATCAAGAAGCGCACCCTCTCTCTCACAAACAAAAATAAACAGAGTGTTTTTTGGCGGCTCTTCAATTAGTTTTAAAAGTTTATTGGCAGCAATTTGATTTAGTTTTTCCGCCATCCATATGACCGCAACCTTCCATCCGCCCTCATATGATTTTAGTGACATTTTTTTTACTAAATCTTCAACGTCATCTGTTCCTATTTTTCCTTGTTTGTTTTCAACTCCAAGCTTCAAGTACCAATCGAAAAGGTTGCCGTAAGGCTCACCTCCAATAAACTCCCTCCATTCCTTCATAAATAAAACAGAGGACGCCTTGGACTTTATGTCTTTGTTTGCTGCTGTAGGAAATAAAAAATGTAGGTCGGGATGTTTTAATTCACTTAACTTATAGCTTGTTTTTTCAGAGTTTAGGTTGTTTTCAATAACTAATCGAGCAAAAGCAATTGATAGAGGAAGTCCACCCGAACCCTCTGGCGAAATAAAAAGCTGAGAATGAGCAACTCTCCCTTGTTCATGACTTTTTTTTAGCTCTTGTTTTAAAGAGTTTTGTCCAATAACATTGTTAAACAACATCCTTCAAAGATAAAAGATTAAAGTTTAAATAAACCAGAAATACATATCTTTGACCACCAATATTTATGTATGAATTCTATTTATCAAAACGACTTTAAAAACCAAAAAGTATTAATAAGGGTAGACTTTAACGTTCCTTTAAGTAATAAAAAAGTAGTCATGGATAATTCCAGAATTGTTGCTGCAAAAAAAACAATTGATAAAATTTTAAAAGATGGAGGAACACCTATTCTTATGTCTCATTTAGGCAGGCCAAAAGGAAATGACCCTGAATTCTCTCTCTCGCATATTGTAAAAGAGGTAGAAAGAGTCCTAGGAGTTAAAATAAAATTCACTAATGAGGTTTTAGGCGAAAAAACTACTGTTATTGTTAAAAAGAGTGGTCCGGGAGAAATAGTTTTGTTAGAAAACTTAAGGTTTTGTCCTGAGGAAAAGAATGGAGACTTGAAGTTTGCGGAAGAACTATCCAAGCTTGGTGACAGTTATATTAATGATGCTTTTGGAACCGCCCATAGAGCTCACGCCTCAACTAGCATTATTGCGTCTTTTTTTCCTAAAAACAAATTTGCTGGAGAGTTGCTTTTAAAAGAAGTAGAGTCGATTCATAAAGTGATGAATACTGGAAAAAAACCTGTTTTAGGAATATTAGGAGGGGCAAAAGTTTCTTCAAAAATCACAATAATTAATAATATAATGGACAAGGTTGACAAGCTTATTATTGGCGGAGGAATGGCCTTTACGTTTATAAAAGCTCAAGGTGGACACATAGGAGATTCAATATGTGAAGACGATAAAACATCCTTGGCATTATCAATTTTGGAAAAAGCAAAAGAAAAAAAGGTTGAGATTTATCTCCCAAATGATGTGGTTTGTGCCAATGAGTTCTCAAATGAAGCAGAAACACAAATTTTTTCAATAAATAATATTCCAAGCGGCTGGCAAGGAATGGATGCCGGGCCAAGCTCTTTGTCAAACTTTGAAGAGGCTATCATGTCAAGCAAAACCATTTTATGGAACGGTCCCGTAGGGGTTTTTGAAATGGAAAATTTTTCTAAAGGAACCATTGAATTAGGAGAATATATTTCCAAGAGTACAAAACTCGGTGCCTTTTCACTTGTTGGAGGGGGAGATTCTGTGGCTGCAGTTAAACAGTTTAATTTTCAAGACAAGGTTAGTTATGTTTCTACTGGAGGAGGAGCAATGTTAGAAAGCTTAGAAGGAAAAACGCTTCCAGGAATAAAAGCATTAACCCAATAAAAATGAAACAGATTGTCTACATAGTAGTTGTATTATTTTTCATAGCTTGTGAAAATTCTTCAAACAGTTACAAGCCTAAATCAAGTGGAAATATTCATACAGTTTCGGTAGTAATAGAGGATAATTTATGGAAAGGTTCAATTGGAAATCAAATAAGAAACCTTTTTTCTTCTGAATTTGAAGGGCTTCCACAGCAAGAGCCAATGTTTTCTTTAATTCATATTCCCACCAAAGTATTTGCAGATTTTGCTAGGGAAGGGAGGAACATAATACAGGTTTCAAAAAGCAATATTGATACGGCATTTATTACCAAAAACAAATACGCTGCCCCTCAAATAGTTTTGAGCGTTAAAGGAAAATCAAGTAAAAAGATAATCGAACAACTAAATAGTATCTCAACTAAAGCAAAAACAGTCTTTACAAAAAACGAAATAAGAGAAAAACAAAAAAGAATAAAAAAGTCTGTTTTAAAAACCGACGAATTTAAAGCTGTGGGGATTGGACTAACCCTACCTTCTGCATATAAGCTTTTCAAAAAGGATGAGCAAAACAAACTCTGGTTTCAAAGAGAAACAAAGAAAGGTAGCGTTAACATATTAGTCTATAATATGCCGTTAAGTTCAGGAAAAACAGATCTGGAGAGAATTATTAAAATTAGGGATTCTATTGGGAAAGAGTTTGTGCCAGGAAGAAATGAAGGCTCATATATAGTTACAGAAAAAGCGTATCGACCGTTTTATAAAAAAACTAAAATCAAAAATAATGACGCCTATGAAACAAAAGGCACCTGGGAAGTTGTTAACGACTATATGGCGGGACCTTTTTTAAATTATTATATAGAAGATGCGAAAAATAATAGAGCTCTTGTTATCGAGGGGTTTGTTTTTTCTCCTTCAGATAGAAAAAGAGAATATATGGTAGAAATAGCAGCAATTATAAAATCGCTTGTGATTCTATAAAAACTATTCTTCTTTTTTAGACTCTTCAATTGAATCTTCTTCTTTTACCCCCTTTTTAAATTCTTTTATTCCAGATCCAAGGCCTTTCATTAACTCAGGGATTTTTTTTCCACCAAAAAACAAAAGAACTAGAACAACAATAATTGCAATTTGACCAGGGCCGATCGCTAAAAATAAATTTGATAAAATCATTGTAATTTTTTCTACTAAAGTAAAAAGAAAAATATAAAAACACTCTAACAATGTCTTTAAATAATATTATAGACTCTTCACTATATTAGCTAAGTGAAAGAAAATGCAAAAAAACCATTTAAACAAAGGCTTTTAAACAAGTATAGGCTTGTTGTTTTAAATGAAGAGACCTACGAAGAAAGAATATCTTATAAACTAAACAAGCTTAATATTTTTTTATTAATTGCTTTTGCATCCACCATCTTAATAATGACAACCATAGTTTTAATTGTATATACTCCAATTAAAGAATATATTCCAGGCTACGACTCTACTGTTTTAAGGCAAACGGCCGTGCGAAACATAGAAACATTAGATTCTTTAGAAAGGGTAATTCAAAAGAACCAAACATTTATAAATTCTGTTGGGTCAGTTATTTTAGGAGAAGTGTCTCAAGAGGAGCTTTTAAGAGAAAGTAATATTGCAAGAATAGACATTTCTGAACTTCAATTTAAAACAAATATTGAAGACTCTTTACTAAGAAATTTTGTTGAGAAAGAAGACAGGTTTAATACTCTTGAAAGCGCTGCATCCAAAGTAGAATATGTTTTGTTTAGCCCTATTCAAGGACAAATTTCATCATTGTTTGACCCAGGTCAAAAACATTTTGGAGTAGATGTCCCTGCTAAAACTAATACTCCGGTAAAAGCTATTTCAGACGGGAGGGTTCTTTTTTCTGAATGGACAATTGACACGGGATTTGTTTTAATAATTGAGCATTCTTTCAATTTAATCAGTGTTTATAAGCATAATTCTTTGGGGCTTTCTAGTCAGGGAGATTTTGTTAAAGCAGGCCAAGCAATTGCGCTTTCAGGCAATACAGGGGAATTGAGCACAGGGCCACATTTACATTTTGAGCTTTGGAACGACGGGAATCCAGTAGACCCTTTAGAATACATAAGTTTTGAGTAGTTTAAAAGAAAAAGTAGCTAAAGTTTATGCAAGATATGTTGTTTGGAAAACAACAAAATGGGCTGCATATCCACATAAAACTCAAAAGAAAGTTTTCAAAAAACTATTAGCTAAAGGAAAAAAAACACGCTTTGGCAAAGAGCATTCCTTTGGAAAAATTATAAATTATGAAGACTTTTCTAAACAAGTTCCAGTAAGAGATTATGAAGGGTTAAAAAAATACATCAAATTAATAACAGATGGAGAAAAAGATGTTTTATGGCCAGGAAGGCCAATTTACTTTGCCAAAACATCAGGGACTACGTCTGGCGAAAAACTCATTCCCATATCCAAAGAATCAATGCCTTATCATGTGAAAGGGTCTGTTGAGGCAACAATGCACTATATCAACGAAACCTCTAACACGAGTTTTTTAAACAAAAAAATTATTTTTTTACAAGGAAGCCCAGTCCTTGAAGAAATAAAAAGGATCAGAACAGGGCGCCTTTCGGGAATTGTTGCTCACTATACACCGTCTTTTTTAAAAAAAAACACAATGCCTTCTTGGGAAACAAACTGTATTGAGGATTGGGAAAAAAAAGTTTTAGAGATTTCTAAAGAGACCCTTAAAGAAGATATGGCTGCAATAGGAGGAATCCCCCCTTGGGTGATTATGTATTTTGAAAAACTACTTGATATTACTGGAAAAAAAACCATAAAACAGATTTTTCCAAATTTTAGCCTTTTTGTTTACGGAGGCGTTAATTATAGCCCATACAAAGAATCTTTTAGACAGTTAATAGGCGAGGAAATTGATAGCATTGAATATTATCCGGCATCCGAGGGTTTTTTTGCATACCAAGATTCACAAAAAAATAAAGGGCTTTTGCTACAGCTCAACTCGGGGATATTTTACGAGTTTATTGAAATTGAGGAGATGAAGAAGAATTGTCCCAAACGTTTAACGATTAATGAGGTTGAAAAAGAAACAAATTATGTTTTAGTAGTGTCAACAAATGCAGGGTTATGGGGATATAATACGGGAGATACTGTAGAATTCACATCTCTTGTCCCTGCTCGAGTTAAGGTTACAGGAAGATATAAGCATTTTATTTCAGCATTTGGAGAACACGTAATTGGAAGCGAGGTTGAAAAAGCATTAAAAGAGACGTTTGTTAATCAAAAAACGTCCTTAAAAGAGTTTACGGTAGCTCCAAAGGTAAATCCAAAAAAAGGCTTGCCTTTTCACCAGTGGTGGATAGAGTTTGACCAGGAGGTTTCCTCAGAAAAAATTAAAAAAATAGAAAAAGAACTAGATAGCAATTTACAAAGTTTAAATAGCTATTATAAAGACCTAGTACAAGGAAAAGTATTAAAGCCACTGGAGATAGTTGTTGTAAAAAAAGGAGGGTTTAAAAGTTATATGGAAAGCATTGGGAAATTGGGCGGTCAAAACAAACTTCCTCGGCTGTCTAATGATAGAAAAATTGTAGATCAATTGATTAATTATACAGCGTAATTAAAAAATAATTTTAGTATTTAATCTATAAACCACCTGCCTTGAATCAGACTGTTTCGCAGTTTTCATAATTAATTCAAGTTTAAAGGTTTCTTCAAACTTAACGTTCAGATCGTTTATAGCCTTGTTTTTTCTTTTAATGTTAGCATCTTCACTAAGCTCAGGTTTTTTAAAATAGTTTAAGAAAAAAACATTATCAACCTGATTGTTTTTAGAGCTTGATAATAATTCAATAATAAACTTTTCGTCAGTTGATATATTCATAGACTTGTTTAGTCCAGTTAAAGTACTATTGTTAATTACAAAGTAAAAAGTATCCCGTTTAAATTTAAGAAAAGTAAAAACAACCAATATAAAACAGAAAAATAAAACCACTACAAAATAGGACACAAACAAATTATAATCGTTTGTAAGAAAAGCTTCGCTTTCTAAAACTAAACCATCATAAAAGTCTTTTACAATTAGTGTTTCATAGGCTCTGTCTGCTGTCAAACTAGTATAAATTATTTTATCTCCAACATTTATAGCATTTGTTTTAACCTGAATTAAATTTTCATTAATATAGTTTTTTACAGAATTCTTTGAAGGCTCAATAACAACTAAGCTTTTGCTAAGAAGGTTTTTTTGTAAAAATCTTGTTGAGCCAAACGGAATAGTTAGGTCTATATTCTTTCTGTTTATATCATCATAAAACAAACGGTTTAAGGATCCTTTCTTTTCCCACGTTAAACTACTCAAGTTTAATTCATAAGTGTTGTTGTTTTTGACATCTATATCGTCTGCTTTTTGATAAAAATCAAAAACATATAAAATATCGTTTTCAACTACAAACGAGCCTGCATTAATTCCCAGTTCAGGGACCTGTCCTCTGGTTTCAATATAATCCCACTCTTTAGTTTGGAAGTTAAATTTAGTCAACAAGCTATTACTCCTCCAATATCCATATCCTCCCATCAAATAGGGAGTGTTTTTATAGGTGAAAAAGTGCCCAGAAAATTGATTTCTGTGGGGAAAACTTTCGTCAATTCTTATAATACTATTATCTCTGTATTCAAATAACAGCCCTCCACCGGGATATAGAAAATAGACTATCCCATCGCTTGAAACAGTCCATTTAAGATCTCTAAAAGGTATGTTTTTTATTTCTGATGGTAAGGGATTAGAGTACTCAAAAAAAACTTTATTAAGCCCATTGTTTTGAATAGTAAATTCATAAACGCCAGTTTTGGTAAAAGAATAAAATGAAAGGGAGTCTTTTGAAACTAGAGATTGTCCTGATGGAAGATTTTCTTGTGAAAACATAACCCAACAAAACAAACTTGAAAATAAAAACAGTAATTTTTTCATTTAAAAAAAATATAATAAATCAAGCCAAGAATCAATAAGGTTAAAGCAACGCTTCCAATTAGCCCAAGGCTTAAAAACAAAAGACAGTTTAATAAGAGAATTAAAACCGAAAGAATGAAGATTAACAACGAGGCTTGCCAATGTTCATAGCCTTTATCGGCCAACCTATGGTGTAGGTGTATTCTATCAGCGACAAATGGAGATTGGTTGCGATATGCTCTAATAGTGAATGCACGTAAAGTATCAACTAATGGATAAATTAACATCAAAACAGTTAAAAATGGCCTAGAAATAAAAGAGTCCGTTATTATACTGTTTTCTGTATCGAGAATGTAAAAAATCAAAAAACTCATAATAGACCCTAAAAACAAAGACCCTGTATCACCTAAAAACACTTTGTTTGTTCGGTTAAAATTAAAAGTTAAAAAACCAATTAGAGCTCCAATTATTATAGGGAAAAAAAGAAACAATTTTGAGTCCGCAATTAAAATGATTCCCCCAGAAACTAAAAAAAACTTAATAGATAAAAACGATGCAAGCCCATCGAGTCCATCAATTAAGTTTAGTGCATTAACCACCACGACAAACACAAAAAGAGAAACAAAAGCAGAAAGCCAATAAGGCAGTTCAAAAAACCCCAAAAACCCCATGAAAAGAATCAATGTAGTACCCAGATTGAATCATTAAGATACCTGCAAAGATTTGTAAAAATAATTTTTCTCTATATCGAACTTCAATTAGATCATCAGCAAAACCGGTCAGCGTCATAAAAAACACGCTTAATAACACATACAAGGGAAAAGAAAGCTCATTGGTTGCAACCGCAAAAGCAGAGGCAATACAAACTGTAAAAAAAACCGATAGGCCACCTGATCTAGTTGCAGGATAATTATGCGAAGACCTTTCATTGATTGGGTCTGTAAGCTTATTTCCAACAAAAAGCCTATTCAAATATCCGTTTAGATACAAAGAGACCATTAAGGTTAACGAAAAAAAAGTCACATAATAAATTAAGTCAGTCATAATTATTATTTATTTTTAAAATATGTTTAAACACGCTGTTGTAGTTTTTCTATTGTTTTTTTTGAATATAATTTCGTCTCAAGAGTATGCTCTTCCAAACGATATTGGCGAAAACTTTGTTTTTTTCAAAGATAAAGACTCTAAAATTCATCTTTTAAAAAACAACATTGATTATGTTTTTGAAAATAAAAAGTGGAAGAAAAATGTTTTATCTTACGAAACCTCATTTAGAGACAGCAGTATTGTTTTTTATAAAAAAGGGTTTAACAATGTAAGTTTTAAATCAATTAATACTGAAACTAAAACTTTTCTAATTTTAAATGGCGGAGGACCTGTATTACAGATTGAAAAAGACAAGATCATTAGAATAGACAATTCTGTTGAACAAAAAAATCAGTTTGGCGCAGCTATTTTTGAACACAATAATCAGTTACATATGCATGGCGGATATGGGTTTTGGACGTTTAAAGACTATACCACTTATTTTGATGCGACAACAAACCAATGGGAGCTTTGCGTATTTGACCCTAAACCAAATTTAAAACCCAGATGGAAATCAATCTTTCATAAAACAGAAAACAACTTATATGTATTAGGCGGCAGGGCTTCCCGTATTGAAAATCAGCGCATAGACGCAGCTATAAAAGACGTTTTTAAAATAGATTTTCAAACAAAGAGCGTTGAGTTGTTTGAGTCGGGCTTCAACCCACAAATTCCAATAACATCAAGTGCTTTTCAAGGGGTTAAGATCAATAATCAAAAAGCCTACCTTAATCATTTTGATCTTGTTGTTTTTGATTTTGAAAAAAATTCTGTAACAGAGTATGACACGGCAGAGTTTTTTAAAAACAAATATCCAAATACACCTGTATTAAGCGCTAAAGACTCAATTGTTTTTATAAATAATAGACAGGACGTCAAAACAATTAAATTTATTCCAGTTCAACAGGCTTTACAAAACCCTTTAAAAACAATTGCTATTTTTAATCTTGACAACCCTGGATTTCCTTATAAAAAAACACTTGCATTTGTTTCAGCTGTTTTGATAGCTTTCTTTTTATATTTTCTCTTTGGCTATAAGGACTATATTAACAAATTGGTTCATCATGACGATCAGTGGTTGTACTATGCAAACAACAAAATGTTAGTTTCAAAAGATCAAAGCATGACTATTGAGCTTTTAGAGAAAAACGGTCAATTTTCTTCTACAGAACTAAATAAGATAATTTGCAAAAACAAATCATACGCTAAATCTCACTTAACTCACCTAAGGCAAACGTTTATTGAAAGTTTAAACTTGGCTTATCATAATCTTACAGGCTTTAGTGAACCGTTAATAAGCTCAACCAAAAACCCAGCAGATAAAAGGCAATTAATTTATTTTGCAGGGAATAAAATATTAAAGAAGAAGTCCTTTATTGAATTTGTTTTCAACAAATAACTTCACGGCTTCGCCAATGCCCCCCCCAATTAAAAAAAACAAAACAGCATTTTTAAACAACAGCAACAACCCTGGTGGTATCTAAAGAGAGCTTTACTTTTATTGAATTCATCAATAAAATCAGAAAATTACTCTCAACACTATCAACAAGACCATTTTTGTTTTTTAAAACACCTGACAAAACTTTAACTGTATCTCCAGCCCCAAAAGTAAAATCTTCATTGTAATGCTTTAAACAATCTTTCATTGTTTGAATTTCTGACCCATGAATTTCGACAGCTTGTCCAAAACGCCTTACAACATTTCTAAGAAAAGGGTTTAAGTTTATAAAGGGATAGTCAACCTTTTCAAGCTTAAAAAAAACATAGCCAGAAATGGCCGGGGTAATAATTTTTTTTGTTCTATCAGACCACTGTCTTTTTTCTTCAAATACAGGCACATAAGATTCAACTCCGTTTTTTTTAAAAAAATCGCTAGCTTTCACCTCACAGCGTGACTTAGTATGTGCTACAAACCATTTCATGACCTTCATCAAAGATAATAAATTAAAAATAAAAGAGACGTAAAAGGTTCGTTTTGTACTATTGTATTTGTAATCTGCTGATTGTAAGCAAATTAATGGTTCACTTTTTGCAATTATAATAAAATTCGTTAGCGAATGTTTTGAAAACTTGATATAGGTAAAAATAAATCGAGATATACCATTTTCTTCATTAAATTTGTAAAATGAATATACTTATTATTGGTTCAGGAGCGCGTGAGCACGCTTTTTGTTGGAAACTTGCTCAATCAAAAAAAACTGAAAAAGTTTATGTTGTTCCTGGAAATGCTGGGACCTCAGAACTAGCCACAAATCTAGACTTTGAAGTTTCTAAATTCAAAGATTTAAAACAGAATATTTTAAAACATAACATACAACTAGTTTTAGTTGGCCCTGAGATTCCTTTAATTAACGGAGTGGTTGACCAAATTAACAACGATAAAGAATTAAAGGATATTTTGGTCGTTGGACCTTCAAAAAAAGGAGCCCTATTAGAGGGCAGTAAGGATTTTTCTAAAGAATTCATGGAAAGACACAAAATTCCAACCGCTGGATATAAAACATTCAATACTGACACATTACATCTTGGCCTTAGTTATTTAGAGTCCGTTTCACCACCCTTCGTATTGAAAGCAGATGGACCTGCTGCAGGTAAAGGAGTTTTGATTTTAGACAACCTAGAGGATGCAAAAAAAGAACTAATTAGTATGCTCAAAAACAATAAGTTTGGATCATCCGGCCACAGAGTTGTAGTGGAAGAGTTTTTGGACGGAATAGAATTGTCGTGTTTTGTTTTGACAGATGGCAAATCGTATAAAATACTACCTAATGCCAAAGATTACAAAAGAATTGGAGAGGGAGACACGGGCCTAAATACTGGAGGAATGGGCTCTATTTCTCCTGTAAGTTTTGCCTCAAAGGAATTTTTAAAAAAAGTAGAAGATAGAATTATTATTCCAACAGTTAAGGGACTTCAAAAAGAAAATCTTCCCTACAAAGGATTCATTTTCATTGGTCTAATCATGGTTGATAATGATCCGTATGTCATAGAGTATAACGTAAGGATGGGCGACCCTGAGACGCAAGTTGTTTTGCCAAGAATTAAATCTGATTTTTTAGAACTGATGGTAAGAACAGCAAACCAAACCCTAAATAATTTTGACTTGCAAGTACACGAGGAGACGTATGCCAACATAGTAATGGTTGCTGGAGGATATCCAGAATCATATGAAAAAGGAAATCCAATAACAGGAATTCCCAAGGACAATGAAATTTCAAAAATATTTCATGCAGGGACAAAAGAAATCGATAATAAGCTTTTTACAAATGGAGGAAGAGTTTTGTCTGTGGTCTCGAAAGGCTCTAACTTTAAACAAGCGTTATCAAAGTCATATGAAATAGCTGGAAAAATTGACTTTAAAGACAAAAATTACAGAAAAGATATAGGGTTTGATCTATAAAAAAGAGTGAGCAGAAGGGTCTTTGTCTTCCTCTCCAGTTTTATCAAATCCAACTAACTGAATCATCCAGTAGACTAGTAATGCGGAGATTATTATTATAAAAACAAAATTAATTCCATTAGCCAGTAACCAGCTTTTAAGCTCAAGAGATCTTAAAAAATCAAGAGGAGCAAATAAAATATCAACAAATAAAAATTCAATTAAGCCAAAAAAATCTTTCATCTATTTTTAATTTGGATCAAAAATAATAAATACTCAATTCAGATGCTACAAAATTTAAACTTTTTTAATCATTAAGTCAGTATATTTGTTGTCATAAATTTATTATTATGACCAGTAATCAGTTTTTTGAAGTTTTCGAGAAAAGCATTTTGGATTATCATATTTACGACTCTATAGAACAGGAAGCAAAAAACCCATACAACAAAGAGGATTTTAAATTTCTCCTTTACCAAAAAAATTGGATAGACACGGTTCAATGGCACTTAGAAGACATAATAAGAGATCCAAAAATTGATCCAAAGGAAGCTCTGAAAATAAAGAGAATTATTGACGCTTCTAATCAGAAACGAACTGATTTAGTTGAATTCATCGATGGATACTTTTTACAAAAATATAAGAACGTTAAGGTTCTTGATACAGCTACTATAAACACAGAAACAATTGCTTGGGCAATAGATAGGCTATCAATTTTGGCATTAAAAATCTTTCATATGAAGGAAGAGGCAAATAGAGAAAGTGCAGAAGAGAAACACAAGTTTAATTGCCAGAATAAGTTAGGTGTTTTAAAAGATCAGAAAAAAGATTTATGTGGAGCTATTGACCAACTGATTCAAGATATTGAAGAGGGGAAAAAATACATTAAGGTTTATAAACAGATGAAAATGTATAATGATGAAGATCTGAACCCTGTGCTTTATAAGACCAAGTAAAAACAAATGAAACACCTGTTAGTTTTAAGATTTTCTTCGATGGGTGATGTTGCAATGATGATACCTGCACTAAGGTGTTTGAATAAATCTTATCCAGATCTTAAGATAACAATTGTTTCAAATAAATTATTCAAGCCCTTTTTTAATGAATTTGAAAATATTACTTTTTTTCAAGTAAATTTTAAATCTCAGTTCAAAGGAATTAAAGGATTGCTAAACCTTTTTAAAGAACTTGCTAATTTAAAGCCAACACACGTTGCTGATTTGCATTCCGTGATTAGAACACATGTTTTAACCTTTTTGTTCAGATCTAGATTTTATAAGGTTAAAAGAATAAATAAGCTGAGGTCTGATAAAAAAAAACTATTTAGAAAGAACAACAAGGTTTTGAAGCCCCTAGTTCCAACACAATACAGATATGCTGAGGTATTTTGTAAGTTGGGCTTTAATATTGATTTAACTAACCATAAGTTTCCTTTGCCAAAACCCCTTAGTATAGGTTCAAGGAATTTTATTTCAGACATAGATTCTAGTAAAAAACATATTGGAATTGCACCTTTTGCTTCATTTGTTGGAAAAATATACCCATTAGACTTAATGCAAAAAGTGGTTGCTTTTTTACAGCAAGATCACAATGTATTTTTATTTGGGAACGGGAAATATGAAACGGATATTTTAAAGGTTTGGGAAAATGCTTATCCAAATGTTTTGGGATGTTATAACCTTGGTTCTTTAGAAATGGAATTAGAGATAATTTCAAATCTTAATGCAATGGTCTCGATGGATTCTGCTAATGGACATATTGCAGCAAACTACAATGTGCCGGTTATCTCTCTATGGGGCCTTACCCATCCTTTTGGTGGATATGCACCTTTATTGTCTATTCCGGAAAACATGTTAATGTCATCAAGAGAAAAATACCCACTTATCCCAACATCGGCCTATGGAAATAAAATGCCTAAAGGATATGAGGGTGTTATGAGAACAATTGATTATGGGGATGTAATTTTAGCAGTCAATAAAGCAATTAAGAACTAAACATCATCAAAATCAATCGTGATTTCTTGTGTTTTGGGAACAGCCTGACAGGTTAACACCAGTCCTTCTTCAATTTCAGAATCTGTAAGTACATTATTTTGCAGCATGGAAGCAGATCCCGAGGAAACTTTAGCAATGCAAGAAGAACAAACCCCTCCTTGACAAGAATAAGGAACATCGATATTTTTTTGCAGGGCAGCATCAAGAATTGTCATGTTTTCAGGAACCTCTAGAGATAAAGTTTCATCATCATAAATTATCGTTGCTTTTGAGTTTTTACTTGAAACAGTAGTTTTTTCGGATGCCTCAGAATAAAATAATTCAAATAGAATTTGATTTTCGTTAAAAGATTTGTCTTTCAATAATTCAGTTGCACTTTGGATCATTTTTTCAGGTCCGCATAATAGAACTTTTTCAAAATCTATTGAAGAGTGTTGTTTTAATACCTGATTTATAAATCCAGAGTCAATTCTACCAAAAAAGGAGTCAGGGTTGTTTTCTTGGCTGTAAATATTATATACAAAAAACCTGCCCTTAAACTCGTCTTTTAAAGCGCTTAATGAATCTTTAAACATCGTACTTCCAAGGGTTTTATTTCCATACCCCAACACAAATATGCTACTCGAGTTTTTCCTTAATTCATCTGAAGCTATTGATATGATAGGCGTGATGCCGCTACCCGCTGCAAAAGCAAGATAGTTGGCAGGGCTTTTGTCTAAAGTAAACCTTCCCTCAGGAAATGACACTTCTACAGTATCACCAACCCTTAAAGCATTGTTTACATAATTAGAATAAACACCATTTTTTATAGCCTTAACACCAACCTGAAGCTTTCCGCTTTGTGGATCACTACAAATGGAATAAGACCTTTTTATCAGCTCTCCTTTTATTTTTGAGGAAAGTGTTAAATATTGGCCGGCTTTAAATTTATAAATAGAATTGATTTTTCCCTCTGTTTTAAAAGACACAACCACAGAATCAACAGTTTCTTGTTTTATATTGGATACTAATAAATGATTAGAATTTTTCATTGTTCAAATATAATAAACATAGAAATTAAAAAAACAAACAAAAACATTCTAGTTAGAATGTTATAAAAAAATGTATATTTGCCGAATGTTCAAAACAGTTTTAAGCCTTCAATGGAAAGAGTTTAACCGAGGAAAGTCTGTAGGGGGAAAACTCGTTGCAAAAATATTTAAGTGGTTCTGGATAATTTATTTTGCTATTATGTCTGTGATGATAGGCATTCTTGCCTCAGCATATGGAGGCCCATCAATGGAATTTCCCCTTGAAAATAATTCCTTAGCCCCTTTTGAATATGCAAACGGACAACTAATCTATTTTTTTGCTTACTTAATTGTGATGAGATATTTCATACAATCACTACCAGTTTTAAATATTAGATCATTTCTTTTAACTCCTATTTTAAAAAAAGATATAGTTCGTTTTTCTCTTTTGAAAACGATTTTAACCTATTTTAATATTCTTCCCTTGTTCTTTTTAGTTCCGTTTACATTAGCTCTAGCTTCTAGTGGGAACTACAATACTCTTGGTCTTATTAGCTGGAATATCAACTTACTTGGATTAATTTATTTAACAAATTTTTTCAATTTCTTATTAAACAATAAAAACAACCTGATATATATTGTTGGCGCAGCCTTGGGATTAATCAAAGCTTTGGAATATTTTTCAATTATTGATTTCACAATTTATTCAAAAGAAGCATTTTATTTGTTTTATGATATTCCTTATCTATCATTATTCACATGGCTTTTTGTTTTTTGGCTATATAGTTATGTAAAAAAATATTTTGTTACAGGACTTTATATTGATACAGGCTTACAAGTAAAAATTAAAGAGGCTAAAATGGATGATTTTAGTTGGCTTAATAGATTCGGCAAAACAGCAACATTTATTAAAAACGACTTGAGGCTTTTGAAAAGATCTAAAAGAGCCAGAACGGCAGTTTATATGGGTTTAGGCCTTCTTTTTTATGGGGTTATATTTCAATCGACAGAAGATGTATTTGGAACCACTTCAGCTTTTTTTGGCTACTTGTTTTCTACAGGAGGGTTTTTATTTATGTTTGGATCATTCGTTCCAAGTTGGGATAGTCAATATTACCCCCTCATGATGACTCAAAATATACAGTACAAAGAATATCTAAATTCTAAATGGTCGTTAATGATTTTTGGAACAATTATTTCAACAATGCTAGCATCAATCATATATTCTTTTTCTGGCCTCAACGCTGTTTATGCTGTTTTAGCAGGAGCTGCTTATAATATTGGGGTTAATGGCTACCTAACATTGTGGGCTGGAGCATACACTAAGACTCCAATTGATTTAAACTCTAGCGCAAATGCTTTTGGTGATAAAAAAGCATTCAATGTAAAGACAGTTTTAGTAGGCTTGCCTCAAATACTTTTACCTGTACTGCTATATTTTTTTACAAGCCAATATTATGATCATTTTATGGGTTGTGTGGCAGTTGCTTGTTTAGGAGCTTTAGGAATTTTCTTAAAGCCAGTTGCATTTAATCTTATTATGAAAGCCTATAAGACAGAAAAATATTCAACGCTTAAAGCCTATAAATCAAATTAATAATTATGATTGAAATTCAAAACTTAGCAAAAAAATATTCAACACAAACGGTTTTAGATATTAACATTTTAAAAATTCCCGCAGGGCAAACTTTCGGACTAATAGGTAATAACGGAGCAGGAAAGACTACTCTTTTTAGTTGTTTGCTTGATTTAATAAAACCAACTAAAGGAAAGGTAATTAACAATCAAGTCGATGTTTCAATAAGTGAGGATTGGAAGTCTTTTACTACAGCTTTTTTGGATGAAACATTTTTAATTGGTTATTTAATGCCTGAAGAGTATTTCTATTTTATCGGAGAATTAAGAGGGTTGTCTAAACAAAAAGTAGATAGTTTTATGTCTCAATTTGAAGACTTCTTTAATGGAGAAATTTTAGGAGGAAAAAAATATTTAAGAGATTTATCCAAAGGAAATCAAAAAAAAGCAGGTATTGTCGCGGCATTAATGGGTGAGCCAAAGGTTATTATTTTGGACGAACCATTTGCAAATCTTGATCCAACAACTCAAATCAGACTAAAGAAAATAATAAAAGACTTGAGTAATTATAAAGACACTACAATTTTAATTTCTAGTCATGATATTCAAGATGTTACAGAAGTTTGTGAGCGAATAGTTTTACTTGAAAAAGGAGAATTAATTAGAGATATCAATACCAGTGAAGAAACATTAAAAGAATTAGAAGAATATTTCAAGGCAAGAATTAATTAAATTTCTTTATTTTGACATATAATCTTTAAGAGTCAAAATCCGTTTGAGAAAAATTGTAATAGTATTTTTAATTAGCGTCTTTTTTGGGTGTTCAACCCAAAAAAACAAAACCCTCAACAAAAATTATCATTCTGTTGTTTCAACGTATAACGTATTGTTTAACGGAAACGAGTATTTGAATAAAGGGCTTGAGAACTTTAGTTCAAGTTATAAAGAAAATTACTGGGATATTCTGCCTATTGAACCAATAGAATTTACAGATAAAATAATCACCGTAGATGGATTAGAAAATCAAGACTTTTTAAAAGCCGAAGAGAAAGCTGCTAAAGCTATTCAGAAACATTCAATGCTTATAAATGAGATTCAATACAATTCTAAAATTAGTGAAGCTTATTTTCTTCTTGGAAAAGCCAGGTATTTTGACCAAAGATATTTGCCTGCAATAGACGCTTTTAATCAAATTTATAAACTAAATAAAGAAGATGATTTCTGGGCTAATGGAATAATTTGGAAATCAAAAAGCCATATTCGTTTGAATCAAGAATCTGTCGCAGTAGATCTTATTAATGAATTACTAGAAAAAGAAGATTTAGATTCAGAAATTGTTTCGAACGCAAATGGCGTTTTAGCCATGGCATTTCTGAATTTAGAGGAGAATGACAAAGCCGTGAAGCCTTTAAAAAATGCAATAAAAACTACAAAACAAAAATCACGTCAAGCTAGATATTTATATGTATTAGGCCAGTTGTATGAGGGCAAAAAGTTTGTTGATTCGGCTAAAATTAATTTTACAAAAGTTGTAAACTTTAAAAGAAGAATTCCGCGTGACCTATATGTTAACGCAAAAACCAAAAAACTACAGTTTTCAAAAAATATAGATTTAAAAAAAGATTTTTTAAAGATGATTGAAAATGAAGAGAACAAGCCTTATTTAGATAAAATTTATTATTCTTTTTCGCAAGCTTTGTTAAATTCAGATTCTCTTCAATTAGCCAAAAAGTATTTGAAATCATCAGTTCGCGAAAACAGTACTGATAAAGATTTGAAATCTAAAGTTTACGTTAACTTATTCGAACTCAATTTTAATGCATCTGAGTATTTATTAGCAGGAAAATATTTAGATAGCGCACTTAATGTAATTGATAAAAAGTCAAGAGAATTTTGGACTCTCGATCGCCAAAAAAAGGGAATAGAAAAGGTGGTAAATATCGAGGCTAATTTGTTGCTGTGGGATAGTTTACTAAAAATTTCTAATTATGATAAAGAAAAACTAAACAAAGTGCTAAACGATGTTTTAGATTCAAGAACACTTACAAACACAGGAACACGAGATCTTCAACCCCCTACAACTAAAAATTCTGATCAAACTTTTATAAAGACAAATTTTTATTTTTATAATCCACAAATCGTTTCTTTGGGGAAGCAGTCATTTATTACTTTATGGGGCAATAGAAATCGCAATACCTATTGGAGATCAAAACAATTTATGTCAGCCAAAACAGATATTACAAAATCTGAGAATCTAAAAAAGGAAACACTTGAAAAAAGTATTGATTATACGGAAATTTATAAAGAAATACCTTTTACAAAATTTGAAAAAGACAGTATACTTAAATTAATAGAACTCTCAAAACTTGAACTAGCAGAATCGTACATAGTGAAGTATGGTAATCACAAACTAGGTCAATCTATTATCAAAAATTTTTTTGAATCTAATTCAGGGTCTAATTTGTTGACAAATGCCAAATACTTATTATACAAGTCTTACAAAATTCAAAACGACATAAAATATAACGACATAAAAGAAGACATTTTAATGAATGACTCTTTATCAAGGTTTGCGAAGATATTATCAAAAGACCCTAAATTCATTTTAGACCAAAAAACTTCAATCATTTTATTAGATAGTCTTAAAACCCTCTTTCAAAATCAAAAATTTGAAGAAGTTATTAATTCTGCTAAGGAGAGTATAGGTTTTGTAGAAAATGAAGACATTCTGATTGATTTAGAGATTTTACTTGCAAATTCTCTTGGCCGACTTGAGGGCGTAAACAAGTACAATGAAGTTCTTAAAGAAATTGCAAAAAAATATCCAACAAGTGCAAAATCAAAACATCTAATAAAGATATCCAACAAGATTAACAGAAAGTGGAAAGAACCAAACAAATCAACTAAACCTGAGGATTTTAAGATTGTTTTCGTTTTATCTAAAATGGATTTTTCAGACAACCAAATAAAAGAAAGTTTGAGGCTTATTGAAAAAACAATAGATCTGAAAAAAAGAGTTTCTTACGACGTTTACGATTATGATAGGGCGCTGATAGTCATTCATGATTATACAAACAGAGATGATGCTGAAAACGATATTTTTAAAATAAAGCAAGAATTAGAAGGTTTTCAACTTAAAAATAATTTTGTAAGTTTGTCTTCCCATTATAAAAACATGCTGATTTACAAGACTTTAGAGTTAGAATAATATTATGGCTTTTAATTTATCAAATAACAATCAAATGCAACAGAATAGAGAATCTAATAAAATAGACATTATAGAAAAGACAACGCGAATTGTTGGTAACATTACTTCACAAGCTGATTTTAGAATTGACGGTAAGGTTGAAGGAACAATTACAACAACCGGAAAGGTGGTGATTGGAGAAGAAGGAATAGTTCAAGGCAAAATTTCATGCGAAAACTCTGATGTTGCAGGTTCGGTCAAAGGAAACCTGGATGTTTCAGGAATATTATCTTTAAAATCTTCTGCCAGAATTGAGGGAGAGGTGATTGCAGGCAAACTTGCTGTAGAGTCTGGAGCAAACGTTGATGCCAGTATTTCTATGAAAGGTGCAAAAAAAATGAAGGCACTTTCTTCAACTGAAAAAACTCAAGCTGAAAAAACCGCATAATCCATTTATTGTTTTCATTGGTCTTGTCACTCAAATGGGAGCGACAATTTTTTGTTCTGCCTACCTTGGCAAATTTCTAGATTCTAAATATGGTTATGAAAAAACATATACTGTTTCTTTAACTTTAGCAGGAGTTGCAATTTCTTTTTACATACTGTTAAAACAGTTAAAAAAAATGAATTAAAAAATCTTTAAAAATTTCTTGTTTCTTAATTTTTGTTTTTTGGTTAATAACCTTACATTTGCGCACATATTTTTAACCTATGAATTCAAGGATTGAATTGAAAAATATTAGATACTCTTTACCGTTATTATTTTCCTTGATTTTTGGGCTCTCAATGTTCGCCTCACCAATTGAAACTGATTCCAAAGATGAAAAGAAAGGTGGAGATCTTAAAACAGAAATAAAAGAATATATTACACATCACTTAAAAGACAGTCACTCGTATTCTTTAACATCCTGGATTGATGAGTCAACTGGCAAAAAAGTTTATTTAGAAATTCCGCTCCCGGTTATTTTATATGACAATGGGCTTCATGTTTTTATGTCTTCAAAACTTAAGCACGGAAAGGCTGTTGTTGAAAGTAATGGTAACTTTTACAAACTAAATTATCACGACAGTAAGATATATAAAACCAATAAAGAAGGAGTTTTCGATTATGATACTGATCATCATCCTTTGAATGAAACACCTCTTGATTTTTCAATAACAAAAAACGTTGCCTCTATTATTATCGTAGCAATTTTAATGTTTTTGCTTTTTACTGGATTATCTAAATCATTTGCAAAAAATAATGGAATATCTAAAGGTTTAGGAAGGTTCTTTGAGCCAATAATTTTATACATAAGAGATGAAATTGCGATTCCAAATATTGGAGAAAAAAAATATAAAAATTACATGAGTTTTTTACTTACAGTCTTTTTCTTTGTTTGGTTTTTAAATATGTTAGGCCTTACACCGCTAGGTGTTAATGTCACTGGGAATATTGCAGTAACATTTTCTCTAGCCTTGTTAACTTTTTTAATTACAAATTTTACAGCAAACAAAAGTTATTGGGGACACATTTTTTGGATGCCAGGCGTACCTGTACTAATAAAAATTGTGTTGGCTCCAATTGAACTTTTGGGAGTTTTTATTAAGCCATTTTCTTTGCTTATTAGATTATATGCTAATATACAAGCAGGACATATTGTGTTATACAGTTTAATTGGGTTGATGTTTATTTTTAAAGGAATACTTGGCTCAAGTTTATCGTTTGGACTAGCTTTCTTTATCTCAATTATTGAGATTTTAGTAGCGTTATTACAAGCGTATATTTTTACAATGCTATCTGCATTGTATTTTGGATTTGCAGTTGCGGAGGAGGATCATTAAATAAGAATGTTTAATTAAAATTATATAAATATGGAAATACCAGTAATCGTAGGTGGAGGACTAGTAGTAATTGGGGTTGGAATCGGAATCGGTTTGACAGGAAAAGGCGCTATGGAAGCTATTGGACGTCAGCCTGATGCCAGTGGAAAAATTCAAGTTGCTGCACTAATTTTAGCTGCACTTGTTGAAGGGATAGGCTTCGCTGCACTTTTTGCACTGTAGTCGTTGTCAAACTTTTTACAGCATAATCTTTTGGGTTATGCTGTAAAGAGAAAATTTTAAATAACTAAAAAATGGAAAAACTTATATCTGAATTTTCGATTGGTTTGTTTTTTTGGCAAACAATCATATTCATTCTACTGATTTTTTTACTTAAAAAGTATGCTTGGAAGCCAATTTTAGATGCTGTAAACGAAAGAGAAGAAGGAATCAAAAATGCTTTGCTTTCTGCTGAGAAAGCCAAGGAAGAGATGGCCTCTCTTCAATCAGATAATGAAGCAACTCTAAAGAAAGCTAGAGCTGAGAGAGATTCTTTGTTAAAAGAAGCTAGAGAAATAAAACAGCAATTAATTGACGACGCTAAGAATGAAGCTCAGTCAGAAGCTAAAAAAATTATTTCTCAAGCTCAAGAAACTATTCAAAACGAGAAAAAAGCGGCAATTTCTGATTTAAAAAATCAAGTCGCTTCCTTATCAATTGATATAGCAGAAAAAGTGCTTAAAGAAAAGCTATCAGATGATAAAACTCAAATGAATTTAGTTAAGGACCTAGTTAAAGACGTTACACTCAAATAAATGAAATCAAGTAGAGCAGCTATTCGTTACGCTAAAGCATTGATCTTAGAGTCTGTTGAAAAAGACTGTCTCGAAGAAATGAACTCAGATATGCATATTATTCTCAATACTTTTGAGGAAAATCAAAATCTTAGATCATTAGTTGAAAGCAGAGTTGTTAAAAATAGCCTTAAGTTGAGTACTTTAAGCTTAATATTTAAAAATTTAAACTCTCTTGCAATAAAGTTTATCAATGTCCTTTCGGAAAACAACAGAATAGATCTTTTAGAAATAATTTCCTTCAAGTTTACAGAGCTATATAAAGATCAAAAAGGGATTCAGTCAGCGTTAGTTACAACAGCAATCCCACTTAATGAAGAAATGAAATCAGAAGTTTTAAATGTGATTTCTAAACTTACCAATAAACAAACCACTTTATCAAATAAAGTAGACAGCTCTTTAATTGGAGGTTTTATTTTAAGAGTTGGAGATATAGAATATAATGCAAGCTTTAGAAACAAGCTAAAAACTATAAAACAAGAATTTACTAAGAATACTAATTTATCAATATCATAGATTATGTCACAAATCAAACCAGCTGAAGTATCAGCAATATTAAAAAAACAATTAACCGGATTAGACGCTTCAGCTTCTCTTGATGAGGTGGGAACAGTTTTACAAGTTGGGGATGGAATAGCAAGAGTTTACGGGCTTTCAAATGTTCAGTATGGTGAGTTAGTTCAATTCGATTCAGGACTTGAAGGCATTGTTCTGAACCTTGAAGAAGATAATGTAGGGGTTGTTTTACTTGGTCCTTCTAAAGAAATCAAAGAAGGGGATACCGTTAAAAGAACTCAGAGAATTGCGTCAATTAATGTAGGAGAAGAAATAGTAGGTAGAGTAGTTAATGCTCTTGGGAAACCAATTGATGGAAAAGGAAATATTGAAGGAAAGCTATATGAAATGCCACTAGAAAGAAAAGCACCTGGTGTAATTTTTAGACAGCCTGTCAATGAGCCTTTGCAAACCGGAATCAAATCAATTGATGCTATGATTCCAGTTGGAAGAGGTCAAAGAGAGTTAGTGATTGGAGATAGGCAAACTGGAAAAACTACAGTTTGTATAGATACTATACTAAATCAAAAAGAATTTTATGACGCAGGAGAACCTGTTTATTGTATATATGTTGCTATTGGACAAAAAGCTTCAACGGTTGCTGGTATTGCTAAAACTTTGGAAGATAAAGGAGCAATGGCCTACACCACAATTGTAGCTGCTAATGCTTCGGATCCTGCCCCAATGCAAGTATACGCTCCTTTTGCAGGTGCGGCTATTGGAGAGTTTTTTAGAGATACAGGAAGACCAGCATTAATTATCTATGATGATTTATCTAAGCAGGCAGTTGCCTATCGTGAAGTTTCACTTTTATTAAGAAGACCACCAGGAAGAGAAGCATATCCAGGAGATGTCTTTTACTTACACTCAAGATTACTTGAAAGATCTTCAAAGGTAATTGCTGACGATGGTATTGCGAAAGACATGAATGATTTACCGGATTCACTTAAACCTATTGTAAAAGGTGGAGGGTCATTAACTGCTTTACCAATAATTGAAACTCAAGCAGGAGATGTTTCTGCCTATATTCCCACAAACGTAATTTCTATTACTGACGGACAAATTTTCTTGGAATCCAATTTATTTAACTCTGGTGTTAGACCAGCAATTAACGTAGGTATTTCAGTTTCAAGGGTTGGAGGTTCAGCTCAGATTAAATCAATGAAAAAGGTTTCAGGAACTCTTAAGCTAGATCAAGCACAATTTAGAGAGCTTGAAGCTTTTGCTAAATTTGGATCAGATTTAGATGACGCAACTTTAAACGTTATTGAAAAAGGAAAAAGAAATGTTGAAATCTTAAAACAAGCCCAAAATGACCCTTTTACGGTGCAAGATCAAGTAGCGATTATTTTCGCTGGGTCAAAAAATCTACTAAGAAATGTTCCAGTTGAGAAGGTTAAAGAATTTGAAAGAAAATACATCGACTTTTTAAATACAAAACACAAAAAAACCATGGAGACTATAAAGTCAGGTAAACTAACTGATGAGGTGGTCGAGGTTTTAACAAAAACAGCTGAGGAGTTAAGTTCAACTTATTAATTATAAGTATAAATGGCAAATTTAAAAGAAATTAGAATTAGGATAGGGTCTGTTTCATCTACGATGCAGATCACTAGCGCAATGAAAATGGTTTCTGCTGCCAAATTAAAAAAAGCTCAAGATGCAATTACCGCAATGAGGCCTTACTCTAATAAACTTTCAGAATTAATGCAGGGTTTCAGTAGCGCAAGTGATTCAAGCAGTAAATCATTCACTGAAAATAGACAACTTAATAAAGTTTTGGTAGTTGCAATTAGCTCAAACAGGGGCTTATGTGGGGCATTTAATGCTAATATTGCAAAAGAGATATCAATTTTAAAGTCTAAAGAAAAATTCAAAAATTCTAAGATTGATTTTTTAACAATCGGAAAGAAAATTAACGATACGCTTTCGAAAACAGAAACTGTAATACAAAATAGCAGTGATGTTTTCGATGATTTAAATTACGAGAATGTTTCTAACATTGCTAACACGTTAATTAATCACTTTACATCTCTAAATTACGATCATATCGAAATTGTTTACAATTCTTTCAAAAATGCTGCTACTCAAATTATTAAATCAGAACAATTTCTTCCAATACCTGTTAATGAACATACTGGTTCAGAAAATCAGGATTACATATTTGAGCCATCTCTAGAAAGTATAGCAAATACTTTAATTCCAAAATCTTTAAAGATTCAGTTATTTAAGGCAATTAGAGATTCATTTGCCAGTGAACACGGAGCTAGAATGACTGCAATGCACAAGGCTACTGACAATGCCTCTGAGCTTAGAGATGAGCTTAAGTTAACTTATAATAAGGCTAGGCAGGCTTCCATTACAAACGAAATTTTAGAAATAGTCGGTGGGGCAGAAGCACTAAACAATTAATCTTAAAACCATTATTTTAGACAGATGGTTTTAAGACTAGTTAACAAATCCAACAATGATCTACCAAGATATGAAACTGAGCTCTCTGCGGGTATGGATGTTAGATCTTTTATTGAATCTCCAATAATTTTAAAACCTTTTGAACGAAAGTTGGTGAGTACCGGTCTCTATGCTCAACTTGAAAAAGGATATGAAATTCAGGTTAGACCAAGAAGCGGACTTGCTCTGAAAAAAGGCATTACTGTACTCAATTCACCCGGGACAATTGATGCAGACTATAGAGGAGAAATAGGAGTTATTTTGATAAACTTTTCTAATGACGATTTTATAATTAATTCTGGAGACAGGATAGCTCAATTAGTTGTTAGTAAGCATGAACAACCTAATCTAGAACAAACAGATTCTTTAGATTCAACATCAAGAGGAGAAAAGGGGTTTGGCAGTACTGGAGTAAATTAACTAGCATGAAATTAATTATCCCAATGGCAGGAAGAGGGTCAAGACTTAGACCTCATACATTAACAACTGCAAAACCATTAATTAAAGTAGCAGGAAATAGTATCTTACTACAACTCGTTAAAGATGCTGTTAAGTTGGCGGATGAACAAATTGAAGAAATGGCATTTATTGTTGGAGACGAATCTTTTTTTGGAGAAGAAATCATATCAGAATTAAATGTTTTGGCAGCGGAATTTGGCTCTAAAGCTACAATTTACAGGCAACGTATTCCAATGGGGACAGGTCACGCTATCATGTGTGCAGAAGAATCCCTAAATGGCAAAGCCATGGTTATTTATCCAGACACTTTAATAAGGTTTAATGAAAGTTTTGACAAAAGTGCAGATGCTGTAATTTGGACCAAAGAAGTTGAAAACCCTGAGGCATATGGTGTGATTAAGCTAAACGACAAGGGTAATATTATTGATCTTGTTGAAAAACCTCAATCTCTTATTTCTAATTTAGCAGTAATTGGGCTGTATTATTTTAAGGAAATCTCACAATTGAAAGATCAACTACAAAATGTTATAGATGAGAAAATAATTCATTCTGGGGAATATCAAATTAATGATGGATTACTAAAAATGATTAAAAATGGCAGAGTTTTTAAAGCAGGAAAAGTATCAGAATGGTTAGATTGTGGGAATGTTGAAAGCTCAATTAATTCTAATAAAAAAATGCTTGATTTTCATAAAATTGATAAAATTCCTTTAGTTTCCAGCGACGTAAAGTTGGTAAATTCAAAAATAATTGATCCTGTTTACATTGATTCCGGAGTGGTTATTGAAAACTCAACAATTGGGCCTCATGTTTCTATTTACAAAGATTCTACAATAATCAATACATCAATTCAAAATTCAATCGTTGGAAGTTCTTCCACAATCTCTGACGCAAATATTATTGATTCAATGATAGGTAATAACTGTAAGTATGATGGAAATTATAAATCAGTAAATATTGGAGATTACAGTGAGTTAATTTAACTTGCTGTTATGAGAATTTTTCTTTTAGTAATCTTAATTATATTTTCAGGATGTAATATTACAAAGAAAGCTAATACCTCGTCAACAATAAAAAAAATTCCAACTAAGCGAATAATAGAAAACGTAGAAAAAAACAAAAGTGATTTCACATATTTGTTGTTGAGGTCTCAAGCAACGGTTATAGAAAATGGATCGAAAAGTCAATTTAATGTTTCTATAAGAATTAAAAATGATGACAAGATTTTAATTAGCGGATCTTTACTAATACCCCTCTTCAAAGGCTTGCTTATGGAAAATAAACTAATGTTTTATGAAAAACTCAACAAGTCATACTATGATGGGAGCTTTCAATATGTCTCAGATCTATTTAACTTTGAATTTTCGATTGAGTCTGTTCAAAACTTGTTCATTGGAGAGCCTCTAACTTTTAAAGATTCAAAACTTACACAAACTTTAAAAAACTCGGAATATGAGCTTGAAAGTTTTGATAGAAAGAGAAAAGTTTTAAAGTCTTACACTTTTAATCCAATTAATTTTAATTTAAAGAAACAATCGTTTTCAAATAATTCTGGAGCTAAACTGAGCGTGGTTTATGATAACTATAAAACTTTGGAAAAAGTTAATGTTCCTCAGTTGATAACAATACTAGCTACAAATAAGGAGAAAACAACACGAGTTGTTATAAAATCAAAAATTAGTAGAATAAACCAAGAAGTTAGCTTTCCATTTAAAATTCCCTCTGGCTATAAAAAAATTAAATTATGAGGAAATTCTTTTTTAGAAAAACAATGCTTTTTTTATGGATTGTTCTGCTATGCTCAAATTCTATTTTTTCTCAAAACAACAGAAAACAGCTTGAAAAACAAAAAGAAGCTATTCAGAAAGAATTGAAAGAAATTAACGCACTCTTGTTTAAAAACAAAAAACAAAAGGCATCCACTTTTACAGATATAGAAAACATTAATTATAAGATTCAGAGAAAACAAGAAGTTATAAAGCTAACAAACAGACAAATTAATCTATTAAACATAGAGATAGAAAAAAACAAAAACCAACAGGTTGATTTAAGTAAAAGGTTAAAAGAAGTAAAAGCAGCATACAAGGAAATGATTCTAAGATCTTATAAATCAAAATCAGGGAAAAATAAACTTATGTTTGTTTTGTCCTCAGAATCTTTTTTTCAAGCCTTTAAAAGAACCCAATACATCAAACAGTATGCAGCTTTTAGAAGAAATCAAGCTAATAAAATATTAACTATATCAGACGAGCTTAAGCTAACAAATGATGAATTGACAGAAAGAAAAAAACTTAAAGAAACTCTGTTGACTAATAATCGATTAACTCAAAAAAGCTTAGAAAAAGAAAAAAACCAAGCCAATGAAATTGCCTTTAAGCTCAAAAGCCAAGAAAAAAAGTACAAAAAAAATATTTTAGCAAAACAAAAAGAAAGTTTAAAAATTGATAAACAGATTGATAAATTAATACGTGAGGCAATTGCAGCGTCAAACAAAACCAAAACCAAAACCAAAACCAAATCTAACAGTTTTAACTTGACCCCAGAAGCCATAGCCCTAGCTAAAAACTTTGAGCTTAATAAAGGAAAACTACCTTGGCCTGTTTCTAGGGGAGTCGTGATTCAAAGATTTGGTACTCAGCCTCATCCAGTTGTAAAAACTGCCAAAATAAAAAGCAACGGAATTGTTATAGCCACCGAAAAATCTGCAAAAGTAAAAACAGTTTTTAAGGGGCAAGTTTTATCCGTATTAAAGTTTAGGGGGAGTAATCCTACTATTTTGATTCAGCACGGAAACTATATCACGGCTTATAAAAACCTTTCTAAGGTTTTTGTTAGCAAAGGGGATGTGCTTGAATCTGAACAAGCTATTGGAGAAGTCTTTACAAATAAAACCAATAGTCAATCTACAATTCAGTTCAGTATTTTTAAAAAAACCACTCCATTGAATCCTCTTTTTTGGATTTTAAAAATGTAAAAAATTAACCGTAGTTTTTAGCCATCTTTGTTAGGTATTTTCCTAAAATGTCAAATTCTAAGTTCACATCATTTCCGTTTTCTAGGTTCTGAAAGCTGGTATGCTTATAAGTATATGGGATTATAGCTACTTTAAACCCGTTTGACATTGAATCAATAACAGTTAAACTTACCCCGTTAATTGCTATGGAACCTTTTTCAACTGTGATGTTATCAGACTTTTCATATTCAATTGTGTACTCCCAGCTTCCATTTTTTGTTTCGGATTTAATACATTTTCCTATTTGATCAACATGACCTTGAATCATGTGACCGTCAAGCCGGTCTCCAATTTTCATGGCTCTTTCAAGATTAATTAAATCTCCCTTTTGCCATTTGTTTATTGTTGTTTTGTTTATTGTTTCTTCAATTGCAGTTACTGTATATTGATCATTGTTTATACTAACAACAGTTAAACAAATTCCATTGTGAGAAACGCTTTGGTCGACTTTAAGTTCGGACGCAAGAGATGAAGATAGAGTAATATTAAGGTTACCCTGTGAATTTTCTATAGCAACTATTTTGGCAAGGTTTTCAATAATTCCAGTAAACATCAGTATTAATTTATATCTTTATTAACCCTTCAAAATTACTAATAATTAAAGAATAATATAAATGAATAATAAACCTTTACCAATAGTCGGAATTTCATGTGGAGATCCGAACGGTATAGGTATAGAAGTAATTTTAAAAACGCTAAGCGATAAAAGGATCTTAAGTTTTTTTACTCCAGTCATATTTTGTAATATAAATCTATTAATAGATCAAAAAAAACTTTTAGGTATTGATTTAGATTTTATTAAAATTGAAAAAAACAAACAACCTATAAAAGGCAAAATTAACGTAGTTAATGTTTGGCAAGAAAAATTTGAAACATGTTTTGGGGATCCATCGATTGAGTCTGGCAAACTATCGTATTTGTCACTGGAAGCTTCAGCAACTTCATTGGCGGAAAATAAAATAGACGTTTTAGTAACAGCCCCTATCAATAAAAATAATATTCAGAACGAAAATTTTGAATTCCCTGGTCATACAGATTATCTAGCTAAAAAATTTGAAGGCAAGAGTTTGATGTTTATGGTTTCAGAGGATTTAAAAGTTGGACTTGTTACGGACCACATTCCTATTAAGCAAGTTCATTCTAACATCACTAAGGATAAAGTCAAAGAAAAATTTTCATTAATTAAAGAATCGTTAATTAAAGACTTTGGAGTTCAAAGACCCAAAATAGCTGTACTTTCTATTGACCCTCATGTAGGGGACGGCGGGACTATTGGAGACGATGATGATAAAATTTTAAAGCCTGCATTAAAAGAGATATCTGAAACTGAAAGTTTTGTTTTCGGCCCCTTTTCAAGCGATAGTTTTTTTGGCTCAGGACTTTATAAAAAATATGATGCTGTTTTAGCTATTTATCACGATCAAGGATTAATCCCTTTTAAAACACTAAGCTTTGGTGAAGGAGTTAATTATACGGCCGGCTTAACTAAAATAAGAACCTCGCCTGATCATGGAACTGGATACGATATTGCCGGCAAAGGATTAGCGTATAATACATCTTTTAAAAAAGCCATATTTTCTGCTATTGAGATTTTAAATTCAAGAAAGCTTAATGAAATTTTAAATAAAAACCCCTTGTCTGTAAAAAAGACTAAAACGGTTAATAAATAGGCTGTTACAATTATAATATTTCTTATATTCGCTGCCTCAAACTAAGCGTTATGCAGTTTTTAAATCAGTTTGTAATTAATTTTATAGGATTAAAAGATGGACTGCACGAGTTTGAGTTTGATTTAGACAATACGTTCTTTGAACATTTTGATTATAATGATTTTAATAACTGTAAAATTTCTACTAAGGTTGTTTTAAATAAAAAAGCAAATCTTTTAGAGCTTAATTTTTCATCGTTTGGTAAAATTAATTTGAATTGTCATGTTTCCAACGAACCCTTTGATTTTTCTCACAAAAATGAGATGAACCTAGTGGTTAAGTTTAGCTCTGAAATGATAAACGACAATGAGGAGTTTTTAGTTTTACCTGTTGGGGCATCACAAATTAATGTTGCACATTACTTATATGAGATGATAATATTATCTTTGCCAATTAAAATCATACATCCCGGAGTTGAAGATGGCTCTTTAGAGTCCGAAACATTAAACACTTTAAGGGAATATGAAAAGAATGTTTATAAAAAAAACAATAAAATAGACCCTCGTTGGGACAAATTAAAAGATTTAATATAAAAGATTATGGCACATCCTAAAAGAAAAATTTCCAAAACTAGGAGAGACAAAAGAAGAACTCACTACAAAGTTTCAGACTCTCAAATAGCCACATGTAAAACAACAGGTGAAGCGCACTTATACCACAGAGCTCACTGGCATGAAGGTAAATTATATTATAGAGGTAAAGTTTTAATAGACAACACTGTTGAGGCGGAAGCTTAATTAAAACAAGTTTTTTCTATTTTTTAACAATTATTGCCATTTTTTTGCCATTTTTTGCCATTTTTTGCCATTTTTTTGTCATTTTTGATCAAAATTCTAAATTCTGAATTTGAAAAAAATTAATGCTTCAATAACTGCAGTTGGTTCTTTTTTACCTCAAACCGTTCTAAGCAACCTTGATTTAGAAAAAATAGTTGACACAAATGACGAGTGGATAACGACACGTACTGGAATTAAAGAACGAAGAATTTTAGATAAAGGAATTGGTACATCCTATATGGCAATAAATGCGGCAAAGGCAATTATTGAAGAAAAAAAAATAAATCCTCTTGAAATTGATTTAGTTATTGTAGCAACTATTACCCCTGACATGCACGCTACAGCAACTGCAGCATTCGTAGCTTCAAAAATAGGGGCAACTAATGCTTTTGGTTTTGATATAAATGCAGCTTGTTCAGGGTTTTTATATGGGATGTCAACTGCCTCAGCGTTTATAGAATCAGGAAGGTATAAAAAAATTTTATTGATTGGCGCAGATAAGATGTCGTCAATTGTTGACTATACAGATAGAAATACTTGTATTATATTTGGGGATGGAGCTGGAGCTGTCCTTATGGAGCCTAATAACGAGGGATTAGGAGTTCAGGATGAATACTTGAGATCAGACGGTAATAATAGAGATTTATTGAGAATTGAGGCAGGAGGGTCACAAACCCCAATAACTGTTGAGGCAGTTAATGAAAAAAAACATTTTATATATCAAGATGGAAAAAATGTTTTTAAGCATGCAGTTTCAAACATGGCTGATGCATCTGAAAAAATTATGACAAGAAATAGCCTTAATAATACTGATGTAAACTTTTTGGTTGCCCATCAGGCTAACAAACGTATTATTGATGCTACATCAAATAGAATGGGGATAGTAGACGAAAAAGTATTAATGAATATTCATCGCTATGGAAACACAACTGCAGCGACGATTCCTCTTATTCTTTCAGATTATGAATCTAAATTTAAAAAAGGAGATAATATTATTTTTGCCTCTTTTGGAGCAGGCTTCACGTGGGGAGCAATGTTTTTAAAATGGGCATATAACCACTAACAATTTTATTATGAATATTAAAGAAATTCAACAACTAATCAAGTTTGTATCCAAGTCGGGTGTGAGTGAAGTAAAAATTGAATCTAAAGATTTAAAGATTAGCGTTAAAACAGGGAAAAATCCGACAGTAATTCAAAACGAACCCGTATTAGTAAGTCAACAACCAATTGCTCAAACCGTTCCAACTACGTTTGAACAGAATGAACCAATTATCCCTAATGAACCTTCCTCTAATGAAGACGATCATCTTATTACAATCAAGTCTCCTATTATCGGGACATTTTACAGAAAACCATCGCCAGATAAGTCTAATTTTGTCGAAATTGGAGATAGTATCAGCGAAGGAAGCATACTGTGTGTAGTTGAAGCCATGAAATTATTCAACGAAATTGAATCAGAATGTTCAGGGAAAATTGTCAAAATATTAGTCGATGATGCTTCACCAGTTGAATTTGATCAACCATTATTTTTAGTTGACCCTTCTTAAATAATTTACATATGTTTAAAAAGATATTAGTTGCCAACAGAGGTGAAATAGCTCTTAGAATAATAAGAACATGTAAAGAAATGGGGATTAAAACAGTTGCTGTTTATTCTGTTGCTGATGAAGAAAGTTTACATGTAAAATTTGCTGACGAAGCTGTTTGTATAGGCCCTGCTAATAGCTCAGAGTCATATTTGAAAATTTCAAATATTATTGCAGCTGCAGAAATAACAAATGCAGATGCAATTCACCCTGGCTATGGATTTTTATCAGAGAATTCTAAATTTTCTAAAATTTGTGATGAACATAAAATTAAGTTCATTGGAGCATCACCTGAAATGATAGATAGAATGGGTGATAAAGCTTCAGCAATTGCAACAATGAAAGAAGCAGGAGTTCCTACAATTCCAGGATCAGAGGGGATTATAGACTCTTTTGATAAAGCAAAGAAAATAGCAAAGAAAATCGGTTACCCTGTTATGATTAAGGCCACTGCTGGTGGTGGTGGAAAAGGGATGAGAGCTGTTTGGAAGGAAGATGGATTTTTAGACTTGTGGGAGAGCGCAAAACAAGAAGCTAATGCTTCTTTTGGAAATGACGGTATGTATATGGAGAAGCTAGTTGAAGACCCAAGACATATAGAGATACAGATTGTAGCAGATAAATTTGGTAAAGCTTGTCACCTTTCTGAAAGAGATTGTTCAATTCAAAGAAGACATCAAAAATTGACTGAGGAGACACCATCTCCGTTTATGACCGACAAACTAAGAAATAAAATGGGTGAAGCTGCGGTCAAGGCAGCTGAATTTATTAAATATGAGGGGGCTGGGACTATAGAGTTTTTGGTGGATAAGAACAGGGACTTTTATTTTATGGAAATGAATACAAGAATTCAAGTAGAACACCCAATAACTGAACAAGTAATAGACTATGATTTAATAAAAGAGCAAATTAAAGTTGCAGCAGGAATAAAAGTTTCAGGGAATCATTATTTTCCAAAACTTCATTCAATTGAATGCAGAATAAATGCAGAAGATCCATACAATAACTTTAGACCTTCTCCTGGAAAAATCACTAATCTTCATTTACCTGGTGGGCATGGGGTAAGATTAGACACACATGTTTATAGCGGTTATATTATTCCACCAAATTATGACTCTATGATAGCCAAGCTAATTGTTACTGCACAAAATCGCGAGGAAGCAATAGATAAAATGAGACGAGCACTTGATGAATTCGTTATTGAAGGAATCAAAACAACTATTCCATTTCATAGACAACTGATGGATAATCCAGATTATTTATCAGGAGACTATACCACCAAGTTTATGGAGGACTTTGAAATAGAAAAGATAAACTAAAAGAACTTTTTTACTACTTTTTCAGCAATTTGAATAGCATTTGTGGCAGCACCTTTTCTTAGATTATCAGCCACAATCCAAAGATTTATAGTATTAGTACAAGAAAAATCCTGTCGAATTCTTCCAACAAAAACATCATCTTTTCCGCCTGAGTAGAACGGCATTGGATATAAAAGCTCAGAAATATTGTCTTGCACCGTAACTCCAGACGTTGTGGATAAAATGGATTTAATATCAGAAATTACAAAAGAGTTTTTAAACTCTATGTTTACGGATTCGCTATGTCCACCCATTACAGGGATTCTAACAGCCGTTGCGGTAACCTTAATTTCTTTATCAAGAATTTTATTAGTTTCATTAGAAAGCTTCATTTCTTCTTTAGTATAACCGTTTTCTAAAAAATCATCACAATGAGGAATGGCATTTTGATGGATTTGATAATTATAAGCCATTTCTCCCTCAATATTATTTGATTCATTTTCTAATTGTTTTACTGCTTTAACGCCAGTTCCAGTGATAGATTGATATGTTGAAACAACAACTCTATTAATTTTATACTTTTTATGTAAAGGATATAATACCATTAGCATTTGAATAGTGGAACAATTAGGGTTAGCAATGATTTTATCATTTGGATCAATTAAGTTTCCATTAATCTCGGGAATAATAAGCTTTTTTGATGGATCCATTCTCCAAGCTGAAGAATTATCAATTACAGTTGTACCAATTTCGGCAAATTTAGGAGCCCAATTCAGAGAAGTATTTCCTCCAGCAGAAAATATAGCAATATCTGGCTTTTCTTCAAGAGCCATTTCAAGGTCTATTAGAGAGTAGAGTTTGCCTAAGTAAGAAATAGTTTTGCCAACGGATTTTTTTGAAGCTACTAAAAGAAGTTGATCATATTTGAAATTTCGTTCCTTTAACACCTCAAGCATTACCGTTCCGACCATTCCTGTTGCGCCTACTATTGCTAATTTCATTTTAAAATAATTTACTCAAAAATATAGAATTAATACCTATCAACTCAGGGTTAAATAAAATAAGTCAATTTTTAAACAAAAAGTTATAAATAAAACACTATCTGACTAATTTTCTTTTAATTCTTCTGGACAAAGATGTTATCAGTTCATAAGAAATTGTACCTGCTTTAGTAGTAAATTCTTCTGCGGTGTAGGAGTCGTCATTAAAAATAATCACTTCGTCTCCTTCGTTACAACTTATTCTACTTATATCAACCATTATCATATCCATACAAACATTACCAACTATTTTGGCCATTTGTTTTCCAATTAAAACTTCTCCTGTTCCTTTACCATAGATTCGACCAATACCATCAGCATGGCCAATTGGTAAAGTGGCAACGGTAATATTAGATTTAGCAGTATATCCCAAGTTATATCCTACAGAATCTCCTGCATTTAAATGATGAATTTGAGATATAATTGTTTTTAAAACCAATATTGGCTTTAGATCGTTTTTAAACTTAATATCATTTCCAAATCCATACAGTCCAATGCCTGATCGTACCATATCAAATTGATAATCTGAATAGTTTAAAATTCCAGAAGTGTTAAGCAAATGTTTTTTAAGCTTTACTTTTAATTGCGTTTCTAGGGAGTTGGAAATTGATTGAAATTGTGCTATTTGATTTTTAGTGTATTCGACTTCTTTGGGATCTTCAGAAGCTCCTAAGTGAGAAAATAAATATTTTGGAAGGTTATTTTTGATTAAAGGAAAGAGTTTTTCTACATCTTCTTTTAAAAATCCAAGCCTGTTTAGACCAGTATTAAACTTTATTTGGTAGGGGTATTTTTCTATATTATTATAACGCAGTGTTTTTAAAAAAAAAGTAAAAATTCGAAAGGAGTAAATACTTGGTTCAAGAGAGTAATTAATAATATTTTCAAAATCGTCTTCTTGAGGATGCAGTACTAAAATGGGTAATCTAATTCCGTTTTCTCTGAGCTCAATTCCCTCATTGGTGTATGCAACAGCTAAATAATCAGCCCCAATTTTTTCTAATTCTTTTGATATTATAACAGAATCTGAACCATATGAAAATGCTTTAACAACTGCCATAAATTTAGTGTTAGAACTAACTCTAGACTTTAAAAATTTAAGATTCTCTTTCAAATTTTCAAGCTTAATTTCAAGAGTAGTTTCCTTTACTGACATTATTTTTTATTTCTATTAACCATTTTCTTAACAAAGGCTTCTCTGGATAATGGCTTATATTCTTTTTTTTCTCCAATTAACACCAAATCATCACTATTATCTTTTCGATAACTATAGCCAGCTGGATTACCAGTTTCCATACAAACCGCATGAACTTTCATTACATCCTCAGCACATGCCATTAAGTTCGGCATTGGGCCAAAAGGATTTCCCTCAAAATCCATGTCAAGACCAGCGATAATTAGCCTATGTCCCTTGTTTGCCAGTAAATTACATACATCAACAATAGATTGGTCAAAGAATTGAGCTTCATCAATTCCTATCACTGGATAATTAACACTTAAATCTAATATTTCTTTAGGGCTTGAAACAATTGATGCAGAAATTTCGTTTTTTGCATGTGAAATAATTTTATTTTCAGGATTTCTTGAATCGATCTTAGGTCTAAAAATGATATATTTTTCATCAGCTAATTCAACTTTTTTTATCCTACGGATTAGTTCTTCCGTTTTTCCTGAAAACATTGACCCACATATTACTTCAATTCTTCCTTTAAAAATATGCTTATTATCCATGTTGGTATTATTTATTGAAATTCCTTGTAAAGTAGTTAACTTTAAAGATTAGACAAATGTCCTAAATTTAATTCAACATGGCAAAATTATATATAGTACCAACACCAATTGGAAATTTAGAGGATATTACACTAAGGGCTTTAAATATTTTAAAAGATGTTGATTTAATTTTATGTGAAGATACTAGAAGAAGTAAGAAGCTTTTAAATCATTTCAAAATTGAGACTAAAGTGAGGTCTCATCATAAGTTTAACGAACATAAAGAAGTTGGACTGGTCATTGAAAAAATTAAAAGCGGAGATAAAATTGCATTAGTTTCTGATGCAGGCACACCAGGAATTTCTGATCCAGGGTTCTTAATAGCAAGAACTTGTATTGAAAACAATATTGAAATTGATTGTTTACCAGGTCCTACCGCTTTTGTGCCAGCCTTAATAAATAGTGGAATACCATGCGACAAATTTGTTTTTGAGGGATTTTTACCAATAAAAAAAGGGAGAAAAACTAGGCTAGAAAAACTTTCTTACGAAGATAGAACAATGGTTTTTTACGAATCCCCTCACAAAATTTTAAGGACATTAAAGGATTTTAAAACTGTTTTTGGAAATGAAAGAAAAATATCAATTTCAAGAGAACTTACTAAAATATTCGAAGAAAACATAAGAGGATCAATTCTTGAAGTTTTGGGGCTAATTTCAGAGAAACCACCCAAGGGTGAGCTTGTAATCATTGTTGAAGGGTATAAAAAATCTAAATGAATTGGATTTTAAATAATACAAATGAAAACGAAGCAGTCGATACTCTTTCAAAGGAATTGAAAATTTCTCCAATACTGTCTTCAATGCTTGTTAAAAGACAAATTAGAACTTACGACCAAGCGAAAGATTTTTTTAGGCCAAATTATGAAAGTCTTCATGATCCTTTTTTAATGAAAGATATGGGTAGGGCCACCAACAGGCTTAACAAAGCTATCCAAGATAAAGAGTCAATAATGGTTTTTGGTGACTACGATGTGGACGGGACCTCATCTGTGGCATTAATAACACTTTACTTAGAATCATTAGGACTGAAAATATTAAAATATATTCCAGACAGAACAAAAGAAGGGTATGGTGTTTCCATGAAAGCTATTGATCTTGCGATTTCAAAAAAGCTAAAATTAATTATTGCCTTGGATTGTGGAATTAAAGCACATAATCAAGTTGATTATGCTAAAAAAAATAAAATTGACTTTATAATTTGTGACCATCATAATCCAGACGAAAAGCTTCCAAATGCCTTAGCTATTTTAAATCCCAAAAGAAAAGATTGTGAATATCCATTTAAGGAACTTTGTGGCTGCGGAGTTGGATTCAAACTGATACAAGCCTTAGATCGCGACTTGACTCATAATTCAGATTTAGTAAATTATTTGGATTTAGTTGCACTAGCAATAGCAGCAGATGTAGTTCCCGTTATTGGCGAAAATAGAATAATGGCTTTTTTAGGTCTTCAAATCATTAATTCGAATCCTAGAATAGGAATACACAGTATATTAAAATCGAATCAAAAAAAAGAATATATAATAAGTGATCTAATGTTTTTTGTTGCTCCTAGAATTAACGCAGCAGGAAGGATTAAACATGCAGAATTAGCTTTACAGCTATTGATTAGCTCAAATGAAGAACATGCCAATTTATTAGCAAAAGAAATAGAAAGTTTAAATTCAGAAAGAAGATTAATTGAAAAACAAATGACCAGTGAAGCTGTTTTACAAGTTGAAGAGGACAAAGAATGCAATTCTATAGTTGTTTATTCCTCAAGCTGGAATAAAGGAGTTGTGGGGATAGTTGCCTCACGCCTTGTGGATAAATTCTATAAACCTTCAGTCGTATTTTGTGAATCTTTAAACGGCACGTTAACAGCATCAGCCAGGTCAATTAAAGGAGTTGACCTGTATAAGATTATAAAAAGCTGCGATGATCTTGTTGAGCAATATGGCGGCCATAAGTATGCAGCTGGTTTAACAATAAAAAAAGAAAACATAAAGCTTTTCAAAAAAAGATTTGATGATGCTGTTTCTGAAATGCAATCAAATCAACTTGTAGAAAAAGAAATTTTGATAGAATCAAAAATTAATTTTGATGAAATTACACCAAAGTTTTTTAGAATTTTAAAACAATTTGAACCTTTTGGCCCAGGAAATAAAGCCCCTTTGTTTTTAACAGAAAACCTTAAGCTAAAAGGGAAACCTTATGAACTTGGAAAAGAAAAAGAACATATAAAAATGAATTTAAAACAAGGCATTAGTGATCAATTCTCTTCTATCGGTTTTTGGTTAGCAAACAAATTTCAATCAATAGAAAATAAATCAAATTTTTCTGCTGTCTACAGTATTGAAGAAAACAATTGGAAAGACAGGACTACTATTCAGCTTAACCTCAAAGATTTTAAATAAAAAAAAGCCCCTTAAAACAAGAGGCTTTTTTAAAAAAAGTATTTAATTATTTAGAATCTGTAAGTAAAACCTACATTCCAAGTTCTCCCCCATCCAGGGAAAACTCTGTTTCTAGTATTAACACCCAAATAAGTTGAGTCCCCAGGGCCAGCAACATAATTATTCTTAGATTCAGCAAAGTAATAATTATCAAAGATGTTATTGATATTTGCTCTAAGGAAGATTGTTTCCCCAGCAATGTCTAACTTATAAGAAGCTCCGAAATCAAACAATTCGTAAGCTGGAAGTTGCATAGCCTGATCTTCTTCGTCCGTAAAATCTTCAGGATTAAAGTCGGAATAAAGATCTGAAGCATTGAACATACTGATATTAAATTTAAATAAGTCAGAAGGTGTTACAACAAGATTTAGTCTTGAAGTTGTTTGAGCTGCATCACCAACCTTAACACCATCTAAGTAAATAGTTGATGAACCTATTAATTGTTGACTTGAGTCAAACACATCAGCTTTAACATCACCTCCATACTCGTAGTTTCCAAGAGACAACATTCCTTCAACTTTAACAAACGGGCTAATTTCTAATACACCATCGAATTCAATTCCTGTATGTACTTGTTCAATTCCATAGTAATTAGCTGAACCATTAACCCCATCAACTCTTACTCCATCAGAAAGGAATCTATCTTTCCAACTAGTTCTGTAAATATTAACATTGAAGTTTAGATTATTGGATCTGTATCCGTACCCAGCTTCTAAGCCAACAACTTTTTCATTTCTTAAGTCGGCGTTAAGGTTGTTACCATAATTAACATATACAGCATCGAAATTTGGTTGTTTCGAGTAAGTACCAGCATTAACATAGACATTGCTTTTAGCGTCTATATTGTAGTTAGCACCACCTTTTATGTTACCCCCACTAATGTTTTTCCAGTCAGTTTTTTGATTTCCAGGTGTTTGATTAAAGAACTCCTCTCTTTGGAACCCTTGATTTGAAACAGCTCCTTGTACAAATACTGACAGATCATCATTTTTGTATTCAAGCTGACCAAACACACCACTCCATCTTACAAACCCATCATTGTGGTAGTCAATTTTTTCTTCATCATCTGTATCTCTAAAGACATTCCATAATTCTCCTAGATTAGAGCTGTATGTTTTTGTTCTAACAGCGCTTCCACCAGAGTAATTCACATTATCAAAATCTCTATAACCGTCAGCTCCTAAAAGGTGATCAAGTCTTCTGTAATGGATTCCTCTATAGTTTCTTAGGTCAACTCCAAAATCTAGAGTTAGCTTATCTGAAAGTTCTTTCTTTAGATTAATAAGAGTACCAACAAAATTATGTGAGTTTACTGACGCTCTTCGTACAAACCCGTTTCTTTTAACTCCGTCAACTCTTTCATCTTGATCGTTTACTATGTAAAGGCCTGTTGCAGCATCAACAACATTGTTGTAACTGTAGCCTCCACTCCAATTACCTCCTTGACCGCTGTTTGATCTTACAATTTGATCCCATTCAACTTCTCCCGTTATATCACTTCTAAATCTTGAACTACTAGCGTAATTTCCTCCAAGACGTCCGATATCCCCAGTTCCTCCACCTCTACCTACAGAATAATACGCTGAGGCAGAAAGATTAGTAGTGGAGTTAATTTCATATTCCCAGTTAACCGAAGCAATTGGCTTGTGGTAGAAGTTTCTTCTCCAGTTAAATTCTTGTCCATTTAAGTATCCGTGATTGTAATTATATCTGATACCGTATTTTTCATAATCAGCTGCAGTAGCCATATTGTAGTAACTGCTAGTTCTTTGATTGTGTGTTTGAGGAGCACCAGTAACAATTACTTGTACATTGTGCTTATCATCATCTGATTGCCATCCGTATCCTAAAAAGTAATTGTAGCCCTCAAAAGAAGTTCCATTAACATAACCATCACCTTCAACTCTTGAAAAAAGAAAAGAAAGGGCACTTCCACCTTCCATTTCACCAGTGTTGTAAGACATAACAGTTTTCATATAACCATCGTTACCAACTGTAGCGGCTATTTTACCTCCTTTTGTAAGTTCAGTTGATTTTGTCAGAACATTTATAGTTCCTCCAACAGACGATATAGCAAGTTTTGAAGCACCAAGACCTCTTTGTACTTGCATTGCTGATACAACGTCAGTAAGACCAGACCAGTTAGACCAGTAAACTCTTCCGTTTTCCATGTCATTTACAGGGATACCATTAATTAAAACAGCTGTGTTTTGCGAATCAAAACCTCTAACATTAATTCTTGAATCACCAAATGCACCACCAGCTCTAGTTGCATAAACACCAGGTGTTGAATTAAGCATTTCAGGAAGTTCTAAGTTTCCAATTCTTTCTTGAATATCTGAAGCCGTTAAGGTTGAAACAGCAACAGGTGTTTCTCTGTCTATTGCAAAATCAACAGTTCCAAAAACAGTTATTCCATCAAGTTCGTTAGCACTTGCTACAAGGGCAACGTTTCCTAGGTTAATTCCTCCACTAAAAGATATTTCTTTAGTGTCGTAACCAATGTATGAAACAACTAAAGTTCCAGAACCCGTGGCATTAATTGTGAAAGCCCCATTAAAGCCTGTTGAAACTCCGTTAGAAGTCCCTTTGACAAGCACTGTAGCACCAGGAAGAGGAGAGCCTAATTCTGAATCAACAACTGTACCTGTGACAGCATTTTGAGCGTAGCTATAACCTGAAATCAAGATAGCCACAAAAAGTAAGATTAATTTTTTCATAATTTATTTTGTAGTTTATTCTGCAAATGTGCTTAAATTTTGTTAAATAACTGTTAAATCAACATTACTTTTTTTTAACAAAAGTTGTGTATAACTCAGCTTATTTTCAAATTGTTACTTTTTTAAAAAAAAAAGAAGGCTTTAATTATGAATTTGATAAATAGTTCTTAAGAAGAGAGCTAGTAGAACTATCGTGATTAGAAATTTTATTTTCATTAATTTCTTTCAAAACTTTTGAAGCCAGTTGTTTACCTAGTTCAACACCCCACTGATCATAACTGAAAATATTCCAAATAACACCTTGAACAAAAATTTTGTGTTCATACATAGCAATTAAAGAACCCAAACTTTCAGGAGATAATTTGTTTATCAAAAGCGTGTTAGTGGGTTTATTTCCAGGGAATATTTTAAAAGCTTTTAAAGAGTCTATTTTTTCTGTACTTGTATTAGAACTTTTTAACTCATTAACAACCTCATTTTCAGTTTTTCCCATCATTAAAGCTTCAGTTTGAGCAAAAAAGTTTGACATTAATTTATCATGTTGGGTATTTTCTTTGTGAAGAGGCTTTTTAAAGCCAATAAAATCACATGGGATAAGCTTAGTTCCTTGGTGAATGAGTTGAAAAAATGCATGTTGTGCGTTTGTTCCTGTATCCCCCCAAATAATATTACCAGTTTGATAATCTACTGTATCTCCGTTTCTATCAACACTTTTGCCATTACTTTCCATGATAGCTTGTTGCAGGTATGCGGGCAATCTATTTAAATATTGTGTGTAAGGGATCACCGCCTGAGTTTCAGCTTTGAAAAAATTATTATACCAAATACTTATAAGAGCTAGTAAAACAGGAATATTAGATCTGTAGCTTGTGTTTTTAAAATGATCATCCATTTTATTTGCGCCAAGAAGTAAATTATTAAAATTATTGTATCCAACAGAAAGACTTATTGAAAGACCTACTGCACTCCAAAGAGAAAATCTTCCTCCTACCCAGTCATTCATTGGAAAAACATTTTCAGAATTTATTCCAAATTCTTTAATAGCATTTTCATTGGTTGAAACCGCTGCAAAATGTTTGACAACACAATTTTTGCCAAGCTTACTAATTAACCAGTTTTTAATTGTATTTGCATTTGAAAGAGTTTCTTGTGTAGTAAAAGTCTTTGAAACAACAATAAACAACGTGGTTTCAGGGTCTAATTTTTTAATAATCTCTAAAACATGATCTCCATCAACATTTGAAACGAAATGTGTTTTAAGACTAGTTGAGTAATATTTTAGTGCTTCGACTATCATTACAGGCCCAAGATCCGAACCTCCAATTCCAATATTCACTATGTCAGTAAATTTTTTATTAGTAGAGCCTTTTAATTTTCCAGAAAGAACGTTGTTAGTGAAGTCCTTTATTTTTTCTCTAGTTTTTTCCAGAGAGGGAATAATATTCACCCCGTCTAGTTCAATTTCAGAACTTTTTAAAGATCTGACAGCAGTATGTAAAACTGCTCTATTTTCAGTTTCATTAATTACTTGCCCATAGAACTGTTTAGAAATAGCATCACTTAACTCACATTCTTCTGCTAACTGTAGGAGTAAGTCTAATGTGGTATCGTCAATTATATTTTTTGAGAGGTCTACATTAAAATCTTCCCAGGTAATGTTAAAGTTGTCTGGATTATTTCTTTCCTCAAGAAGAGATTTTATCTTTTTGTTTTTAATTTTATCGAAATGATCATTAAGTTTTTCCCAAGATTTAGTTTGTGTTGGATTTATTTTTTTTAAAGTCATTTAGATAAATCTTTTATGATTTTGTTGCAAAGGTAACATTTGATTTGATAGCATCTAGCTGTTTTTTGATAGGATCCATATGAACCATATAACGCTCTTTTAGCTCCTTAGAAATAGGTTTTGCTTCAGGTAGCTTTTGCTTTAAGGGATCGACTTGTCTACCATTTTTCCAAAATCTATAACAAACGTGAGGTCCAGAGGTGTTTCCAGTCATTCCTACCGTACCAATGTAATCACCTTGTTTTACAAATTGCCCTACTTTAACGCCTCTTTTATCCATATGAAGATATTGAGTTGAATAAGTCCCATTATGCTTTATTTTGACATAATTACCATTAGATCTTGTATAGCTTGATTTTGTTACTGTTCCACTAGCAGTTGCTCTGATTGGAGTTCCAACAGCAGCTGCAAAATCGGTACCTTTATGAGGTCTAATTCTATATCCATAGTATGCTATTCTTCTTTTCAGATTATATCTAGAAGACACTCTACTGAATTGAACAGGGGATCTTAAAAAGGCTCTTCTTAAATTTTTCCCATTTTCATCAAAATATTCAACAATTCCTCTTTTTGGGTCAGTTTCAAATTCAATGGCGTAAAAAGGTTTCCCACGATGTTCAAAAAAAGCGGAATGAATTCTATTAAGACCCACATAAATAGAATCATCAATATATTTTGCGGAATAAATAATTTTAAAATTATCTCCTTTCTCCAGTCTAAAAAAATCAATAGTCCAAGCATATATTTCAGAAAGTTCATTTGAAAGTAGTGGCGAAAGCTTTTGTTTTTCCATTGTCTCGGACAATGAACTAGTGATAATGCCCTCAGCTTCAAATTCTTTTATTTTTACAGCCTTTGATTTTTTTTCTGCCCAAAGCGAGTCGGTAAGAGAAACAACTACATAATCAATTTTGTTAGGCTGATAAATAAATATCTGAGGCGTGTTTAAAGAATCTTTTGAAGAAAGAATAGTATAGGGTTTGCCAATATTTATTTTTCTAATATCATACACCTTTTTTACTTTTTGAACTATATTATAAATTTGAGGATAATAAAGATTATTTCTTTCTAATATTGAACCAAAAGAATCACCATTTTTTACTTTACTTTTTTTTACATTATAATTGTTTAAAGTGTATCCAAACTCAGTGATAATCTTTTCTTCTACCTTTTTTTGAACTTCTTTTTTTTCTGCTTTTGAGCATGAAATAAGAAATATAGAAATAAGAAAAAAAGAAAGTATTCTATTCATTAACATTAACTTTAAATGGGTGTTTCAAACCTCTGAATTCCTCAAGATCTGCCTCAATTGACCCAATTCTAAGTCCAGCTTCAATTTTTATTGGCAGTTTGTTCTTGTCGTTACTGACCCATAGAGTCAAACTTTCACTATCACTGAAAACTCTTCCAGATTCTATGTAAGGTCTAAATTTTAAACAATTAATTTCGCCAAATTTAGTCTTAATATTCTCATACCCTAAAAATTTCATTTTAAAGGGATAATTTTCAGCATCGAAAAAAATAGTTATTCGTATAAAGTCATTAATTTTTAAACTTTTCACATCAAAATGATTTCTCAGAAAATAAAATGTTGAAATTAAATCTTGAACATTTTTTTCAATATCTACAGTGCTTAATTTGGAGTTTTTAATATCATTTACTTTTGCAATATTATTATTATAATCGTAAAGTATTTCGACGTTTTTAGTGTAACCTCCTTCATATATATTTCGAGTAGACTTTAAGGGTTTGACTAACGATTGATCAAAATAGGTCTCGTAAATATCCTCAACTTTAAAAAAAAATCTTGCGATCCCAGTAGTTCTTCCAATAGCAGTTGCCTTATAAATTTTTATATCGTCTAAAATTTCTTCTTTTAAATCTAAAGTAGCGTAACTAGCATTAAAAATACCATAATGAATTCTAAATTTTAAAGACTCTCCTGCTTGGAAAGCATCGTAAGATTTACTTATAAAAGGGGCGCTAACACCAGAGTAGTTTTGAGCATTGAGTTGAAAACAGACAGATAAAGTAAACAATAAAAAAGCTTTTTTCAGACTCATTTAGTGCTAAAATAATAAATACTAACTTCTTGAATTTAAAAAATCTCTTAATTTTTTAGTTTTACTTTTCCCAATTTCAGCTATTAACAAATCATCTGGTGTTTTGCTAATTATTTTTAAAGATTTAAACTTTTTTAAAAGTTTAACTTTAGTTTTTTCTCCTAACCCTGGGATGGAATCAAATGATGAATTTAGCGCCTGTTTACTTCTCTTATTTCTGTGAAAAGTAATTGCAAAACGGTGAGCTTCATTTCTCATCAGTTGAATTACTTTTAATGTTTCAGACTTCTTGTTCAGGTAAAGTGGGATGGGGTCATTTGGATAAAAAATTTCTTCCAACCTTTTAGCAATTCCAAGAATTGCGATCGTTTTTTCGAGGTTTAATTTTTTTAACGCTTTAATTGATGAGCTAAGTTGACCTTTTCCTCCATCAATTACAATTAAATCAGGTAAATTGGAATTTTCATCTAACATCCTTTTATACCTGCGATAAACGACCTCTTCCATAGAAGCATAATCATCTGGACCCTCAACAGTTTTTATATTAAATAATCTATAATCTTTTTTAGAGGGTTTGGCGTTTTTAAATACAATACAAGACGCAACTGGATTAGAACCTTGAATATTAGAGTTATCAAAACATTCAATGTGAACAGGGTTAGAATTTAATCTTAAATCCATTTTCATTTGAGCAAGTATTCTGTTTGAATGTCTTTCAGGATCAACAATCTGAATTTTCTTAAGCTTCTCAAGTTTAAATTGAGAAGTATTTCTTAAGGATAAGTCAAGAAGTTTTTTATTATCCCCTGCTTTTGGAACAATAAATTTGATATCTAAAATATTTTCAAAACCTATGTTAGAAATAATAGTCTTATTTTCAGACTGAAATTTTTCTCTTAGGTTAATTATAGAAATTAAGAGTAATTCGTTATCGGGTTCATCTAACTTTTTTTTGATTTCTATATTGTGAAATCTTATGACCCTCCCATAAGCTACCTGTAAATAATTTACGTAAGCATGAGTTTGGTCTGAAATTATACTAAACACATCAATATTATTGAGTTTGGAACTTACTACAGTTGATCTAAACTGATAATTTTCAAGTAGCTGTATTTTTTCTTTAACTTTTTGAGCATTTTCAAACTCTAATTTCTCAGAAAATTCATTCATTTTGCTCTTTAGCTTTTCTTTAGAGGGAGATAATTTACCCTTTAGAATTTCTCGAACAAACTTTATGTTATTTTCATATTCATTTTCAGAAATCAATATTTCATTTGAATCAATAATATCTCCTTTATGAAACCCAAGAATTAAAGTATTTCCAGATTTCTTTAAAATTCGAAGCGATAGCTTCTCCTGTTCTGAGTTTATTTGTTTTTCAGAAAGGTTGTAATTGCTAATTCTTAAAGGATACAGGTTATTTATTAAGTCTAATAAAATATTAATCGTTTTATAGTTTGTATAAGGCCCATAATATTCCGATCCATCTTTAACTATTTTTCTAGTAAATAAAACTCTAGGAAATCGTTCTTTTTTAATACAAATCCATGGATAAGTTTTGTCATCTCTTAATAAGATATTGTATTTAGGTTGATATTTTTTTATAAGAGAGTTTTCTAAAAGAAGAGCATCAGATTCAGTACTAACAATAACGTGTTTAATCTCATAAATATTTTTTACAAGATTTTTTGTTTTCCTTGACGTAATTGTTTTTCTAAAATAAGATGAGACTCTTTTTTTTAAATTTTTTGCTTTTCCAATGTAAATGATAGCATTGTCTTTATTCAAAAATTGATAAACGCCAGGTTTAGAAGGCATAGTGGAAAGTTCAATTTTTAGAGAAGGGCTAATCACAATTCTAAATTAATTCTTTTTAAATTTGTATAAAAAATATAATATGGAAATGTTTTGGGGGGTATTTTTTTGTGATTTGACGTTTATTGCTGTTGCATATATTACCAACGAAAATAATGCTGATATGTTACTTGCGGGATACAATACCATGTCTAAAAAAGAAAAAGAATCTTTTGATTTAAAAAATTATTTAATTTTTTTTAAAAACTTTTTTATTAAGCTAACTCTCTACAGTACCATAATTTTTTTGATGCTTTTCATAGCTTTTGATGAAATTACAGCATTTATAGGATACTTAGTTTCAGTTCTTGTTCCTTTACCCTATATGGTATATAAAGGGAATAAATTTAAAATTAATAAATAGTGTTTAAGCAAGAATTAAGAAGCCTTTATAAATCTAAAAGGAATTCCTTGACTAGAAACGAAGTTGAAGCTCTAAGCTTAAGAATAGCCAATAATGTTTTGGGATTAGAAATATGGGATTACGATAATTATCATATTTTTTTTCCAATTGAAAAAAATAATGAAATTGATACTAAATTAATTATTCAAGCTATTCAAGGCAAAGACAAGAATGTTATTCTCCCTAAATTAAATTTAGCAAAAAAGACACTTTTAAATTTTCTTTTGACTGATTCAACTTTGTTAAAACAAAATGAGCTTGGAATTGTAGAGCCTCAGTCAGGAATTTTAATTGATGAGTCTCAAATTGAAGTCGTTTTCGTCCCATTATTATGCTTTGATAAAAAAGGACATAGAGTTGGGTATGGTGGAGGCTATTACGATCGATTTTTAATAAAATGTAAACCAAGCAGTATAAAAATTGGGGTTTCTTTTTTTGATCCAGTACAGGAAATATTGGATGTAGGCGGAACTGATGTAAGGTTAAGTTTTTGTATTACACCTAAAAAAGTTTATGAATTTTCAGGATAGATTTTTCTATTAAAAACAAGCATTATTCCAACACCAATAGAAATTGCACTATCAGCAATATTAAAAACAGGTTCAAAAAAAGTAAAACTTTCTCCTCCGAAGTAGGGAATCCAGCTGGGCCATTCCCAAGAAAACATTGGGAACTGAAGCATATCAACTACATGACCATAAAAGAAGGATTCATATCCATTCCCAGGGCTAAATTGCGCTATATTATAATAACTGTTTGAGAATAAATAACCATAAAAAACAGAATCTATAATATTTCCAATAGCTCCGGCAAGTATTAGTGATAGACTTATTACTAAAAGTTTATTAGCATTTTGTTTGATACTATTATAAAGCCAATAAAAAATAAAAGTAACGGCAACCATTCTAAAAAGAGTTAAAAATAGTTTTCCATTTCTTTCAGAGATGAAAGGGATGAAATCATTGATTGTTGCTCCCCAAGCCATTCCTTTATTTTCAATAAATAAAAGTTTAAACCAACCTAAATCGAATAAAGGAAGTTCTCCGTAGAGTGTTAAAGGAAAATTTAATTTAATGTATATTTTAGAAACCTGATCAACAACTAAAATTAAAAAAACAATAAGTAAAGATTTTTTTAAAGTCATAGTTGCAGAATTCAATAAAGAGATGAATTATTTTTGCATATTCTTAGCCTCAATACTTAGTGTGGCATGAGGAACAAGTTCCAATCTTTTTTTATTTATCAGTTTTCCAGTTACTCTACAAACACCATAGGTTTTATTTTCGATTCTAATCAGTGCACCTTGCAAGTCTCTAATAAATTTTTCTTGTCTAATAGCAAGTTGTGTATTCGCTTCTTTGGACATGGTTTGTGAACCTTCCTCAAAAGCTTTAAAAGTTGGAGAGGTATCTTCAGTGCCATTATTTCCATCGTTCATATATGCACTTTTAATTAACGCTAAGTCGTTTTGAGCCTTTTGTATTTTTTCTTCTATTAAAGATTTAAAATGTTTTAAGTCTTTGTCTGAGTATCTTGTAATTCCCATAACTATTCAATTTTAGTTAAATATAATTTAGAACTTATATTATCAAATTTAATTTCAATACCGTTATCTAAAGAGTCTGAAAACTCGAGTTTTTCTGCTAGAGTTTCACTCAAAATATAATTTTGGTTTTCAAAAATAGCTTTTTCAAGTATAATATCCTTCTGAATTTTTAAATAAATTTTGTCAGTTACCTGAAGACCAGAGTCTTTTCTCAAGTTTTGAATTTTATTAATTAGTTCTCGGCAAATACCTTCATTAATTAGCTTTTGATCTAACTTTATATCAAGGGCTACTGTAATTCCTTTTTCAGATGCTACAAGCCAACCATCTATGTCTTCAGAAATAATCTCCAAGTCGATTGCTTCCAGAGCTATTACTTCCTCATCTAGCTTTATCGAAACGGATTGATTATTTTCAATTTTATTAATCTCACTTTCTCTGAGATTTTTAATTTTTTCAACAGCTTTTGAAAGTTTTTTCCCAAGTTTAGGGCCAAGTGTTTTAAAATTTGGCTTAACTTTTTTTATCAATATTCCAGAGGAATTGCTAATTAATTCAACCTCTTTAATATTAACCTCTGATTTAATTAAATCAGAAATTTCAACAATTTCTTTTTTCTCTAAATCGTTTAGGTAGGGGATCATAATTTTAGAAAGCGGCTGTCTTACTTTAATCTTCTCTTTCTTTCTTAATGATAGTGCTAAAGAGCAAATTGTTTGTGCTTTTCTAATTTTTTGCTGTAAACTAGGATTAATATTCGACTCATTATAGGCAGGGAAATTTTCGTGATGGACAGAATCAAGTACGTCATTACCAGTGCAATTAACTAAGTCTTTGTAAAGTCTATCCATGAAAAAAGGTGCAATTGGAGATGATATTATGGCAATATCTTTTAAGCATTTATAAAGAGTTTGATAAGCACTTATTTTATCTTGACTATATGACCCCTTCCAGAATCTTCTTCTAGATAATCTTACATACCAGTTACTTAAATAGAGTTGAACAAAATCTGAAATAGCCCTAGCTGCTTTTGTTGGCTCATAGTTGGAGTAATGACCATCAACCTCAGAAATTAATGAATTGAGTTCTGAAATTATCCATCTATCAAGCTCAGGCCTTTCATTTAAAGAAAGCTCTTTTTCATCAAAAATAAAATTATCAATGTTTGCATATAGAGCAAAGAAAGAATAGACATTGTAGAGGGTTCCAAAAAACTTTCGCTTACTTTCTTCAATACCTTCAATATCAAATTTTAGATTATCCCAAGGATTTGCATTACTGATCATATACCACCTAGTTGCATCTGGTCCAAATTCTGAAATAGTTTCAAATGGATCTACAGCATTACCTAGTCTTTTGGACATTTTTTGTCCATTTTTATCCAATACTAGACCATTAGATATAACGTTTTTATAAGCGATTGAATCAAAGACAGTGGAAGCAATTGCATGAAGAGTGTAAAACCAACCTCTAGTTTGATCAACTCCTTCTGCAATATAATCTGCAGGAAAAGCTTCACCATTTTCAATTTTAGATTTATTTTCAAAAGGATAATGCCATTGAGCATAGGGCATAGATCCAGAATCAAACCAAACATCTATCAAATCAGATTCTCTAAACATTTTTTTCCCAGATGAAGAACACAGAACAATATTATCAACAATATTTTTATGTAAATCAATTTTATTATAATTTAAATCACTCATGTCATTTGGGTCAAAGCCATCAAATGGGTCTTTTTGCATAAAGCCCTTAGAAAGAGATTTTTTAATTTCATTTTTTAGTTCCAACATTGATCCAATAACGATTGTTTCTTTTGAGTCAGATGATTTCCAAATTGGAAGAGGGATTCCCCAGAATCTAGATCTAGACAGGTTCCAATCATTAGCATTAGCTAGCCAATTTCCAAATCTTCCCTCTCCAGTAGATTTTGGTTTCCAATTAATTGTTTTATTAAGCTCTACTAGCCTTTCTTTTTTATCGGTTACTTTTATAAACCAAGAATCTAAAGGGTAATATAAAATTGGTTTATCAGTTCTCCAGCAATTTGGATAACTATGGACATATTTCTCAACTTTAAAAGCTCTATTTTGTTCTTTTAGTTTAATTGCAATTTCAACATCTACAGATTTTTGAGGAATGTCATTATCATCATAATACTCATTTTTAACAAACTTTCCTCCTAAAGATCCGAGCTCTTTTCTAAATTTTCCTTGCAAATCAACAAGAGGAACTAATTGTTTGTCTTCATCTTCAATCAATAATGCTGGAATTGGTGGGTTGGCCAACTTTGCGACTTTAGCATCATCAGCTCCAAAAGTTGGAGCAGTATGAACAATCCCAGTTCCATCTTCAGTGGTTACAAAATCTCCTTCAATGACTCTAAAGGCATCATTTGGATTATCGTTGGGTAAAGGAGCTTCGTCCCAAAGTTGTTCATACCTGATGTTAAGAAGATCTTTTCCACAAAAATTTTCTTGCACTAGGTATGGAATTTTTTTGTCTTTACGAGAATCAAATATTAAATCATCATCACTATTTACCTTAGTGTAATTGCCCCCAAAAACTTTAGAAATAAGATCGCTAGCCATTATGACATTGATGAATTTGAAAGTATACTGGTTGTAAGTTGAGATTACGCTGTAGTCAATTTTAGGACCAACTGTTAGTGCAGTGTTTGATGGTAGAGTCCAGGGTGTTGTAGTCCAAGCTAATATAAAAAGACTTTCATGTTTTTTTAAAAAATCTGGAAGGGAACTTTTAATAGTTTTAAATTGAGCAGTAACGGTTGTATCGCTAACGTCTTGATAGGTTCCAGGCTGGTTTAGCTCATGTGAACTTAAGCCGGTCCCCGCTTTTGGAGAGTAAGGCTGAATAGTATAACCTTTATATATAAGGTTTTTATTATATAATTCTTTTAGAAGCCACCAAACTGATTCAATATATTTAGATTCATAAGTTATGTAAGGGTTACTCATGTCTACCCAGTAACCCATTTTTTTAGTTAGATCATTCCAAACATCAGTATACTTCATGACAGCTTTTTTACAAGCCTTATTATAATCTTCAACAGATATTTTTGTTCCTATATCCTCTTTTGTAATACCTAGATCTTTTTCTACACTTAGCTCAATTGGAAGGCCATGCGTATCCCATCCCGCTTTTCTTTCAACTTGAAATCCCTTTAAGGTTTTAAATCTGCAAAAAATATCTTTGATGCTTCTAGCCATAACATGGTGAATACCAGGCATTCCGTTAGCAGATGGGGGCCCTTCGTAAAAAATAAATTTTGGAGCATCTCTCCTAATACTAATGCTTTTTTCAAAAGATTTATTCTTTTCCCAGTCGCTAAGCACTTCATCCGCAACTTTCGATAAATCCAAGCCTTTATATTCTTTAAACGCCATTTTTATTATATCAGATTTTGATAAAAGCGAAAGTAACTATTTTAGATCAAATTTTATGACTTAAAACAGATAACTTAAAACAATATTTAAGTTTCGGCCTGGAGCAGATATCCCAGATGCAAATTCTCTATAATGAACATCTAGTAGATTATCTAAAATTATTACAGTTTTAAGCCTTTTTGAAAAAGAGTAAGAAGAGGAAAGTTTTAATACACTCCATGAAGGCATTCCATAATAATAAATTTCCCCATTTTTATTTAATATAGGCGTTTCTTCAAGCCCGTCTTCACCTCCAATACTGTAATCTTCTGGAGCTTTGGATTCGGAAAATCTAAAAGAGAATTGAGTTTCAAGTTTATTCAAATTTAACTTCAATAGAAGGTTGCCAAAGAGAGGAGAAATTGAAGGTATTGGATGGTTATAATCCGTATTTCTTCCTTCTGTATATGTCAAATTTCCTTTCACAAGTAAGTTTTTGGATAAAGAAGTTTTAAAATCAAACGTGGCTCCATAAATATATGCACTGCCTTTATTTATGTTAGCCATTGTAATGACCTCTTCCGAATTGAAAATAATTGTTTTATAATCATCGGAAGATTGATCAGTTTTAATTTCGTAGAAATCTCTAGAAATATGTTTTGAAATATGTGTGTAATAAGCGTTTATCGAAAATCCACTTAATTTATTTTTGGAATATTTTGATATACCAATTTCAGAGTTATACGCATATTCAGGTTTTAAATGTGGATTGGGAACTGTAAGAATTCCACTTTTTTCCCTGATTTTTCCAATATCGTCAATGTTAGGTGATCGAAAGCCACTAGAAAAATTTCCATTTATTTTCCAGTTTTTTGTGGTTCTATACACTAATCCAATACTAGTGGTAAGGGAAGAGTTATTTGAAGATACATCGCTAAGGTTTGATTGAACAATCTCTTTGTTATTCCACTTAGCTTTAAGTTGGGTATTTGTGTATCTCATACCTATGTTTACATTGGATTTTTTAGAAATATCTTTTCTGTACTCATAGTATGTCGCAATTGATCCATAATATCCTTGTTGACTTGGATATCGAGTTGGAGCATCGTAAGATTTATTATCTTCAATTAATCTATAGGAGGAGTCTAAAACAAATTTTTGTAAATACGCTGTTGATGAAATATCGTTAAACACATATTCAAATCCATAAGCCCAAGAGGAATTATCAGATGAATTTTTAAATAAATCGAAATTAATGGAAAATACATCTAGTGATTCAATTTGATTTAAACTTTCAAGATCTTGAAATTTTCTGTAATGTCGTGATTCCCCAATTTTCTGATAGGCTAAAAGGAGTTTTCTTTTATCGCTAAAACTATTTTTTTTTGAAAGATTAAGCTGAGACGAAATCATTGTTCTTTTCTGAGGTCCATAACTCCATTTGGAGTATTTATAATTCCCATTTTTTAATTCATTTAACTTATCAAATCGATGTATGTCAGATGATTTTGAGTTTTGAAAATTTAAAATAAGACTAGAGAAATCAGATATCTTAAAATTTAGTTTTTGTAAAAAATCGTATTGATTATAAGAAGTGTGTTTTTGTATATTAGGATTTGGGTTTGTAATAAAAGAATTATTATACTTTTCCGGATTAATGAAATGATAATCAAGACCCCATGACTCAAAACCGTGATTTCTATTACTACCCATTATAATATCCCCGAATTTTGAAAAAGAAAAATTGGTGTAGCTAGCCCATTTTTTTTTACTGTACTCAATATCAAAATTTTGTACAATATTTTTAAGACGAGGGTTATAAGATGAAACGCCAGTGAAATTCCATTCTTTTGAATTATTTATTTTAGGTGTTTTTGTATAATAATGAACTACTCCTCCAAGCGCATCAGACCCATAGCCTACCGACGATGGGCCATAAATAACTTCAGTCCTTTCTAAACTATTTGGGTTGATTGTGATAGAATTTTGTAAATGACCAGATCTGTAGATTGCATTATTCATTCTAACACCATCAATTACTAATAAAACTCTATTTGCCTCAAACCCTCTGATTACAGGGCTTCCTCCTCCTCCTTGAGATTTTTGAACTCTTACCCCATTTGCATATCTCAAAAGATCCGCTGATGTTTGGGGGGAGTTTAACTTTAGATCTTCATACGAAATAACAGAAACTTGTTTAGAAATCTTACTCTTGTTTTCTTTGCTACGAGCTACAGATAAAACTACTTCATTTAAGGCTTGTGCAGCAGGAATTAAATACACTTTAGAGTTATCGATTTCATTTTTGACTATCGATAGACTTTTGTAAGAAACATGACCAAAAATTAAAGTGTCTTTAGAACTGAATTTATTTAAATCAACAAGTCCATTAAAATCAGAAATAATTGACTCCATGCTTTGCTTACTAAATACCGTAGCATTGGGAATTATGTTTCCGTTTTCTGAGTCTATAATTGATATTTTTTGAGAAAAAGAAAAATTAAAGAAAAGAACAAATAATAATATTAATTTATTGAAATAATTCATAAAGAATATTAAGTGACTTAGGTCTTTTAAAGTCAGGTAGGTGAATTTGCATATATTTTATTAAAAATTCGATCAATTCTTTTCTTTTGTTAGAGGTATTAACCTCACCTACAACATCATCAAATTCTGTGCCTAAAAAGGATTTAAAATAGTCAACTAATTCTCCATTAATACAGAACTCACTCTGGTCATATTCACAAAAAACTCCATCAATCATATTAAACCCATTCATTGTTTTCTCTGTTTTTTCGGGGGATATACCCAAAAAAGAAAGGAGTTTGACTAAAAATTGTATGTGAAAATTGCTGAATTTTTCAGAATTGTCTAGCCAAATCATAGATTTTTTCACAAATTCAAATAATTCAATATTTTTCTCCTCTTCTTTAATACTTTTAGCTAATACTTCTGATAAAAAAAGAACAATTGAATTTTTAAACATATCAATGTGTATTGTTTTGTATGAATTACTAATTTTTGCAGATCGGATACTTTCTAAATTACCCTTATTTTTATGGTTAGCATCAATTTCTAGAATTGTAAGTGGCTGAAACAATCCAATGTTAAGAGATTTTTTTTTTGAGGATCTAATTCCCTTAATTAAATAGGATTTTAACCCATCAGATTTTGTAAAACATTTTACAATTATGCTGGTTTCAGAATACTTTACGTAATTCAGTGAAATAGATTCAGTAGAAATTAACATTTAGACAATTCCTTGAGCTAACATGGCATCAGCTACTTTAATAAACCCTGCTATGTTGGCACCTTTTTCATAATCCACCCATCCTTTTTCTTGACCATGCGTCAAACAAGAGGCATGAATATCATTCATAATTTCTTGTAACTTTGAGTCAACTTCTTCTCTGGACCAGCTGTATCTTAAGGAATTTTGTGCCATTTCTAATCCAGAGACAGCAACTCCTCCAGCGTTGGAAGCTTTTCCTGGTGCATATAATATTTTGTGTGCTTTGAATACTTTTATTGCTCCAGGAACACATGGCATGTTTGCACCTTCACTCACACAGACACATCCATTATTAATTAGTGATTTTGCATCTTTTTCTTTTAGTTCGTTCTGAGTTGCACAAGGTAGAGCTATATCACACGGAATATCCCATGGAGTTTTATTCTTTAAAAATTTAGCATTAGAGTATTTTTTTGTGTATTCACTAATTCTGCCTCTTTCATTATTTTTTAGGTTCATTATGTAAGCAAGCTTTTCTTTGTCAATACCTTCCTCATCAAAAATTGTCCCAGAGGAATCTGACATTGATATAACTTTTGCCGAAAGATGTAAACACTTTTCAGCAGCATATTGAGCAACATTTCCTGATCCAGAAATAGTCACAGTTTTCCCTTTAATTGAATCAGAAATATGTTTAAGCATATTTTCTGCAAAATAAACGGTTCCATAACCAGTTGCTTCAGGACGAATTAAAGACCCACCCCATGAGAGGCCCTTTCCTGTTAATACTCCACTAAACTCTTTTTTTAATTTTTTATATTGACCAAACATGTAGCCAATTTCTCTCCCCCCAACACCTATGTCACCAGCAGGAACATCAGTATTTGGTCCAATGTATCGGTATAATTCTGTCATAAAACTTTGACAAAACCTCATTACTTCTCCATCACTCTTACCTTTTGGGTCAAAATCTGAACCTCCTTTACCAGCTCCCATAGGAAGGGTAGTAAGGCTATTTTTAAAAACCTGTTCTAATGCTAAAAATTTCAAAATACTAAGATTTACCGTAGGATGAAATCGTAATCCTCCTTTGTAAGGTCCAATAGCTGAATTCATTTGAACTCTGTAGCCTCTATTAACCTGTATTTCCCCGTTGTCATCTACCCAGTTTACCCTGAACATCAGGACTCTTTCCGGCTCAACCATTCTCATTAGAATATTTTTACCGTGATATATGTCTTGAGATACAATGTATGGTAGTACGTTTTCTGAGATTTCCCTTACAGCCTGCATGAATTCGGGTTCATGAGAATTTTTTCTATCAATTTCTGCTATAAAGTTTTCAATAATTTTTTTCATAATAAAAACAATTATTAAACATTAATATCTAACTAAGTTAATCAAATAATATTTAGAGCTAAGAAATCGCCTGGTTTAAATCTCCAATTAAATCATCAATATCTTCAATACCCACACTTAGTCTTATTAATGAGTCTACTACTCCAGCTTTCTCTCTTTCTTCTTTTGGAATTGATGCGTGAGTCATTGATGCTGGATGCCCAGCTAAACTTTCTACACCTCCAAGAGATTCTGCAAGAGTAAAAATTTTGAGGGATTCAATTATTTTAATTGATTTTTTAAAATTATTTCCTTTAGTTGTAAATGAAATCATTGCTCCAAAATCGTTCATTTGTTGAACAGCAATATTATGATTGGCATGAGATTTAAATCCTGGCCAATAAACATTTTCAATTTCAGCATGACTGCTTAAGTATTTTGCAATTTTTTCAGCGTTTTCGCAATGTCTTTTCATTCTTACATGAAGAGTTTTTATTCCTCTTAATGTTAAAAAACTATCCATTGGTCCACAAATTGCTCCACTAGCATTTTGAATAAAATAAAGTTTTTCGGAAAGCTGTTCATTGTTCACTATCAGTGCACCTAAAACTACATCACTATGTCCTGCCAAATATTTTGTGGCAGAATGCATGACAATATCAGCTCCCAAAGAAAGAGGTTGTTGTAAGAAAGGAGTCGCAAAAGTATTGTCAACTCCTAAAAGTATATTGAATTTTTTAGCTATCAGACTAAGTCTATTAATATCAATTATATTCATCATTGGGTTTGTTGGTGTTTCAACCCAAATAAGTTTAGTTTTATTGTTAATTAAATTTTCAACACTTGATAAATTTTCCATTTCAGTGAAATGAAAAACAAGCCCATAATCTTCGAAAATTTTAGTGAATAGTCTGTATGATCCACCATACAAGTCATTGGTAGAAATAATTTCGTCACCAGGTTTTAACAATTTTAACACAGCATCAATTGCCGCCAAACCCGAACCAAAAGCTAATCCAAATTTACCATTTTCAATACTAGCTAATGAACTCTCTAGAGCGGTTCTTGTGGGATTATGGGTTCTACTATACTCAAAACCCTTGTGGTCTCCTGGACTTTTTTGAGCATATGTCGAGGTCTGATATATGGGGGGCATTACAGCATTATATCCTTTTTCTGTTATTTGACCTCCGTGAATGGTTTTGGTATTAAATTTCACTTATTCAATAATAAATTCACCTTTCATAATTTGGTAGTGACCTGGGAATGTACATATATAGATGTAACTTCCAGGTTCATCAACTGTAAAAGTTATACTGTCAGACTCACCACCACCTAGCATATTTGTATAAGCTATTGTTTCATCACCCTCAGGAATATATTGATTGTCTTTTGCAATTACAGCTCTTTGAGCAAAATCATCAACATCAACATCCTTTTTTAACAATACAAAATTATGACCCATAAATTCTTTAGCTATTTTCCCAGTATGATTAAGTATAAGGTTAATTTCTTTACCAGCTTGACCTTTCAATAAATTTTTATCAAACATCATTAGATCGTTTGAGTTCAAAACTAATCTAGTAGAATTTACTACTGGTTTTATTTCTGTTTTAGTTCTTTTATATGTAAACTTCTCTTTTTTTGGTTCATTTCCACAACCTACTAATAATAGAAGAGTAAAACATAGTGTTAGAATATTTTTCATGATTTTTTTTTTCAAATTTACGACTCATTGATTCAAAAAAAAAATTAAAAATCTACTTAATTATCCCTAGTTATCCTTAGAATCAATAATATCATATTATTTTTTACCTTTATTATAATGAGGAATATTTTTATACTAGTTTTTTTTCTAAATTATTTTATTATTTTTTCTCAAAGTAAGGATACTGAAGTGTGGGGGCCTGTCCCTGAAAAGATTAATACTTATTATGATAATTTGCCGCCAAGTGACGCTATTGTTTTATTTGATGGAACCGATTTTTCAAATTGGGTAACATGGGGAGATAAAGAGCCTCAATGGATAATTAATGATGATGGTTCTATGACGGTAGTAAATGGAAAGGGTTCAATTTTCACAAAAGAATCTTTTGGATCTGTTCAGTTGCACATTGAATGGAAAGCAGGCACTAAAGCAATTAGTAAACACAAAGATCAAAGTAGATCTAATAGTGGGGTATTTTTGCAGAGAAATTATGAAATACAAATTTTAGATAGTTATGAAAACCCGACCTATGTAAATGGCCAGGCAGGTTCAGTGTATAAGCAACATATTCCACTTGTAAATGCTTCACGAAAACCTGGCGATTGGCAGTCTTATGACATAATTTTTAATGCTCCAGTGTTTAAAAATAAAAAATTAGAAAAACCAGGTTTTTTCACTGTTTTCCATAACGGAATATTAATTCAAAATCACGTTGAAATTTTTGGAACCACAACAAACGTAGGACAACCTAAATACTCTGCTCATGGAGATGCACCAATAATGTTACAAGATCATTGCTGTATTCCATTAAGTTTTAGAAATATATGGGTTAGAAAATTAGAGTAAGCCCTTCTTTTTTGTAAATTTACATCCATGTTACAATCAATGACCGGATTTGGACAATCTGCTCTAACATCTGAACTAGGTGAAATTACGATTGAAATAAAATCACTTAACAGCAAAAATTTTGATATAAATTTTAATATACACTCCCATTTAAAAGATTTAGAAAAAGAACTAAGATCTTTATTATCAGCTAAATTATTAAGAGGGAAAATAGAACTTAAAATATCAATAGCTACTGAAAAACCTGCCAATTCTTTTAATAAAAAAATTATCAAAAATTACATTAAAGAATTAAAATCAGTGGTAAAAACAAAGGACTCAGAACTTTTGAAAATAGCGATAAACCTTCCTGAGGTTTTTTCCAAACAAAATTTTGAAATAACTAATTCACAAAAGGATGAAATTAACAATCAAATTAATAAAGCTTGTAAAGAATTAATTGAATTTAGAAAACAGGAGGGTAAAGCTTTAGAAAAGGATTTAAACAATCAAATAAATTTAATCGAGAAGGATATGCTTGAAGTTATTAACCTAGCTCCAGAAAGAAAAGATTCTATTAAAAACAAATTAAACTCAAGCTTACAAGAACTGAATGTCGAATTAAATAAGGAAAGGTGGGATCAAGAAATAATATACTATTTAGAGAAATATGATATTAACGAAGAAATAGTCAGACTAAAAAATCATTTAAACTTTTTTAGAGAAACTGTTAACTCAAGTATTTCAGAAAAAGGAAAAAAATTAGTTTTTATTTCTCAGGAAATTGGAAGAGAAATAAATACTATAGGCTCCAAAGCCAATCATTCAGCTATTCAAAAAAATGTTGTCGATATGAAAAATAATCTTGAGAAGATTAAGGAACAATTATTAAACGTTTTATGAAAAATTTTGGCAAGTGCATAATTTTTTCTGCACCCTCTGGAAGTGGTAAAACTACTTTAGTTAGAGAATTATTAGAAAAAAGTGAACTGAACCTGAGTTTTTCTATTTCTGCAACAACAAGAAACAAACGCCAAGGAGAAATCAATGGAAAAGATTATTTTTTTAAATCTAGGTCAGATTTTAAGAAATTAATTAAAAACAATCAATTTTTAGAATTCGAAGAAGTTTATGAAGATGTATTTTATGGAAGCTTAAAAGAAGAGGTTAACAAATTGCTCGAAACCAGTAATGTGATTTTTGATATTGATGTAATTGGCGGTATTAAGTTGAAAAATTTTTTTCAACATGATGCATTAGCAGTGTTTGTTAAACCCCCTAGTATTGAAGAACTAAGAAAAAGATTAGTTTCTAGAGCTTCTGATTCACTTGAATCAATTAATTCAAGAGTTGAAAAAGCAGTAAAAGAAATAGAAAGCGAATCAAGCTTTGATGTAACAATAATCAATAACGACTTAATTACAGCCAAAAAAGAATCCTATAACATTGTAAAAAACTTCTTGATTAATGAATAAAACCATAGGCTTGTTTTTTGGAACTTTTGATCCATTACATAATGGTCACATTGCTATAGCAAAGTATTTTTTAAATAAACTAAGTCTTGACCAAATATGGTTTGTGATTACTCCACTAAGTCCATTTAAGCAAGCTAATAAAGTTTCGAATTATTATAACAGATTTAAAACAATTGATAATTATTGTAAGAAAAATAAAAGAATTGTTTGTTCTGATGTTGAGTTTAAACTTACACCACCATACAATACCTCTGACACATTAATACATTTAAACAAAGAGTATACAGATACAGACTTTAAAATTATTTTAGGCGAGGACAACCTTAATACTTTGCATCTTTGGAGTAATTATGAACTTATTCTACAACATAAAATATGTGTTTACCCGAGGAAAAGTCAATCTTTAGAGAAAAGTAGATTAGTAGACCATAAAAACGTTACTCTATATGATGCTCCAATTATGGAAATTTCTTCTACTTTAATAAGAAATAACATTAAAAATAACATCTCAATTTCAGATTTAGTTCCAAAAGAGATTGAAGAAATGTTGGTCAAAAAATGATTTACCTCTTTAACTAAAGAAATATTTAACCAATTATTAACAATTTGAATCATTTTTTTTATTCAAATTGCACCCCCTTAGTTTAATGAGTAATTTTATAATATTAACATAGAATAACATGAATAAAGAAATAGACATTAAAGAAATTAATGAAATCATTGAAAAAGAAAGTGCTTTTATTGATATACTATTATTAGAAATTAACAAGGTTATAGTTGGTCAAAAGCATATGATTGAAAGACTTTTGATTGGTCTTCTGGGACAGGGGCATATCCTATTAGAGGGAGTCCCAGGTTTAGCGAAGACACTTGCGATTAATTCTTTAAGCAAAGCCGTTAAAGGTAGTTTCAGTAGAATTCAATTTACACCTGATTTATTGCCTGCAGACGTAGTTGGTACCATGATCTACAATATGAAAGAAAATGATTTCTCAATTAAGAAAGGCCCAATTTTTGCTAATTTTGTTTTAGCTGACGAAATTAATAGAGCTCCAGCAAAAGTTCAATCTGCTCTACTAGAGTCAATGCAAGAGAAACAGGTTACAATTGGTGATTCTACCTTTAAATTAGCACCTCCTTTTTTAGTAATGGCCACTCAAAACCCTGTTGAACAAGAAGGGACGTATCCTTTGCCTGAAGCGCAGGTTGATAGATTTATGTTGAAAACAATTATTGATTACCCTAAGTTAGAGGATGAACAGCTAATAGTTAGGGCTAATATTAATAATAGTTTTGGCGACATTAAACCTGTAGTAACTGTTAAACAAATAATTAAAGCACAGGAATCTGTTAGACGAGTTTATATGGATGAAAAAATTGAAAAATATATTTTAGATTTAGTGTTCGCTACCAGGTATCCTGAAAAATATGGTTTAGATGAATTAAAACCCTTAATAAATTTTGGAGCTTCACCCAGAGGAAGCATAAATCTAGCTAATGCTGCAAGATGTTATGCTTTCATAAAAAGAAGAGGATATGTAATTCCTGAAGACGTTAGAGCAGTTATTCATGATGTTTTAAGACACAGAATAGGGTTAACATATGAAGCTGAAGCAGAAAGTATTTCTTCTGAGGAAATAATTAACAAAATTGTTAATCAAGTAGAAGTACCTTAAAAATAATTCCAATTTTTAAACTTACTAATTTCAATATTTTGGAGACTAAAGATTTATTAAAAAAAGTTAGAAAAATTGAAATCAAAACCAGAAAGTTAAGTAGTAATATTTTTGGTGGAGAATATCATAGTGCTTTTAAAGGACGAGGAATGACTTTTAGTGAGGTTAGAAATTATCAGTTTGGAGATGATGTTCGAACAATAGATTGGAATGTTACAGCAAGGTATAATGAACCATTTGTCAAGATTTTTGAGGAAGAAAGAGAACTTACATTGATGCTGATGGTAGATGTTAGTAACTCCGCTTTGTTTGGGACTAATAATGCCTTAAAGAAAAATATTATAACTGAAATTTCAGCAACATTAGCTTTTTCAGCCCTTCAAAATAACGATAAAGTAGGGTTGATTTTGTTTAGTGATCAGGTAGAGCTCTACATTCCACCTAGCAAGGGTAAAACACATGTATTAAGAATTATCAGAGAGCTTATTGAGTTTAAACCTCTTAGCAAAAAAACAGATATTAAAGTCGCTTTGGAATTCTTAACAAGAATTTTAAAAAAGAAATCTATTACATTTATTTTGTCTGATTTTATTTCATCTGATTATGAAAAATCTTTAAAAATAATTTCTAAAAAACATGACTTAACAGGCATTAAAGTTTACGACAAGTTTGAAGAGGCTATTCCAAACCTTGGATTAGTTCAAATGTTTGATCAAGAGACAGAAGAGATTAAAATGATAGATACTTCTTCTAAATCATTAAGAGATAACTATAAAAGAGAAATGTCTTTAAATTTTAAAAAATTTAACGATTTATTTACTAAAAATGGTGCAGGTACAATTTCTTGCAGAACAGATGAGAGTTATATTAAAAAGCTTTTAAATTATTTTAAAAATCGTGGATAAATTTAAAATTGTATTTATTGCTATTTTCATTTGCACAAGCGCAAGTTTGTACTCTCAGGCTGTTATTGATGTTGACTCAAAAATAGACAGCCTAACAATAAAAGTTGGTGAGGAAATTAAATATGAATTCTCTTTCACGTTAGACTCAATAGAAAAGTCTGAATTTAAATTTTCAAAAATAAATCCTCCATTTGAAATTATAGAAGAATTTGAATTGGACACTCTCATCATAAAAAATAAATATCGCTTTACAAAAAGATACTCACTAACCAGTTTTGAGCCCGGTTCATTTTCAATAATTAACCCTCTCAAAATTGTAGATCAGATAATTAAAACAGGAGATTCAATAATTGTTAATGTTTCTAATGTTAAAGTTGATACAGTAAGTAAAAAGTTTTTTGATATAAAAAATATAATTTCTGTTGATAGAAATAATGAAGGCTGGTGGAAAAAATATTTTTTATTTTTTTCTATAGCCATAATTTTATTTTTAATAAGCTTATTATATAAAAATTCAAACTTTTTTAAATCTTCTGAAGAGGTCATTACGCCTCCTCTCGAAAAGGCAATTAAGGCATTAAAACAATTAGAACTTAAAGACTTGAATAATCAATTAGATTATAAATTATATTATTCAAAGCTGACGGAAATTGTTAAGGGATATTTTGAGGAAGAAGTTAAGGTAGATGCCCTAGAAAGTACAACAAACGAACTAATAGAAAAATTAGAATTACTAAAAGATGCTGGGCAACTAGATATTACTAAAGAAACCTTAAATAATTTTAAGTCAGTTCTTGCAACTGCAGATTTAGTGAAATTTGCAAAATCTAATCCTGGATCAGAGACTGCTATACTAGATAAAAAAGTATTGGAAACTGTTTTGGTAGATACAAAAGAGGCAATCCCAGAGCCAAGTGAAGAAGAATTATTGAAAAATGAGATTTACTTAAAAAAAATTAAAGAACAAAAGAAAAAGAAACTGTATTTAAATATCTTTAAAATTAGCTCAGTTTTAATAACCTTATCTTTAGTAATCTCAATATCAATATTTGGATGGCAAGATGTTAAGGATACAATTGTTGGGAATGAAACAAAAAATCTTCTTGAAAAAAAGGATTGGGTAGAAAGTAGTTATGGAGCTTATCCAATTTCTATTACCTCTCCTGATGTTTTGAAAAGAAATGATTCAAAGTTAGGTCAGCTTTTTGATTTTCAAACTCTAGAAGATTCATTTTTTATTTCAGTTTTAACAAAACCAATTAACGAAGAAGAAGATCATCAGGCTATATTAATAGAAAATTTAAAATCTAAGGGAGCACTAAATATATTAACTCAGGAAGAAGAATTCTCACTTAATGACGGTATAAGTACCACCAAATATTTTGGTTCATTTGATTATAATAAAATTGATGGAAACTCAGTAAAAAAAGAATACTACAATTTAACATTTTTTGAGAACGGAGGAACACAAATTATAACTACCATTATAGATAGAGATAATAAATATTCATCGGAAATAATTAAACGAATTGAGAATTCAATTTATTTTAAAAAAGACTAGTATGCCTAATAATATGATATTTTCAAATCCTGAATTTTTATGGCTTATTATAGTGCTACTATTTTTAATCTTATTTGATTATAAATTTAAATCTCAGAAAATTTCTAATTTTAATATATCATCTATCAAGTCTTTTTCAAAAAAATCCTTAAAAGCTAGATTATATCCTTTTTTAAATATTATAAGATATTTAGCAATTATGTTTTTGATAGTAGGTTTAGCTAGACCTCAAATTATAGATGTGTCTACTCAAACAAAAAAAAGTAGAGGAATAGATATTGTTATTGCAGTTGACGTATCGTCTAGTATGTTAGCTCAAGATTTAAAGCCAAATCGACTGGAAGCTCTAAAAGAGGTTGCTAAAGAATTTATTAATGATAGGACTAACGATAGAATTGGCTTGGTAGTTTATGCTGGAGAAAGTTATACTAAAACACCAGTGACATCAGACAAATCTATTATTATAAACTCTTTAAATGAAATAATTTTTGATGGAGTTATTGAAGATGGAACAGCAATTGGTATGGGTTTGGCAACATCAGTAAATAGATTAAAAGACAGCAAAGCAAAAAGTAAAGTGGTTATCCTACTTACAGATGGAGTAAACAACTCTGGCTTTATAGATCCAAACACTTCAGCTGATTTAGCTTCTTCTTTTGGAATAAAAACCTATACAATTGGACTGGGTAGCAATGGAAATGCACGAGCCCCTATCGCCTTAAATCCAGACGGGTCATTTAGGTATGGTTTAACTAAAGTTGAAATTGATGAAAAGCTTTTGAAATCAATTGCTTCAAAAACAGGTGGCTTATATTTTAGAGCTACAGATAACAAAAAATTAAAAGAAATATATGACGAGATTAATAAATTAGAAAAAACCGAAGTAGAGGAATTTAAATATTCAAATGCAAAAGAAATTTATAGAATTTTCATTTTGATTTCAATTTCTTTAATCCTAATAGAATGGATTTTCAGATCGACAATTTTTAAAAGTTTTATTTAATGTATCAATTAGAAGAGACATCATATTTTTATATTCTACTCATTATTCCAATAATGATAATAGGTTTCTTGTTTTTAAAAACATGGAAAAAAAATATTCAAAAAAAATATATTTCTGAAAATTTACTTCAATTTTTAAGTCCAAATATTTCTAATTTTAAGCCAAGAATTAAACTGCTTTTTTTAATATTATTTATCCTTTTTTCAACAATTGCATTAGTTAATCCAAAGATTGGAACAGAATTAAAAACTGTTAAAAGAGAGGGTGTTGACATAGTTTTTGCTCTTGATGTTTCTAAAAGTATGTTGGCTGAAGACATAGCACCAAATCGGTTAGAAAAGGCTAAAAGAATTGTTTCAGAAATCATCAATACTTTAAATAATGACAGAGTTGGGGTAATTGCATATGCGGCAACAGCTTTGCCAATTTTACCTATTACAGACGACTATTCAACAGCAAAAACTTTTCTACAAAGTTTAAACACAGATATGTTATCCTCTCAAGGGACAGCAATTGTTCAATCAATAAACTTAGCACAAAAATTTTATGACGATGAAGATCAAACTAACAGAGTTTTGTTCATTCTTTCAGACGGTGAGGACCATGAGGTTGAAAGACAAAATTTACTTGAACTAGCTGAACGATCTGGAATAACAATTATAACCATTGGTCTGGGTTCAGTCAAGGGAGCGCCAATTCCAATTAAAGAAAATAATATTGTAAAATCTTATAAAAAAGATGAAAATGGGGATGTTGTTGTGACAAAGCTTAATACCCAGTTACTAAATACGATAGCGAACTCCTCAAGAGGAATCTATATTGAGGGTGTTAATACCGAGCTAGTTGTTGAGGAAATTTCTAAAAGATTAAAAGAAATGGATAAAAAAGAATTTGAGTCTAAACAATTTGTTGCTTATAAAGACCAATTTCAGTGGTTTATTTCATTTGCAATTCTTTTTTTAAGTTTGGAATTATTAGTTTTTGAAAAGAAAACATATTGGGTTAAAAAATTAAATTTATTTAATGAGAAAAATTAGTTACATAGTTTTACTATTCTTCTGTATAAAGATTAATTCTCAATCAACTACAATTGATAAAGAGTCAAACAACCTAACGTTGGATGGAAATATTGAGTTTTCTGAAAAGAATTTAATTGAAGCTGAAGCATTATACAGAAAATCTATTTCAAAAGATTCTACTAATATTGCAGCAAGTTATAATTTGGCTAATTCTTTTTATAATAAAGAATTAAATCAAGAGGCTTTAAATCAATATAGGTCTTCAATAAAAAAAGCAAAAGACAAAACGACCCTGCATAAGTCATTTCATAATTTAGGTAATCTTTTTATGAAAAATAAAGATTATCAAAACGCTGTAAACTCATTTAAAAATGCATTATTAAATAATCCTAAGGACGATGAAACTAGATACAATTATGTCTTAGCTAAAGAATTATTAAAAAACCAACAAAAGAATAACAAAAAAGACGATAAAGACAAGAAAAACGATAAGGACAAGAAGGATGATAAAGACAAGAAGGATGATAAAGATAACAAGGGAGATAATAAAAAAGATGAAAAGAAAAACGATAAAAAAGAGGACAAGAAAAACGACAATAATAAAAAAGATAATAAAGACAATAAAAATGAAAAGAACAAACCTAAACCCAATAAAATATCTCCTGAGCAATTAAAAAACCTACTTAAAGCAATGGACAATGAAGAAAAGAAAGTTCAGAAAAAGGTTAATAAAAATAAAGTTAAAGGTGTCCCAGTAAAAAATAAAAAAGATTGGTAATTAAAATGAAATTGAAAATTTATTTATTGGCTTTCTTACTACAGTTTTCAATTGTTCAGATGACTGGACAAGAAGATTCTGTAAATTTTGAAACAATTTTGAGTAAAAAAACATTAGGACTAAACGAAAATTTAAGAGTAGATTTCAAAATGAATAAAGACGGAGATAATTTTAATCCACCAGATTTTAAAGGATTTAGAGTTATTGGGGGACCTAATCAATCCGTTAGTAATATGTGGGTCAACGGCAAAAGAACTTTTTCTAAAAGTTATTCATATTTTTTAAGCCCTTTGGGAAAAGGCTCTCTTACTATAGGTCAAGCAACTATTGAAATAGACGGCCAGGTTTTTAAAACCCTTCCTTTAAAAGTAAATGTTAGTGAATCAGTTTCTATAAGTAAAGATCCTGATGATCCTAGTTATATTGTAAATGAAAATTTACACTTAGTGGCAGAAGTTTCGAATACAAATCCTTTTTTAAATGAGGGTATTTCAATTATTTATAAGCTCTATTTTTCTCCTCAAATCAATGTTACAAATGTTGGAGAAATTGAAACCCCAGAGTTTGAAAATTTTTGGTCTCAAAATATTAAAATCCCAAGACTTCAAATTGAAAGAGGTTCATATAAGGGGGACAGTTATAATTATGTAACATGGAAAAAAACAGTTTTGTATCCACAAAAAACAGATAAACTTGAAATACTTCCTTTATCATTAGATGTTTCGGTTGATGTTCCAACAAATCGAAGAGATTTTTTTGGAAACAGAATTTATAACCAAGTGTCTAAAAAAGTAACTGCTGGGAAAAGAATTATTCAAGTAAAAGAATTACCCGTTAACTCACCAGAAAGTTTTAATGGAGCTGTTGGAGACTTTGAGATAGATCTTAGAACGACTAAAACTGATTTAAATGCCTCCGAATCTTTGCAAGCAACGGTTGAAATTTCTGGTAAAGGAAATTTAAAATTATTTTCTCCACCATCTCTTCAGGTGCCAAGCTCATTAGAGAAATATGATCCAGAGTATAATGAAAAAGTTTCTACAAACATAACAGGAATGAAAGGGAGTATCTCTAATACATATACTTTAGTCCCGCAGTTTCAAGGAAAGTATCCGATAAATGCAGTAGAATTTACTTTTTTCAATACCAGTTCAAAAAAGTATGAAACTCTAAAATCCAAAGAAACTGTAATAAATGTATTAGAGGGGCCAACCTCATTTGAGAGCAATAAACCTTCAACTGATTCATCAATTATTTCAAATAATATTCTTCCTTCAATCAATCAATTTAAGTTTATTAAAACTAATCCCGAATTAATTAAAATTAATTCTAAACCCTTTATTTATTCAATAAGTTTTTATTTACTTCTTTTATTACCAATAGTAATCATGATTATCATAATAGTGTTTTTTAAATCAAAAAAAATCACTAGCTCTGAAAGGGAAGAACATAATTCAAGAAGAGCAAACAAGCTTGCAAGAAAATATTTGTCTGAAGCCAAGAAAAATTTAGATAAAAAAGACTTGTTTTATGTCTCACTTGAAAAAGCCTTACATAACTTTTTAAAATCTAAACTTTCAATAGAAACTACAGACTATAGTAAACAAAGAATTTCAGAGTTACTTTTAGAAAAAAATATAGGTAAAGAACCTAAACAGCTTTTTATAACATTAATTGAAAATTGTGAATATGCAAGATATACTCCTGCATCAAATGTAGCAATCAATAAAGATTATGAAAATGCAGTAAAAGTCATTTCAGAAATTGATAAAGTAATTTAAATGAAAAATTTAGTACTAATTATAGTTTTATTTATCTCAAGCGTTGCGTTTTCACAAACAAATAATAATATAAAATTTAAACAAGGCGTTCAGGATTATAATAATGGGGATTATTTAAGTGCTATTAGTCTATTCACAGAAATTATTAATAATGGAGAACATTCAAAGCAGTTATATTTCAACTTAGGAAATACCTACTATAAACTTAATGATATCCCAAATAGTATTTATTATTATGAAAAAGCTTTAAAATTAGATCCAAGTGATATTGATACACTAAACAATTTAGCATACACTCAAAATATGTTAATTGATAAAATAGACATGCTTCCTTCAAACCAGTTATCGAACATATTAATAACTATTTCTAACTTATTTTCAATAAATCAATGGCTATGTATTGGAATAATTTCATTTTACATTTTTTTAATTTTATTTATACTTTATTATTTCAAAAGAGACAGTAATTCTAAAAAAACATACTTTACATTTTCTTCAATTGTTTTTTGTATTTCTATTGTTTTTATTTTGACAGGAATAACAAAATTTGAAAATCAACAATCAAATGTAGAAGCTATAATTTTTGATAAGAAAATAGATTTTAGGACTGAGCCAAACTATAGAAGTGAAGTTCAGTTTAATTTACACGAAGGCACAAAGGTAAAATTAAAAGAAGAGTTAGGTGATTGGGTTTTAGTTGAACTTAGTAATGGAGCTAGTGGATGGCTTGAATTAAATTCAATCAAAAAAATTGATTGAATTTTTACTATAATCAATAATATTCAACAAGTATTCTCCAATTTCTAAAGTAGGGTTATAAAAAACAAGCTTTTCTAAAGCTGTTTGGTCAACAATAGAAAATTCAGAATTAATATTTTCAAAAAACACCAAACAAAAAGATATTATCAAGACATATTTAACCCCACCAAATACCCCTCCTAAAAGCTTATTGACAAATCCTAAAAACATAACTTTCGCAATTTTAGTTAAAAGTTTTGCAAGAAGTGAAACAGAAAAAATAATTATAACAAATGTGAAGGCAAATGAAAAAATCTTTAAATAGCTATCATTAATTGATTCTAATTGAGCTGCAAAATTTATATTTACAAAAGTTAGGGTTAGATCCGAGAATTTTAACGATCCGTAAACTCCAAGAATTAAAGCAAATACTGAACTTAACTCATTGATTAGGCCCTTGGAGAATCCACGATAAGATCCTAAAAGGATTAAGCAAACAATAAAAATATCTAAGTAATTCAAGATTTTATTTACAAATATAGGTATATTGTTTTCATCAAATTATAAATTATGTATGATGAAAATCAAAAATGATTTGAAAGAAAAATGGGATTTAATTTTAAGCCTTATATCGACAAAATTTAACAATGGAGAAAAACTTGATATTGAAAGTATTATTTTTTTAATTGGAGTTCAAGAGTTAGGTCAACCAGACTTAAAATTTAATAAAAACCAGAAAATTGATTTAATGCATATTGCAGTATGTCGTTTGCTTGAGCCATTTGGATATTATAAATTTGATTATGTTGACGAAGACGGATGGCCTCACTATAAAATCATTACTAAACTTCCGAACCTAAAGGCAGGGGAACAAAGTATTTTAATGAAAGAAGCTATAATTAATTATTTTATTGAAAAACAGCTTATTGAATAAATCAAAATGAGTATTTTTGAAGCATTAGATCAACAAGTTTATGATTAAGGAAATAGAGGAAAAAATCAAAAAAGTATTAGACTTTAATAGTAAAGATAGTAACGAAATTGAAGACTTTAGAATAGAGTTTTTAGGCAAAAAAGGACATATTTCAAGATATTTTTCTGAATTTAAAAAAGTAAAAGACACTGAAAAAAAAGAATACGGATTAGCTATTAATAAATTAAAATCAACTGCTCAAGACAAAATTGAAGAATTAAAAAAGTCTATAAATTGCTCAGAAAATAAAAAAACAAATAATATAGATTTAACTCGACCCGCATCAATGATTGAACTTGGATCTAGACATCCAATCTCAATTATTAGAGATAAAATAATCGATATATTTTACAAGATAGGCTTTAATATTTCTGAGGGTCCTGAAATTGAAGACGACTGGCATAATTTCACTGCTTTAAATCTTCCTTTGCATCATCCTGCTAGGGACATGCAAGATACTTTCTTTATTAATAAAGATCCTGACCTTTTATTAAGAACACACACTTCATCTGTACAAATAAGACACATGGAGAATAATGAACCTCCTATAAGAACCATATCACCTGGAAGAGTGTATCGAAATGAAGATATTTCTGCTAGATCCCATTGTTTTTTCCACCAGATTGAGGGACTTTATATTGATGAAAATGTATCATTTGCTGATTTAAAACAAACCTTATTGTTTTTTACTAAAGAGTTATTTGGCAAATCTAAAATTAGACTTAGACCATCTTATTTTCCGTTTACAGAACCAAGCGCGGAGGTTGATATTTATTGGGGTTTAAATTCTGAAACAGATTACAGAATTACAAAAGGAACAGGCTGGCTTGAAATTATGGGTTGTGGAATGGTAGATCCAAATGTTTTGGATAATTGTAAAATAGATTCAAATAAATATTCAGGTTTTGCTTTTGGTATGGGTATTGAAAGAATCGCAATGCTTCTTTACCAAATAGAGGATATAAGGATATTATATGAGAATGATATTAGATTTAACTCTCAATTTAAAGATTCAATCTAAGTCAATCGTAAGATCTTTTATAATTTTTCTAGGACTTTTATTTTCATATAATATTTTATACGCTGAGTTAATAATTTTAAACTGTTGACTGCTGTCAGAAATAAGTTCATAAGCATTTTTTGTTGCATAGTACCCTTCTGCTATCATAGACATTTCTGACACTGCAGACTTTAAGGTGTATCCTTTACCGATCATATTTCCTAGCGTCCTGTTTCTGCTAAATGATGAGTAGCAAGTTACAAGCAAATCTCCTAAGTATTCGGAGTCGTTTATATCACGTGAAGTTTTGTAAATTTTAAGAACAAATTTTTTCATTTCCCTAACACAGCTACTTATTAAAACACTCTGGAAATTATCTCCATAACCTAAACCATGGCAAATACCAGCCATGATGGCATATACATTTTTAAGCATAGCTGCATATTCAACGCCCATAGTATCCTTAGAAAATTTTACATTAATGTAATTAGACATTAAAGAATTGGTCATTTCAGTTCCAATAGCTTTATTTTTGCAAGCCACAGTTAGATAAGATAATTTTTCTAGGGCAACTTCTTCTGCATGACAGGGACCAGTGATAATTCCAATTTGAGAAAAAGGGATTTTATAAAATTTATTTAAATGTTCACTGACAATTAAATGAGATTCAGGAATCACGCCTTTTAGTGCTGAAAAAATTTTTTTCTCTGAAATTAAATGTTTGATTTTTTTTAATTCATCATCTACAAAAGGAGAGGGTATAGCTAAAATTAAAACCTCTGATTTATTCACAACTTCAATAATTGATGAACTAGGATTTATTTTAGACATTTTTAAATTTATAGACCTTAAGTATTTTGGGTTTTTCCCATTCTCCTTAATTGAAGAAACATTTTCGTCACTTCTAACATACCAATTTATTACATCGTTATTTTCTGACAACATTTTTACAATAGCAGTTCCCCAACTACCACCTCCAAGGACACCATATCTTAAATTCATTTTATAAAGATTAACAAAATTTTGTGAATCTACTACTCAAATTAAAATTAAATTTATGATTAATAAAGTTCAATAGTTAATTAATAGTTTGGTTTTACACTCTCTTTTTTAAGGGAGTGTTTTTTTTATTAAATAATTCTTAAGCTATCCTAAAAAAAGAAAAAGTAGCCCAATTGTATAAAATAATATAACTCTAGAGAACCTTTTCTTATTTGAATTAGCTTTTTTAAATAATGACCAACCTATATTAATTAGTAAAACAGCAAAAATGTTATAAAATGGAGATTCTATTAGAAAATAGAATACATCATTGTTGTTAAAAATTTCCTTAAATCCATTGGACCACAATTTTAGTTTAGGTGATAATAAGTATAAAATTAATTTAATTGATAGATAAATATTAGAGAAAATCAATCCGAATAAAGTAATTCTCAAATCAAGTGGTTTAAAATTTAGATTTTTTAAAAGACTAAAGATGAATCTAAATATGGTGTAAAATAAAACGGTCAATGTCACAATCTTACAAAAAGAATGTAATTGAAAAACCCAAGTATATATTAAAGTATAATCCATTTAAAAATCACTTGCCTTTAACAATGCTTTTGTGTATTTATTTTTAGGAGAATTAAACAAAGAATCAGTTTCGTTAAGCTCAACTATTTTACCTTTTTCTAATACAATTACTCTATCAGTAAAATAGCGTATTACAGACATGTCGTGAGAAATAAAAACATAAGTAAATCCAAATTGTTCTTTTAAATCATTTAATAAGTTTAAAATCTCAGCTTGAATCGAAACATCCAAAGCAGATACAGATTCATCACAGACAATAATTCTTGGATTAAGAGCTAATGCTCTGGCAATTACAATTCTTTGCCTTTGACCACCTGAAAATTCGTTCGGAAATTTATTAAAATCTTTTTCTTTCAGTCCGACTTGTTTCAATAAACTCAGCGCTTTGAGTTTCATTTCTTTTTTTGTTTTAAATATGCTATGAACTATCATTGGCTCAACTATTGAATCACCAATGCAAATTTCAGAGTTAAGCGATGAATAGGGGTCTTGAAAAATTAATTGAACATTTTTTCTAAAAACAGTACTTTTTATATACTTGATGTTTTCATTTTCAAAATATACTGCTCCTTTTTTGAGTTTAACTAAACCTAAAATACATTTAGCAATTGTTGATTTGCCTGACCCAGATTCCCCAACTATTCCAAGAACTTCTCCTCTAAAAACATTAAAAGAGATATTATTAATAATTTTATTTAATCCATATGAAAAATGTAATTCTTCAACTCTTAAAATAGGGGGTTGACCATATATTTTTGAATGAAAAAGCTTTCTCTCTTTTTTTGTAAGAAACTTAATTTCTCTTATTTTTTTTGTTAACAATCTATATGGTCTATTTTTCTTTGGCGGTGTAGAATGGATCAAATCGTAAGTATAGCTTTCCCTTGGGGATTTAAATATTTTGCTAGCACTGCCTTGTTCAATTATAAAACCATTTTTTAATATAATTAGATTATCAACAAATTTAGATACCAAGTTCAAATCATGTGATATAAAAATAACACTCATTTTATATTCAAGTTGTAAGGATTTAATTAAAGAAATAATTTCATTTTTAACTAAACCATCAAGAGATGTTGTTGGCTCATCAGCAATAAGTAGTTTCGGATTACAAGCAATAGCGATAGCTATCATTATTCTTTGTTGTTGCCCACCACTTAATTGATGGGGATATTTTTCGTAAACAACTTTAGGGTTTTTTAGTTGTACTTTTTCAATAAGATCTAAAACTTTCTTTACATCAGACTCTTTGTTATTTTTATTATGATTGGTAACTATTTCTAAAATTTGATGTCCACATTTCATGCTTGGGTTCAATGAGCTCATCGGTTCCTGAAAAATTATTGAGATCTCTTTTCCTCTTATTGTTTCAATTTTTTTCTTTGACAAATTAGACAATTCAGTCCCTTCGAAAACAATTGATCCCTCAGATTGAAAACTACTATTATTTAGTAGATTCAAAATTGATAAAGCTGTTATTGATTTTCCTGATCCAGATTCCCCAACGATTCCTAATATTTCATTTTTATTTAGTTGGAATGAAATTTCTGATAAAATTATATTACTATCTATTTTTACTGTTAATTTTTCTAATGACAGAAGGCTATTGTTTTTCATTTGTCAATTAGAATTTTCAAGCATTTTTAGGGATTCTTTAAAATAGACATCAAAGTCTTTAGGCCTGTTATTGTCTTTTTCATTATTTCTTTCACCAAGCCTTACTATAATTGTATTTTTTTCTGGTATGACTATAACGTATTGCCCTAAAATCCCTCTCATGGCAAAAAATATATCTTTATTAATTTCTCCTAGCCAAAATCCATATCCATATTCAGAACTTTCTTTAAATCTAGGCTTTATAGATTTCACAACAAATGTAGAATCTAGAATTTGATTACCATTCCATTTTCCAAAATCCTTATATAATTTTCCAAATCTAGCAAAATCTCGAGCGTTTGAATTAAAGCAGCAATATGCCTTAACACTGCTATTTTTCTTACCATCAATTTGCCAAAAAACATTATTTTCAAAGCCAAGAGGATCTGTGAACCACTCTTTTACTAAGTCTGAAATCTTTCTGCCAGTCGCTTTTTCAATAGTCATTGATAAAAGTTGTGTATTACTACTATAGTATTTAAAACTTTTTCCAGAGGGTTCTATGATTTTTCTCGATTTAATCAATTCATTTAGTTCACTAGTAATATAAGATCTTGCTGTAACTCCAAAAATGTTAGTATAACTCTCATTCCAATCCATTCCAGAGGACATACTAGCTAAATCTCCAATTGTTAGATCCGAAGCAAGTCCATTATTGTACTCATTTATATAATTACCAACTTTGTCATTCATGGATTTAAAAAATCCTTTTTCTATAGCTTTTCCCACGGCTGCAGAAACAATACTCTTTGCCATTGAAAAAGAGTTACTGTGAGAATTTTTATCATAGTCACTAAAATATTTCTCATGCCAAATAGAGTCATTCTTGATTATTAGAAAAGCTACAGTTCCGAACTCTTCATGTAAATTTTTTAGTTTTTCAGTTTCTGGGACTTTATTGTAATTCTTATGAATCGGCCATTTTTGGGGATTTGAACTTTTAGTTATTTCAACATTGTCAAAATATTTATAATCAGTTATATCAGCTTCAGTCCTTTGAATTTTATAAATAGTACCAATTAGTTCAGAAAAATAAACGACCTCAGAACTAAAAATAAATCCTCCAAAAATTAAAATTATTATTAAGCTAATCTTGCTTTTAAAAATTTTCATATACCACTAATGTATGAAAATTAGGAAAGTAATTTTATTGCATCTTTTGCAAAGTAAGATGCTATCATTGTAGCACCAGCTCTTTTCATTGAAATAAGTTGCTCTAACATAACTTTATCGTGATCGAGCCATCCTTTTTGAGCTGCAGCTTTGAGCATAGAATATTCTCCGCTGACTTGATAAATCGCAATTGGTGAATTAAGGCTGTTTTTTAAATCTCTTAAAATGTCTAAGTAGGAGATACCAGGCTTTACCATTATAATATCAGCTCCTTCCTCGATATCTGCTTTTGCTTCACTCACAGAGTCAAATTTATTAGCAAAGTCCATCTGATATGTTTCTTTATCTCCAAACCCTGGCTTAGTTTCTAACGCATCTCTAAATGGACCGTAAAAATTTGAGGCATATTTAACAGCATAGCTCATAATTCCCGTGTGGTGAAATCCATTTTTTTCAAGAGTATTTCTAATGGATAAAACTCTTCCATCCATCATATCACTAGGAGCAACAACATCAGCACCAGCTTCGGCATGAGATAAGGCCATCCTAGATAATATTTCATTTGTTTTATCATTAATGATTTCATTATTCTCAACAACTCCATCATGTCCAAAATTTGAATAAGGATCTAGAGCAACATCTGTCATAATAGTAATTTCTGGAACGCAATCTTTGATTTCTTTTATTCCTCTTTGCATTAAACCAGCATTATTAAGAGCTTCAGTTCCATAATTATCTTTTAGGCTTTCAGGTACTTTCGCAAATAAAAGAACTGCTTGAACACCCAAACTCCACAGCTGTTTGACTTCTTTGCTGATATTATCTAAACTAAACCTATAATAATTTGGCATTGATGGAATTTCATCCTTTATATTTTTACCCTCAACTAAAAAAAGAGGAACAATAAAATCATGAGGGTGAATGGTCGTTTCTCTCACCAAATTTCTTAAAGATTTTTTTGATCTTAATCTGCGATTTCTTTTTAATGGATACATAACTTATATTTTAAGCCCAATCTTTTGGGAATTGTAATATTTTTAATAGAGAATTTTCTTCACTGTCTTTTTCAGGAAGATGATTATATTCCCATTTTACTTTAGGAGGCATACTAATCAGAATGCTTTCGATTCTACCGTTTGTTTTTAAACCAAATAACGTTCCTTTGTCATGAAGAAGATTAAATTCAACATATCTGCCTCTTCTGATATGTTGCCAATTAATATTTGATTCATTGAAAGGCATATTTTTTCTTTTTTCAACTATTGGTAAATAAGATGTCTTTATACATTGTCCCATTTCTTTAATAAATGACAGCCATCTTTCGTTAGTCATAAGTTTATTTTCTCTGCAGTAATCAAAAAACACTCCGCCAACTCCCCGAGCTTCATTTCTATGACTGTTCCAAAAGTAATTATCACATTTCTTTTTATAATCTTCATAAAAATTTGAATCGTAATTATCGCATGTGTTTTTGCATGTCTTGTGAAAATGAATAACATCATTTTCAAATAAATAATAGGGAGTTAAGTCTAGACCTCCTCCAAACCAAGAATCTTTTAATTCATCTTTTTCATATAATTCAAAGTATCTTAAATTTGCATGGAACGTTGGAACCATGGGGTTTTTTGGATGAATTACAATACTTATTCCACAAGCAAAAAACTCTGAATTAGTTACTTTTAACATTTTAGACATAGAATCTGGTAGCTGCCCATGAACTTTAGAAACATTTACTCCTCCTTTTTCAAATACGTCCCCGTTTTCAATTACCATAGTCAGCCCACCACCACCTTTTTCCCTATTCCAATGTTCACTTTTAAATTTTTCTTTTCCATCAATTATTTCAAGTGAAGAGGTTATATCTTTCTGTAGATTATCTATAAAATTTGAAAATTTTTTTTTAATCATTAGAGAAACTTTTAATTGTGTCTACAAATACTTTTACATTATCAACAGGTGTATTAGGTAAAATACCATGACCTAAATTTGCTATGTATTTTTGATTACCAAATTCGTTTAGCATTTCTTTGGTTAGCTTAATCAATTCATTTTTTGGCGAAAAAAGTCTAGAAGGGTCCATATTGCCTTGAAGAGTAATATTATTCCCTGACAAATACCTTGCATTCCTTGCTGAACACGACCAGTCAATTCCTAATCCGGAAGCTCCTATTTTTGAATAGGAATTTATCGCATGCCAGCAACCCTTAGGGTATATAATAATGGGTTTTAATGCCTTTAAAGCATCATTAATTTTTTTTATGTAGGGGAAGGAAAAAATATTATAGTCAGTATGTGAAAGAACTCCACCCCATGAATCAAAAATTTGAACCGCATCAACTCCAGCTTCAATTTTCTTTTTTAAATATTCAATAGTTATGTGGGTAATCTTTTCTAATAACATGTGGGCAAGTTCGGGATTTTCAAAACAAAAACTTTTAGCTATATCAAATGTTTTAGATCCACTCCCTTGAACCATGTAGCATAAAATTGTCCATGGAGAACCGGCAAAACCTATCAAAGGGATATGCTCTGGAAGCTCTTTTTTAGTCATTTTTACCGCCCTAAAAACATAATCCAATTTTTCTTCAACATTGCTTGTGTTTAGTCCTAATACATCAGATTTTTTTCTAACAGGGAATTCTATGAATGGACCAAAATTATTTTTCATTTCTACATTTACACCCATTGCTTGAGGAATAACAAGAATATCACTAAAAATTATTGCAGCATCTAAACCAATCTGTTTAATTGGCATTAATGTGATTTCTGTTGCAAGCTCAGGTGTTTGACATCTAGTAAAAAAATCATACTTATTTTTTAGTGTCATAAAATCAGGCAAATACCTTCCAGCTTGTCTCATAATCCATACAGGAGGCCTGTCAACAGGAAGGCCCTGTAATGCTCTTAAAAATAAAGGGGTGTTATCATTCATTTGCAAATAATTTAATGGTTTTATCAATTACATGTTTAATTGATGGTGTTTTACAGCTTAACACATTTGAAGAGTAATTTTTTGCATAACTAGCTGTCGTCTCACCAATGCAAATACAATGGGAACTGCCTAGTGTGTTGTTTTTTAAAAAACTTTTTATTCCACTAGGACTGTAAAACATGATTGCTTCAAATCTATCTTTCAATACTACAGAACTGGGCTTGTTATTATAAACAGCAATTTCTTTTAAATCAATTTTTTCTTTTTTAAAAAAAGCGGTAAAATCATCATTTTTTATGTTACTTCTGCAAAAAAGAAATTTTTCATTTTTTGCTTTTTTTGAAATAAAATTTGCCAATTTTGATGAGTTTTTAAGGTTTTTTTCTACTTTTTGACCATGTTTTGATAAAATTGACTTTGTATTTTCACCTACACAATAAATTTTATTAAAGATCAAGTTAATATTTTTTGAAATTGAAAAAACAGCATTAACAGCATTTTGACTCGTAAAAATCCAGCTCCCATTATGCTCCGGTAATTCGAAATTTAATGAGCTTATTTTTATAAAATCATGTTCAAATAAATCAAACTTTTTGTCATCAAACATTTCTCTTAGGTTCTTGTTTAATATTTTTGTGGAAAGAATTTTAATTTTTTTCACCTTTCATCTTTTAATTCATCAAGTATTTTTTCTCCACCCTCAAGCATTAATTGATAATATATTTTTTCAAAAGCATGTTCATCAGTTGTTTCGTATTCTTGAAAAACGGTTGCTGATTTTTTGCTATTTAAAGAAGTTATATTGACCTTAAAGTTAAGTTTGTCATCATTAATAAATGCATATGCTGAAATTGGGACTGAACAACCTCCGTTCATTAACTTTAGAAACCTTCTTTCTTGAGTAACACACCAATATGTTTTTTTACAATTGATAGATTTTAATAATTTATTGATTACCAAATCGTTAGACCTAGTTGCCACCCCAACTACACCTTGAGCAGCTGAAGGGACCATCCATTCTATTAATTCAAAATGTTTTGGATTAATTGACAATCTATCAAGTCCAGCTTTAGCAAATATTGCCCCATCCCATTCATTGTTTTTTAATTTGTTAATTCTTGTTCCTACATTTCCTCTGAGAGAAACAATTTCATGCCCGGGATACTTTTTAAGCCACTGAGTTTTTCTCCTAATACTGCTAGTGGCTATAGTAAGTTTTTTTTCCAGATTAACTGATTTGTTTTTATAAACAACAACATCGTTTGGATCAGCTCTTTCGAAAACACATTGAATAGTTAAACCAGAAGCCATATTTATTGGAACATCTTTTAAGCTATGGACTGCGATGTCAATACGATTATTTAATAATGCTTGGTCTAAATTTTTAGTAAAAATTCCGCTTACTCCAAAATCATATAATGGAGTAATTTGATTAATATCACCCTCAGATTTTATTTTGATTATTTCACAATTAATACCTAGATCTTGGAGTTTTTTTTTTGTATAGTTTGCTTGCCATACAGCAAGCTCACTTTCTCTAGTACCAATTCTAATTTTAGTAATCATTGTGATCTAGTTGAAAAATTGTTTTGATAGATTCCAATTCTTCTTCAAAATCATCACTATCTCTCAAATGATTAGCAACTTGATTTGTTATTTTTTGTATCAAATGTTCAGAGACTTCTTTAACACTATCATCATTGAAAGAGGAGGTTTTTTTCTTAAGAAGTGAAATTTTCTGTTCTTGGATTTTCTTTAGTTTTACTTTTAGCGCATTAACGGTAGGGGCAAATTTTCTACTTTCAACCCATAAATAAAAATCCTCAATAATTTCATCGATTATAAGCTCAGCGTCTGGGATAAATGTTTTTCTATTTTCTAATGTTTCGTTCGTTACTTTTGACAAGTAGTCAATATCTAGCAGGTCTACATTTTCGTATTCATCTAATTTTTCTTCTACATTTTTAGGCACAGATAGGTCTAAAATTATCAAGGATTTAGATTTAGAGACCATGTCTTTTTTTATTGTAGGTGTATTGGCTGAGGTAGCTACAATTAATATATCAGAATTTAAAATTTGAGATTTAAGATTGGAAATATTCTCTACTAAAACTTCAAATTTACCAGCCACTAATTTAGCTTTATCTTCAGACCTGTTTATTAGAGTTATATGTTTATTGGAGGTGTGTTTCACAAGATTTTCACAAGTATTTCTACCTATTTTCCCAGCTCCGAATAAAAGAATTTTTTTAGATTTTAAATCATCAACATTATCTAAAATATACCTTACAGCAGCATAGGAAACAGATGTCGCACCAGAAGATATTTTAGTTTCATTTTTAATTCTTTTGCTAGCATGTTTGACCATATTAAACAAACGTTCAAAGGATGAATTAACTGCACCTAGCCTTTTTGATCTTAAAAAACTATTATTTAATTGAGCTATTATTTCAAAATCTCCAAGTATTTGACTGTCTAAACCTGTTCCCACTTTAAATATGTGTTTGACAGCATCTTCTCCTTTTATTATGTATCCATATTTTTTAAAATCTTTTATCGATCCATTTGAATATTTACAGAATAGTTCTGTAAGCAAATTAAAATCTTGGGACGAAGAATAAATTTCTACTCTGTTACAAGTCGAGTTTACAACTAAGGAATCAATACCAATTTTTAAAGAATGTTTAATGAGCTTTTGAGAGTTTTCTAAATTTAAATTAAATTTCCCTCTGGTAGATGTATCGGCATTTTGATAACTAATTCCAATAACGTTAAAAAAATGAGTCTTCAATTAATCTGTTTTTTCAAGTGTAAAAATAATATTAGACTTAATTAAAAAATAACTCTTAAGGTTCTATTAATAACGCCATGAGTTTTTTAATAAAAACATCTATAAAAATATCAACAAATTTCATATTTTTACAGAGATAATGATAATTGTATGCCAATTCAATTTAGAATGGTTCTAAATTAAAAAAATATTTTTGATGAATTTAAAAAATATCGCCAAAGGAACTACAGAAAGTTATAAAGTTGATGAGGGTATAATTTTACTCAAACAGTCTAATGATACCGATGTTGAATTAAATTATAATTATAACATTGGTAAAGATTATATTCAATTTCATTTTTGTTTAAAAGGTTTTTCAAAATTTTTATTTAATAAGGGCTCATATGTTTTTAATGTTAAAAATGAGAATTCCATTTTGCTTTATAACCCAGACAAAGAACTCCCAATTGATTTACTTTTAGACTCAAAAAGTCAGGTACTTTCTATTTTAATATCTATCAAAAAATTTCATGGACTGTTTTCAAATGAAGCAGATCAAATATCTTTTTTGAACAATGATAACATGGGTAACAAGCTATATAAAGAAAAAAATATTGGCCCAATGATTGCAATAATCCTTAACCAAATGTATCAGCAATCTATGGATTTGACTATGTACAAACTCTACTTAAGAGGAAAAGTATTTGAACTGATGAGCTTGTATTTTAGTAAAGACAAAGAAATGGACATCGAGCAATGTCCGTTTTTAGCTGATGATAATAATATTAAAAAAATTAAGTTAGCAAAAGAAATTATTATTTCCAGAATGATTGAACCACCAACCCTTATAGAACTTTCTAAAGAAGTTGATATTAGTTTAAAAAAACTCAAGCAGGGTTTTAAGCAAGTTTATGGATCTTCAGTTTTTTCTTTTTTGCTAGATTATAAAATGCAGGTTTCAAAAAGGTTACTTTCGACTGGAAATTATAATGTAAATGAAGTTGCTTTAAAAGTAGGATACAGCACAGCTACTCATTTTATAAATGCCTTCAAGAAAAAGTTTGGAACTACACCCAAAAAATATTTAATGTCAATTTAAAAAATGAAAGGAGCTCTACTCGTAAATTTAGGTTCGCCTGATAGTACTGACACAAAAGATGTCAAAAAATATTTAAAACAATTCTTAATGGATGAAAGGGTTATTGATGAACCTCTCTGGTTAAGAACAATTTTAGTTAAAGGAATTATTTTAAATTTTCGACCAAAAAAATCAGCGAAAGCTTACAAAAAAATTTGGTGGGATGAAGGGTCCCCTCTTATTGTTTTATCGTATAGATTATTAAAAAAAGTTAGTTCTATGACTTCTATTCCAGTAGCACTTTCCATGAGATATGGAAACCCTTCAATTAAATCTGGAATCCAAGAACTTGTTGACAAAGGTGTAACAGAAATTCTATTAATCCCATTATATCCACAACATGCAATGGCCTCAACTGAAACGATCTTGGTTTTGGCAGAAAAAATTAGAAATGAATTTTATCCTCAAGTTCAGTTCACTAACCTTCCGGCTTTTTACAATCATAAAGATTACATAAGAGTTCTTTCAAATTCAATTCAAAATCACCTAAAGGACAAAAAGTGGGATCATATTCTTTTTTCATATCATGGGATTCCTGAAAGACATATAAGAAAATCTGATATTACTAAATCTCACTGTAAAATTGACCAAAGTTGTTGTAAAACAAGCTCTCCTGCACATAAATATTGTTATAGGCATCAGTGTTATGAGACAACCAGGCAAGTGGCTGAGTATTTGGAACTTAAGGATGGATCTTATTCAAGTTCTTTCCAGTCTAGACTGGCAGGTCAACCTTGGTTAAAACCATATACTGATAAGGTTGTTGAAAATTTTGCTGAAACAGGAATGAAAAACATGGCTATTGTTACTCCTGCATTTGTCTCGGATTGTTTAGAAACTTTGGAAGAAATTGCAATGGAAGCAAAGGAAGATTTTATTGAAAAGGGAGGAAATGAGTTTCATGTTGTACCTTGTTTGAATGACGATAAAGATTGGGTAAAAACCTTAAGTAGGTGGATAGATGAATGGGCAAATATTAATTAGAATATAAAGTTTTGGAATATTATAACATTATAAAGTCACTTCATATTATTTTTGTAATAACCTGGTTTGCAGGACTTTTTTACATTCCAAGATTATTCATATACTACATTGATGCAACAAAAAAAACTTCTAAAGAAAGAAATATTTTAACAAATCAGTTTAGCATAATGATGAACCGATTATGGTATATTATAACATGGCCATCTTCAATTCTTGCTCTTATATTTGGATTTTGGCTGTTGATTTTAGTTCCACAGTGGCTATACCAGAACTGGATGATTGCTAAATTGTTTTTTGTTTTAGCTCTAGTCATTTATCATTTAAAAACACATTTTATTTTAAAAGAATTACAACAAGGGATTGTAAACTATTCATCTGATTTTATGAGGATATGGAATGAAGTTACAAGTATTATTCTAGTGTCGATAGTTTTTTTAGTAGTTTTAAAAAATAACGTCAACTGGTTAAAATTCACTATTGGAACCATACTTTTTGTTCTGGTAATTTTGATTTTAATCAAATTATATAAAAGAATAAGAAATTGATAAGTAATATAAATTTCAATACAAATCTTTCACTAAGAGCTAGGATATTTTTAGCTATGACTTTAATAGTTGTTGCAACATTTGTGTTAATTTCCGTAATCACTATTCCTCAATTTAAAACACAATCAGATAAATATCATTCTAAAAGATTGGAAAGAAAAGAGGCTCAAATCCAGAGGAGTATTGCTTATTTTTCTAAAGAAGCAGGTGAGAAGATAAATACCGAAGAGTTTGATTTGATTTTAGCTGAAAAAATTTATGAAGTTTCTGACGTACAAAGTGTTAAGTTTAGTATCTATGATATTGATGGCAAGCTTATTAACTCAACTTTACCCAAAAAAGAAATTAACACTATAAACTCAGACCTTCTTAACAGAATACTCAATCAAAATGACTCCAAAATAATTGAGATCACACAAATGGACGATATTCAATATCGATCTTCCTATTCTTTAATTATTGATGATAACTTTAATCCATTATGGATTTTAAACCTTCCATATTATGATGATGACAATTTAAATTCTTATGAGTTAGAGTCTTTTTTGATAATTTTAGGAGAGGTCTATTTTTTCTTATTTATACTATCCATCATAATTTCATATTTTGTTTCTCAATACATGACTCAGGCTGTTTCTCAAATTGCTTTAAAAATGAAACAAACCCGTTTAGATAAAAGAAATTCAAAAATTAAAATTAAAGCAAGAAGTAAAGAGGTTAAAAGTTTAGTCGAATCATATAACAATATGGTTGAGATGCTTGACAAAAATGTTAAAGAGCTTTCAAAATCTAATAAAGAGCAGGCATGGAGACAAATGGCTAAACAAGTTGCACATGAAATAAAAAACCCGCTAACTCCAATGAAATTAAGTGTTCAAAGTTTTGAAAGAAATTTTGATGAAAAAGAAGATAAAAATGAAGAAAAAGTTCAAGAGTTTACACAAACAATTATTCAGCAAATTGACACTATGAGTTCAATTGCTTCTGCTTTTTCAAATTTTTCCGAAATGCCAATCCAGCAGGGTGATAAGACTAATATTGTAAAAGCCATTAAGCTTGCTTTGGAAATTTTTAAAGATGAAAATATCACTTTTAAATCAGATTTTGATAAAATAATAATAAATATAGATAAGCCTCAAATTGTAAGAATTATGACAAATTTGATTAAAAATTCTATTCAAGCTTGTCAAAATGTAAGTTCGCCTAAAATTAGCGTTACACTTAAACAGAAAGAAAATGTAGTAGAAATTAGGGTTAAAGACAACGGTCAGGGTATACCAAAAGAAATAAGGCCAAATATTTTTGAGCCCAATTTTACCACTAAGTCAAGCGGAATGGGACTTGGACTAGGAATGGTTAAGAATCTGGTAAACTCTTATGATGGAAAAATAGATTTTGAAACTAAAATTCAAAAAGGAACTACTTTTAAAATAACTTTTCCTTTATCAAATTAACAGTACTGATCGTAGGCTTGCTTTAGATTTTCACTAATTATCTCAGCAGTTCTACCTTCAATATGGTGTCTTTCTAGCATGTGAACTAGTTCGCCATTTTTAAAGACAGCTATACATGGTGATGAGGGAGGAAATGGGACCATCAAACTTCTGGCAGCATCTGTAGCTTCTTTATCAACTCCTGCAAATACAGTGAACAACTTGGTAGGTGTTTTTTCGTTTTCTAAAGAGTGTTTCACGCCTGGCCTTGCATTTGCTGCTGCACATCCGCAGACAGAATTCACAATTAATACAGCAGTTTCGCAATTAGGGACTTGCGTATTAACATCAGAAGAATCTTTTAATTCAACAAAACCTACTGAGGTTAAATCTTCTCTCATGGGTTTTACTAGTTTGGCTGGGTACATAAGCTTTTATTTTGCATCAAAGATAATAAACAATGATTAATATTTAAGTATTAAATTCATAAGACATTTGTAAATTTGATTATAAATTTACTCAATGTATAAATTGCTTTTTGCTCTAATAGGCTATACTTTTTTCAGATTACCTGGGGCCTTTGTTGGATTTTTTATTGGGTCATTTTTAAGTCCAAAGGTCCAGAAAATATCTTCTAAAGATTTTGAAATTAATTTGCTGGCTTTGGCATCTTTGGTCATTAAGGCTGATGGCAAGGTTACACAAAATGAATTAGATTTTGTAAGACGATATTTTGTTTCAGCCTATGGAAAAAACAGAGCAAATGAGGTTTTCAAAATCTTTAATCAAAATGTAAAAAATAAAGGCATATCGGTAAGTAAAATTTCAAGACTATTCAATTTGGCTTTAAATTATGAAAGCAGACTTCAAGTAATTCATTTTTTATTTGGAATTGCTAAAGCTGACGGAAATATCAGTGAGCTTGAAATAAAAAAATTATTAGAATTTTCAAATTTATTTAAACTTTCTTATGCTGATTTTTTGAGTATTAAAGCTATGTTTATTCAGGAGACTGATAATGCCTATAAAATTTTAGAGTTAGATAAATCTGCAACGAATGATCAAATTAAAAAATCATATAGAGAGTTAGCAAAAAAACACCACCCTGATAAAGTCCAGCATCTTGGGGATGCATATGTGAAAGCAGCGCAAGATAAATTTCAACAAATTCAAAAAGCTTATCAAAATATTAAAAACGAAAGAGGCTTTTAATTATCTTTAAAACATGTATGATTTAATTTTTTATTTAGAATTAGGATTGTTTCATGTGTTAGATTGGAGTGCCATAGATCATATGCTTTTTCTTTGTGCTTTAACAGTAGTATATAATTTCAAAGATTTCAAAACAGTTTTTTGGATTGTTACTTTTTTTACTTTTGGTCACACTTTTTCTTTGATACTATCAGCTTTTGATTTGTTTAAACCTCCAGCTCAACTTATTGAATTTTTAATTCCAGCTACAATAATTTTAACGTCTATTTACAATATTGTAAAATATAAAAATACTAATAGTAGTTTTTTTGAATATGGATTTTCTATATTTTTCGGGCTTATTCATGGCTTTGGTTTCGGAAATTATTTTGAGATGCTAACAGACTCACTAGACGCTAAAATCACCCCCCTTATTGGTTTTGCTCTTGGAGTTGAATTATCACAACTGGTTGTTGTTTTAGGTATTTTGATTATTAATACAATTATAAATAAGCTTAATTTAGTTTCTAGAATTAGTTATGTAAAAACAATATCTGTAATTATAATACTAGTATCTTTAAATTTAATATATCAAATGATATAGATGACGACAACTAAACAAAGAAAATACGATATAGCATATTTAAAAATGGCTCAAGAGTGGGCTAAATTATCTCATTGTAAAAGAAAACAAGTTGGAGCATTGATTGTAAAAGATAAAATGATAATTTCTGATGGATACAATGGAACTCCAACTGGATTTGATAATGCATGTGAGGACGATGAAAACTGTACTAAATGGTATGTTCTTCACGCCGAAGCAAATGCAATTATGAAAGTGGCAGCTTCAACCCAGTCAAGCAAAGATGCTACTTTATATGTTACACTTTCTCCATGTAGAGACTGTAGCAAGTTAATTTATCAATCCGGGATTATAAGGGTTGTTTACAATATTGAATATAAAGATAAATCTGGAATTAATTTTCTAAAAAAAGCTGGAATTGAAGTTACCCACATTCCAAAAATTTAACCCTGTTTGTTATTTATTTTTTTCGACACGTAAAGAATAGTCAATAATAAAATAGTACATGCACAAGCCAATGCACCGATCAATCCGATTTTACTATCCTCACCAAATAAATTTTCGAAATCAATTTTAGTCAAATTGAAAATGAATAACACGATCGCAATTGTTATAAAGAAATATATTTTTTTCATAATTAAAATAAACCTTGAATGTTACTTGTGAATAACTTCACAGCAATAGCCATTAAAATTACACCAAAAATCTTTCTGATTACACCTATTCCTGATTTTCCAAAAACCTTTTCGATTTTTTCGGAAAACTTTAAAACTAGATAAACAAAAAGAACATTTACTATTATAGCAACAATGATATTTATCAATTGAAATTCAGCTCGAAGTGATAATAAAGTTGTCAAAGTACCTGCACCAGCTATTAATGGAAATGCGATCGGTACTATGGAGGCTGTTTCAGGCGTTTCATCTTTGTAGATAGAAATCCCTAATACCATTTCTAACGAAATAAAGAAGATTACAAAAGCACCTGCAACCGCAAAGGAATTAACATCAATTCCTATGATGTTTAAAATCTCTTCTCCAATAAACAAAAAAGCAATCATTATTATGACAGACACAATAGATGCTTTTTCGGACTGAATATGACCTACTTTTTT
>CACEGG010000003.1 GCA_902559035.1 uncultured Bacteroidota bacterium
TTAAGTAAATTGTTAGAAACTAATTCAGAAAATTTAATTATTAAACTCCCATCTAAAGTAGAAGAACTAAACGAAGTTGTTGTTAGAGCAAATAGAAAGAAAATCTTTCAAATTAAAAGAATGAAGGATTTCGAAGGGACATCCGTTTATGCGGGAAAGAAAAATGAAGTCATCTTACTAGAACTTTCCATGGCCAATTTAGCATCAAATAATGCTCGTCAAATCTACAATCAAATTCCTGGACTTAATATATATCAGAACGATGATGCAGGTTTACAGCTAAATATTGGAGGAAGAGGTTTAAACCCCAACAGGACTTCGAATTTTAATACAAGACAAAATGGATATGATATAAGTGCCGATGCTTTGGGTTATCCTGAGAGTTATTACACTCCTCCTGCAGAAGGATTACAAGAAATACAAATTTTAAGAGGAGCTGCTTCACTTCAATATGGGACTCAATTTGGAGGTCTTATTAATTTTATAATGAAAAAACCTAATTATAATAAAGATTTAGAAATATTAACCCGAAATACAATTGGATCTAATAATTTATTTACAAACTTTACTAGCCTAAGTTCCGTAGGGGAAAAAATAAATTATTACGGCTATGTAAATTATAAAAAAGGGGATGGATTTAGAAATAATTCTGAATTTGAATCAACTAATACCTTTCAATATTTAGAGTATAAAATTAATGATACAACCCTTTTGAGTTCAGAGTTAACATATATGAACTATTTAGCTCAACAAGCTGGGGGCCTTAGTGATGACATGTTTAAAACCGATCATTTACAAAGCAATAGGGCTAGAAATTGGTTTGAAGTTGAATGGTTAATGTATAACCTTAAATTCAAAAAAGAATTTTCCAAAAAGACTAATTTTAGCTTTAGTTTTTTTGGACTTGAAGCTAAAAGAAACTCATTAGGCTTTAGAACAAATAGAGTTAGCCAGATAGACTCTGGTGAGGAAAGGGATTTAATCAAGGGAGATTTTTCAAATTTTGGATTTGAATCACGATTACTTACAAACTATAGTTTATTAAATAAAAAATCTCTTTTTCTTGTTGGATTAAAGTATTACAACTCAAATTCTTCAAGTATTCAGGGTCCAGGATCAAATAGTTCAGATGCTGATTTTAATTTCCAAAACGCTCAATACCCAAACTATAGCAACCAATCAAACTATAAATATCCAAATGAAAATATTGCAATATTTGCTGAAAATATTTTTTATTTAAACGATAAAATTTCTTTAACACCAGGTTTAAGATTCGAGAATATAATTACTAATAGTGAGGGATATTATAGAAAAATTAATTTAGATGGAGCTGGCAACGTTATCTACAATGAAAAGTTTGATGAGATAGATAAGAAAAGCAGAAACTTCTTATTAATTGGTTTAGGGTTTAGCTATAAAGCTAATAGAAACCTAGAAATTTACTCTAATTTTAGTGAAAATTATAGATCTGTAACTTTTGCTGATATCAGCACTATCAATCCAGCATATGCGATTAATCCAAATATTGATGATGAGAAGGGTTATACGTTTGATATTGGTTTGAGAGGAAACTTCAAGAGGAAAATATCCTATGATGCTAATATTTTCTTATTAAAATATAAAGATAGAATTGGTTTTGTTCAAAAAGTCTTTCAAGATGGAAATGTTAAAAGTGAAAGAGGTAATGTTGGTAATGCGCGAATTAATGGAATAGAATCTCTTTTTGATTTTGACCTAAATGAGATGTTTTTAAAAGACAATGATTTTGATCTAAATTATTTTATAAACTATTCATACATAAGCTCAAAATATTTAAAATCAGATCAGGTAGGTATTGAAGGCAAGTCTGTTGAATTCGTTCCAAAACATAATTTAAAGACAGGTTTAAAATTTGGATATAAAAATTTGCTGATTAATTTCCAATATTCATACATATCAAAACAATTTACAGATTCATCTAATGCTGAAAGTGGAAATTTAAGCGGAGTTATAGGACAAATTCCAGAATATGGATTAGCTGACCTTTCAATTTCTTACAAACTAAAAAAAATAAAACTTGAGGCCGGAGTAAATAATTTATTTAATGAAAAATATTTCACTAGAAGAGCTACTGGATATCCAGGTCCTGGAATAATTCCTTCAGCACCAAGAAACTCTTATATTACAGTTGAATTAAAATTTTAATATGCCGTTTATTGGGATTTACTTAGATGGATTTGTTTTTAGAGTCCATAAAAATAGTAACTGGACCATCATTTTCAATTTTAACAAGCATATCAGCACCAAATACACCTGCCTTTGGAGTTTTATTTAATTTTTTAGAAATTTCCTTTAAAAAATCATCATAAATATTTTTTGCGAATTCACTTTTAGCAGCTTTTATATAAGATGGCCTATTTCCTTTTTTTGTCAACGCATGCAAAGTAAATTGACTTATAATTAGTATCTCTCCATCAATATCAATCAATGACTTATTCATTATTTTTTTTTCATCATCAAAAATTCGAAGTTGAGATACCTTTTGAGAGATCCAATTAATATCATTTTCATCATCACTATTTTCTATTCCTATAAACAAGACTATACCTTGATTAATATTTGAGACAACTCTATTATCTACTTCAACACTTCCTTTTTTTACTCTTTGAATTAAAGCTCTCATTTACTTAAAACTGTTAGTTCTAAAATTATCTTCATCATTATTTAAAATACTCAGATAATTATTATATCTAAAATTAGATATTTGATTGTTTTCTAGTGCCTTCTTAATTGCACAATTAGGTTCATTAAAGTGCAAACAATTATTGAATTTACAATCACTACTTAAACTAGCAATTTCTGGAAAAAATCCTCCTATTTCACTTTTTTCAATGTCTATCAATCCAAAACCTTTGATTCCAGGACTATCAATTATTTTTGCACCTTTTTTTAAGTCAAACATTTCAGCAAATGTCGTAGTATGCTGACCCTGTTCGTTCTGTTTAGAAATTTCAGATGTTTTCAAATTCAATTCAGGGTCTAGTATATTCATTAAGCTTGTTTTACCAACCCCACTATGTCCTGTAAATACTGAAACATTGTTATTCATAAAATTCTCCACTTTATCAATATTGACTCTTTTTTTTACTGAGATTTTCAAACATTGATAACCAATTTTAGTATATGTATTGAATAAATCATCAATATATTCAATATCCTCTTTGCTGTATATATCTATTTTATTAAATAGAATTATAGTTTCGATTCCAAAAGATTTTGTAGATAATAATACCCTATCAATAAAAAGTGATGATGTGTTTGGGTTAGATGGTGTTACAAAAAGAAAACAATAATCAATATTGGAGGCAATTATATGGGTTTGTTTAGATAGATTTACTGATTTTCTAATTATATAATTTTTCCTTTTTTCAATTTTAGTAATAATTCCACGAGATTCACTTTCATCAATAATTTCAAAAAAAACATGATCACCAACAGCGACAGGATTGGTACTTTTTATACCCATGGAACGAAACTTTCCTTTTATATTACATTTATAAGTCTTTTGAGAATCAGTACGAACATCATACCAATTTCCAGTCGACTTATAAACTAACCCTTTCATATTAATCTAACTATTTATCACCTTTTCTTGGTTATTAATTGATTCTTGGTGAATTGCTTTAAACATTCTTAAAACAAACTCTTCGCTTAATCCTTTTTTTTCACCCTCTAGAATCATATTTCCTAAAATTTCATTCCACCTTTTAGTTTGAAGAACAGCTACATTTTTTTTCTTTTTTAACTCACCAATTGAAACAGCTACCTTCATTCTTTTTCCTAGAGTTTCAAGTAATCCATGATCTATTACATCAATCTGTGTTCGGAGTGTATTAAGTTGATTTTTATAATCTGCCTCTTCACTTGTTAAAGTTCTAATTTTTAAGTCATTCATCATTTTAACCAGTACTGAGGGAGTAATTTGTTGAGCAGCATCACTCCAAGCATTGTCGGGGTCAATATGTGTTTCAATTATAAGTCCATCAAAATTCAAGTCCAAAGCAGTTTGAGATATATCCTGAAGAATATCACGCCTTCCAGCAATATGTGATGGATCACAAATTAATGGTATATCTGGAAATCTATTTTGCAGCTCTATTGGTAATTGCCACTCAGGGTTGTTTCTGTATTTAGACTTTTCATAGGTTGAAAATCCACGATGAATAACACCCAATTTTTTAATATTTGCTGAATATAATCTTTCAATTCCACCAAGCCACAATGCTAAGTCAGGATTTACAGGATTTTTAACTAGTACAATTTTATCAGTTCCTTTAAGTGCATCTGCAATTTCTTGAACTATAAATGGACTTACTGTAGATCGAGCTCCAATCCACAAAACATCTATATCATATTCAAGAGCTAGTTTAACATGACTCGCATTAGCAACCTCAGTTGCAGTTAATAAACCTGTTTCTTTTTTTACTTTATCTAACCATTTAAGACCTATAGCTCCAACGCCTTCAAACATTCCAGGACGAGTTCTAGGCTTCCATATACCTGCCCTATATATAGACACATCTGTATCTTTTAAATCATGAGCAATTTTCAATACCTGATCTTCCGTTTCAGCACTACAAGGACCAGCTATTACAAGTGGATGATTTAATTTAAAATCATCAAGCCAAGTTCTCATTTCTTTTCTATTTTCCATTTTTTGTTTTATTATTTAATATTTCTTTAATTCTATTTGTATTATTTAATATTTCCGATAATTTGTCATCATTTTCATTTAAAATCAACTCTTTCAGAAGATTTAAATTTGAAACATACTCTTCAATAGCGGCTGCTAAATTAGTTTTATTTTGTAAAAAAATAGGTGTCCATGTTTTTGGGTTACTTTTTGCAAGCCTTACTGTTGATTCAAAACCACTTCCAGCCAAGTCAAAAATATTGTCTTCATTTTTTTCTTTTTCAATAACAGTTTTCCCAAGCATAAATGAGCTTACATGAGAAAGATGAGAAACATACGCTACGTGAACATCATGAGATTTTGAATCCATGTAAATAGTTTTCATTTTTAAACCTTCAAATATTTCAAGTGCAAATTTTCCTAATTTATTATCTGTTTTCTCAAACTCGCATATAATATTTGTTTTTCCGATATAAAGACCTTTTTGAGCAGCACTAGGTCCAGAAAATTCTGTACCAGCCATTGGGTGAGCAGCAAGATAATTTGATCTTTTACTATGATTTTCTAAAAGACTACAAATAGCTTCTTTAGTTGATCCTAAATCAATCACTAAAGTTTTTTGACCAACTCTATCTAAAATTTTTGGAAGAATTTCAAGAAGATAATTAACTGGAACCCCAACTAAAACTAGATCCATTTCGCTTATTTTAGAATATTCAAGCTGATGATCAATTAACCCGAGCTCTAAAGCTTTGTTTAGGTTCTCCTTTGACATATCTAAACCATAAATCACAGATTTTGGGTAGGGAATTTTTATATCTAATGCGAAAGACCCTCCCATAAGTCCTAAACCAACTATTCCTATTTTCATAATTCTATTCTTTTAAGAGCCTCATCAATTTTGACTTCGTCAATACACAACGAAAATCTAATATATCCCTCTCCGTTGGATCCAAAAATTGTTCCTGGGGCAATAAAAATTTTCTTTTCTTTAAGAAGAGTATCTATGTATTGATCTGAACTTTTTACATGATTGGGAAGTTTTGCCCAAACAAATAACCCTTTAGAATTTTTATCATATGAGCAATTGAGTTTATCAGCAATATTCCAAATTAATTTTCTTCTTTTGAGGTATACTTTATTTAAATCATCAAACCAACTTTTATCTAGATTTAAGGCAGCTATGGCGCCTTTTTGGATTCCATAAAACATACCTGAATCCATGTTGCTTTTTACTTTTAAAACCTTAGTAATATTGTCAGAAGAACCTACCAACATTCCTACTCTCCAACCTGACATATTGAAAGATTTACTAAGAGAATTAAGTTCTAAAACAAAATCCTTGTAACCCTTCACTTTAAGTAAACTTAAATATTCATTATTTAAAATAAAGCTATAAGGATTATCGTTTATTAATAAAATATTATTGGTTTTTGCAAACTCTAAAAGTTTTTCAAATTGATCAAAATTTGCAGAAGCTCCAGTCGGCATGTGAGGATAATTAATCCACATTAACTTTACTTTTGAAAGGTCTTTATTTTCTAATTCTGATAGATTTGGAAACCAGCCATTTTCTTCTGATAAATTATAAAATACAGGATTAGCCTCAACGAGTTTTGTTACTGATAAATAGGTAGGATAACCTGGATTTGGAATCAAAACTTCATCGCCAGGGTTTAGAAAAGCTAAAGATATATGCATAATACCTTCCTTTGATCCCATTAGAGGTAATACTTCATTTGAAGGATTTAATTCTACCCCAAAAAACTTATTATAAAACTTAGCTATGGCATCTCTAAGTTCAGGTAATCCCTGATAACTCTGATATTTATGAGCAAATGAATCTGATAAACTATTCTTAATTTCATCAACTACTTTAACTGATGGAAATAAATCAGGACTTCCTATTGCCATATTTATAACAGACTCACCAGATTGAATCATATTAGAAACTTCTCTTAATTTTTTAGAGAAATAATATTCTTCTACACTATTTAATCTTTCTGACTGTTTTATCATTTCATTTGGTTTTTATATAATCCTAAAACCTTTAACGATTCTGCTTCATTTTTAATCAAATCGATTGCATCATTAAAGTTTTCAATTGAACTAAATGTTGTATCAACAAAAAAGGAATATTTCCAAGGTATTTCAACAATTGGTAGAGATTGGATTTTAGTAAGGTTTAAATTATAATCTTTTAAAATACTTAAAACAGATGCTAAACTACCAGTTTCATGACTTAGTGAGAATTTAAGTGAAGCCTTATCAATTAAGTTTTCATTTTTAGAAAGTTCTTTAGAGACAATAACAAATCTTGTTTCATTGTTTTTTATAGTTTGAATATTACTAGAAATTATTTCTAAACCAAAAATTTCAGCTGCTTCAATACTTGCAATAGCTGCAGTATTTTTAATCTTTTTCTCAGAAATTTGTTTTGCAACATCTGCAGTGTCTTTTTCCTCAACCAAAGTTATATGAGGATATTTCATTAAAAAATTTTTACACTGTAAAAGTGCCATAGGATGAGAGGAAACAAATTTCAAATCTCCCATATTTATTCCTGGAAAAACCATTAATTGGTGATTTATATTTATGTAATATTCTCCAACAATATTTAAATTAAGAGTATCAATTAAAGCGTAGTTTGGAATTATAGATCCTGCTATTGAGTTTTCTATTGCCATAACCCCAAAATCTGAGTCATTATTAATGACTGAAATAGCTAAGTCATCAAATGACAAAAATTCCTGAACAGAAACCGAATCTCCAAAATAGCATTTAGCTACTTTATCGTGGTATGATCCTCTTATTCCCTGTATTCCTATTTTCATATTATCTTAAAAAAAAAGTCCTGATTTTATCAGGACTCACTAAAATATATTAATTGTGTAATTATATATAAAAAGGTCCTGTTTCCTCTTCAAAATAGAAGAAGAAATAAAAACTTTGAAAAAAATAATTACGATTCATTTAATTTTTTAAAATTCAAATGTAGTATTAGTTATGGTAAAAACAAAAGCTATTATTGAAAAAACATACTAAAAGTCTAAGTCTAAAACTTTTTTTCTACTGAAAACTGAAGACAACAGAACGTTTAATTGATCATGTTCTATCAAAAATGCATCATGTCCGTGAACGGATTTAATAGTTTTAAAAAAAATGTTATCCTTAATTCTGCAAGCTTTATAAAATGTGTCTCTATTTTGATAATCTGTGAAAAATAAATCAGAATCTACAGAAACAATCAATATATTCCCTTTCACTCTTGAAACAATATCTTCAAATTTAATTTCACCTCCCCTTGTAATATCTATTTTAGATAATAAGTGATTCATTAATTTATATGAACTTAATTGAAATCTTTGTTGGAGTTTTTTACCATGATGAAGCAACCAACTTTCTACATTAAATATATCATTATTATCACTTAAAGATCTATCAAACTTTTTTTGAAATGATAATGGTGATCTATAACATAACATTGCATGAATTCTTGCGTCATGAACTGGGTTAGAAGAATTATTTAATATTTGTTTTTGTAATCTAGTATTAGCAAGTAACCAATCACTAGATTTCCAATCCGATGCAATTGGAATATAATTTTTAGAAATATTTGGAGATAAAGCAGCCATTTCCCAAACTAAACCACCTCCAATTGAGCCTCCAATTATTGCATACAACTCTTCAATTTGTAATTTTTCAAGACCAATTATAAAAATTTTAGCTATGTCTCTTAAAATTAAATCTTCGTAATTTTCAATAATAAGCCCATCATATCCATTTCCAGGAAAATTGAACGCTATTACGGTGTAATCGTTAGTGTCAATTAATTTTTCATTTCCAATAACTGAACTCCACCAACCATTTTTTCCACTAACAGTTGAATTGCCAGTTAAAGCATGATTAACCAGCACAATTGGTGCTTTTCCCAATGGTTTACCAAAAACTTCGTAAGAAAGCTCAATATCAAAATTTGTCCCGTTTTCAGAGATATAATTTTTGATATTGAGTTTTTTTAAATTTTTCATTGGTTTTATTTAAACTAATACTTTTGAATCAATCTTTGAGAAAGCTAATTCCAAATCTTTCTTTAGATCTTCAATATCCTCCAAACCAACAGATAATCTAATTAAATCACTTGTTACTCCAGTTGAAGCTTGCTCTTCAACACTTAATTGTTGATGAGTAGTACTTGCAGGATGAATAATTAGAGATTTAGTATCGCCTATATTAGCAAGAAGTGAAAAAACTTCTGTTTTATCTGCTAATGTTTTAGCAGAATCAAAACCTCCCTTTACTCCAAAGGTTATAAGACCACTTTGTCCTTTAGGTAAATATTTTTTAGCTAGAGAGTTGTATTCGCTAGATTCTAGTCCTGGATAATTAACCCACTCTACTTCTGGTCGATTCTCTAACCATTTTGCAAGACTTAAGGCATTAGAACTGTGTTTTTTAATTCTTATTTCTAATGTCTCTAGACCCTGAATAATTTGAAAAGCATTGAATGGACTTAGTGCTCCACCAAGATCTCGTAAACCTTCTATTCTAACTTTTGCAATAAATGCTGCAGCACCTAAAGCATCATGATATATTAATCCGTGGTAACCAGGTGAAGGTTCAGTAAATTCTGGGAATTTACCACTGGACCAATCGAATGTTCCAGCATCTATAATAACTCCTCCTAGAGCTGTTCCGTTTCCATTAATGTATTTAGTTAAAGAATGGATAACAATATTTGCTCCATGCTCTATTGGATTTAATAATGCGGGACTTGCAACAGTATTATCCACAATGAAAGGAACTTTAGATTGCTTTGCATATTTGGATATTTCTTTTAAATCTAAAACATCTAGTTTAGGGTTTCCTAACGATTCTGCAAAAAATACTCTTGTATTTTCTTTTACAGCATCTTGAAAATTTTGAGGATCCGATGGATCTACGAAAGTTGTAGTAATTCCTAGTCTTGGCAGAGTTACATTCAATAAATTAAAAGTTCCGCCATACAAACTATTAGAAGCTACAATATGATCACCTGATTTTAATAGCACAAGAAGTGCAGTAGATATGGCCGAGGTTCCTGATGCAGTAACAACGGAAGCAATTCCTCCTTCCAGTGCGGCTAATCTTTGTTCTAAAACATCATTTGTTGGGTTATTTAGTCTTGTGTAAATATATCCAGGTTCAGCAAGTGCAAATAAATTTGCAGCGTGATCTGAATTATTAAAAACATAAGATGTAGATTGATAAATTGGAACTGCTCTAGTTCCTTGGCTTAAGCTTGTATCATGTCCTGCATGTAAAGCTTTTGTAGATAATTTTTGTTCACTCATTTTTATATATTTAATTAGATATTAATTAAATTTATAATTAGATGTGATTTGACGTTAAATAGTTCTGAAGCTTCTGCTTTAGCACTTTTTTAAAGAGGTTGCAATCAGTCAAATCGATCCTCTAATAATAAATTAGACTTCAAATCTAAAATTAAAATGCCTTAAAACAAAAAAAATTATCTAAAATTTACAGAAATTCCAGCTGACAAGGTATTATATCTCTGGAAAGTGAAGTCAGCAAAAGCGCTAAAAACTAAAAATTTAAACCTAGCACCAATAGTTGTTTTGTATCCTGAAACGTTAAAATCCATGTCAATTGGATCTTTTAACAATTTTGAAATTGGTATTCCTGAACTGGAATTATACTCTAAATCGTAATTTCCTAATAATTTAAATGAAGAATTTCCACCTGAATATCCAAAGGAAGTATAAAAATCTACAACTAATAAATCAACTGAGGCTAGTAGTAACAAATTATAATTATTTAGGCTAAACTGTGCAACCTGTCCGGATCCGTTCAAAGAACTAAACGATTGAACATCATAGTCTATATCCATATTTGAAAATGAAGCGAAAGCAGAAACATTTAATGGGATTTTATCAATTGGTCCAAAATATTGCAATAAATTATGTTTGATACCTAATCCTTTTAATGACATATCTACTCCATTTCTGTGATATTCTGGACTGTATCTTATGACAACTTCCGTATCAAAAGGAATTCCTACACCCAACTGAAGAACAGGAGCGGGTATTGCACCAAGAGGAAGCTTGCTTTTAATTCCTTTAGGAGATTTAATAATAGTTGAAATTTCAGGATATATACCATCAGCCGGAATAGTAATCATCAAATCTTCTTGTCTACTTTCACCTGCAATAGTAGGTAAGCTTTCCGCATCTGTTGAAATATATTCTAAATCAGAAATAGTAAAAGATCTATCAGCTGATGGTACAAAAGAGGTGTTAATTCTAAGGGATAAATCAACTCCTAATTTCTTATGGACCTTCGCAGTATTATACCATCCGCCGTTCGAGCTGTATATTGCTCCTTTCATCATAGGATCTAAATACCTTTCGAATATTTTTTTTGAATCGCTTTCAACTGCAAGAAGGATAGACTCAAAACCTGACTGGGACCAACAAAGTAATGGTAAAAAAAGTGAAATTAATATACTAAATCTAAAATTCAATTGTTTAAATTTTAAACAAATATACGCTGAAAAAAATCTTATTTCTTACCGCCTTTGGTCTTACCCCCTTTGGATTTTCCAGAACCCCCAGCAAAAGACGTTAAATCGTATTTTAATCTAAAAACTGTATATCTAGGTTGAATAATATAAGATCTAGTTTGGCTGTAAAGTTGATTAAAACTATCTCTATTTATTGATGTATCATTAAATATGTTAGTTACGCTTATGCCGAATTCCCATTTAGAACCATCTTTATTGTAGGATAAATCTGCTTCTCCGGATCTATACTCATTTAAAGTAACATTTTCATCTCTGTAATAATTGTAAGAGTAATCGGCTCTAAAAACAAACCCTTTACCGAAATATGCATCAATTTGAACAAAAGGAGAATCCGTGTAAAAATAGTTTTTAAAATTACCAGTGTCGTACATACGCTTGTTGTAGCTATAACCAACCTCAATGTTAGGTTTATCCCTAAAATTTGTTGCTATACTAGCTTTATAGCTTTGAGTAAAGTTAACTTGTTCAGTGAGGGTTCCGTTTACTATATTATTGAAATCACTGAAATTAAAATTCATATTAAACCCTGCTTTGAAATTTTTAAATCTTTTATCTATTCTTCCAGATGCGCTGTAAGTTTCTCTTGGTATATTAGAATTTATTGGAGATCTAACACTACTTACTCCACTTAGCAAAGTTCTACTTTGAATTGAATTACTTCTCTTGGAATAATTAAGTCTTGCAAATACATTTGTGAAATTGAAAATATTGATACTTTGATAATTAAGATTATAATTATAAAATTTAGCGGATTCAAGATTTGGATTCCCTTGAAAAAAGGAATTGTAATTGTTAAAAACATAACCCTCTGCTAAATTATTTACGTCAGTAAATTGATTTGTTGCATTGTAAGTAAACCTTAATGATTCAGAGTCTTTAAATTTCACAAATACTCTCATGTCAGGTCTAATATCAGTAAATGAATTAGTTTCTGTTCTTGCAAGTTGAGTATTTTCTGATTTATATGAATTGATGGTAAATCCCGGTTCCATTGTAAAAATACCAGTTATAAACCTATAATTTAATGAGAAGTATGCATCATTAAATTTAAAGTCTACATCGTTGTTTAAAATTTCATCATTAAAAGAAACCTGGGAGTTATTGTCTAATATTTGAAAAATACTAGAATTAAAATTTTGTTTAACATCGGTAATACCAAAAGTGAAATTTAAATTTGATTTAGGAGTCAAAATGTAGTAATAATCTAATTTGGCTTCAACTTTATCAGTTTCAACTATTCTATTTTGATTTACATTAAATTTAGATTGATCAGTATTTAATGGAATTATATTTCTAAATGGTTGAATATCTCTAATTGCTCTGTAAAATGGGTCTTCGTTCTGGGACAAATGTTGTGCTTCAAAAGAGAATATATGATCTTCATTCAAAGTATAATACGCTTTTAATTCTTGATTAATAGAGCTAGGTTCATCAGATTTATATAAATTAATTTGATCTAATTCTATTGGTTGAATAGAAGGTTGATTTGAAGAATCACGAAAAGATTCAGACATCAAATCGGTATTTTCTATATTTTCTGCAGATTTTACAAGTAAGTTATACTCGGTTTGTAACCTGTCGTTAGGATTAAAAGCAGTAGTGAATTTATAAAGTTGTTGCTGATTATCTTGAATAACATTGTCTTCTGAATTTTGAATATTACCATTAGTATAATTTCTTGATATTTTTTCTTCAACAATATTTTTAGTTTTAGATAAAATTGCAAATCCACTAATTTCCCAGCTTTCATTAGGAGAATGACTAAAATTATATGCTCCAAGTTGAGCATCAATAGATTTTGCTTGGTTATTTTGTAAACTACCTAAACCAGCTCCATCTGTTGATATACTTATAGATGTTCCGTTTCTAGCATTTAAATTACCAAATCCTCCACCAAATTTATAAAAATCCCGTCTGGAAAGAACAGGTTCACCAATGTTATTAGTATTACCTAAAAGACTCATACTAAAATCTTTAGCATAGTAAAATACTTTTGGAGCAGCCAAGACTCTGTCTTCATTACCCACTCCCCCTAAAATTTCACCAAACCAAAATTTATCTTTTCCACTTTTAAGGCTAATGTTAATTGCAATGTTATCCTCATTATTGGTTACATTTCTAAGCTGACCAACTTCAGTAAAATTTCTTAATACTTCAACCTTACCGACTGCTTTTGCTGGTAAATTTTGTGTTGCTAATTTAGAATCTCCATCAAAAAAATCCTTTCCTTCAACTGTGATTTTTGTTATCTCCTTACCCTCAACTTCAACCCTTCCGTCTTCATTAATTTCAACACCAGGTAAGTTTTTTAAGACGTCAGCCAATTTTTTTTCGGTTCCAGTGTTAAAGGAGTCAGCATTATAAACTATCGTATCTCCTTTAATAGTTACTGGCATTTCATAAACAAGTTCAACTTCGTCTAAAGCTTCAGCTTGTTCTTCGAGTTTTATATTTTTTTCAAAACTCTCTGAAATGTTTAAATTAAATACAAACTCAGTAAAACCAATAAAAGAAACTTTTATTTCATAGTCTGTGTTTTTCTTTAATGAAAGTCTGTAATATCCTGATTCATTAGAAATTCCAAAACCATCTAAAATTTTTGATTGCTTTTCTATGGCAATGACATTTGCTCCCGTTAAACTATTTCCATCTACATCTGTAATTATTCCCTCAAATCTAACTTGAGAATATGAAAGTGTAGAGAATACTAATAAAACAATTAGAAATATATTTTTCATTATGGTCTTGTGAAATTTAAATTAATTTAAACGAGCTCTTGAATTTCCCCATCCGCCACGATTGCCTCCTCCTCTGTTGTATCTCTCTCTCATTTCATTCATTTTATCGCCTTGAATTTTATTAAACTCAGAATTTGTAACAACTTTGCCTTTAGAAGGTTCTTTAATTTTAATTTTTTCTTCTGGATTTAAAACAACTTTGGTACATAACATTGTTCTATTTCCGTCACTTATTTCCAAAATAAGTCCAGGAAGACCACCGTACATCGCCGGTCCTGTTGAAACAGGAATTTCAGGGGTAAACCAAGCTGTCATAACAACAGTTTTAGTCTTGGGTAGTATGGGATTATTCTCTTCATTTGCATTCTGGTTATCTCTTTGTCTTCTACTAAAACTAAAAACATCTTCTTCAACTTCTTTAGTGTAAGAAGCCTTGTATGCGTTATAAATTCCTATTTTTTTAGTTTCTCCTGTCATAACCCATTTAGTAGGAGCTATGCTATCTGTAATTAGAAATATTTTTCCAAACAACTCTCTTTTGTTTATATACATATTTTCTTGGATATCTTTATAGATATCACCTTGAGCAGGACCTGCAACGAATTGCATCCAATTAAATCCACCTCCACCAGATCCGCCAGCTTCGAGTGTTACTTCTTCTTTAAAGTAAGATGAACTACTATCAAAATCCAATATATAATTCTTTTCAAGAGCTGTTTTCATTCTTGCCTTCATATATTTTTGTCGTTCTGGTGACATATTCTTCATCCAATCCATATTGACAGTACTTTTAGACATGTAGTAAGCCTTACCTAAAAAATCCTGAGAATAACCCTCAAAACTTAAAAACAATAAAATAATTATTAATTTTTTCATAAGATTTAAATTATTTAAAATTTACAACTAATAAATAGACAACAATTAAGCCACAAAGTTTAATTGATATTAATTTATATCAAATATAAATTATAAATTAGACTATTGATTTTAATCCATTAATTATGCATATAGCAATTGCAGGAAATATTGGTGCTGGTAAAACAACATTGACAAAATTACTTTCCAAAAAATATAAATTTGAAGGACATTACGAGGATGTACTAAAAAATCCTTATTTAGATGACTTCTACGAACAAATGGAAAGATGGTCATTTAATCTTCAAATTTATTTCCTAAACAGTAGATTCCGTCAAATATTAGATTTTAATAAAGAAGGCAAAAACATTATTCAGGATAGAACAATCTATGAAGATGCCTTTATTTTTGCTCCAAATTTGAAAGCAATGGGACTGATGACTAACAGAGATTTTGAAAACTATAAATCAATATTTAATTTAATGGAATCTTTTGTAAATCCACCAGATTTACTTATTTATTTAAGAAGTCAAATTCCAAATTTAGTTGATCAAATTCATAAAAGAGGAAGAGATTACGAAAGTTCAATCAGCATAGATTATCTAAGCAGACTAAATGAAAGATACGAAGCTTGGATTCAAACTTACAATAAAGGGAAACTTCTTATAATTGACGTTGACGATTTAGATTTTGTTAAAAACAAAAAAGACCTCCAAACTATTACCGACAAAATCGATAAGAGTCTAAAAGGTCTTTAAATTCTACTTTATTTTTAAATTACTTTTTATCTATCTGCATCATTGCAGCCTTTGCAATTTCCATAGCTTCACTTTTACTATGCTCTAACATTGCTTCCATAATTTCTTCTTGAGATCCACTTATAAATTCAGATTTTTTAGATACACCGTCAGAATCTGTTTCTTTAGATGTTACAGTCATAGTCCAAACATCATTGTCAGCCTTAACAATTACTTCTTTTTTTACTTCAAGATCAATAGTGCTATGATCATTTTCTAATGAATGACCTCCTAAAATCGGAGCAATAACAAGGCCAATTAAACAAGTAAGTTTAATAAGAATATTCATTGATGGTCCAGAAGTATCTTTAAAAGGATCTCCAACAGTATCTCCAGTTACAGCAGCTTTGTGTGCATCAGAACCTTTGTATGTCATCTCACCATTAATTTCAACACCAGCTTCAAAAGATTTTTTTGCATTATCCCAAGCACCACCAGCATTATTTTGAAAAATTGCCCATAAAACACCACTAACTGTAACACCTGCCATATATCCACCAAGCATTTCAGCAATCGCTAGATTATCCATTCCAAAAATCATTGGTACAAAAGCAATTAATAATGGGAAGCCAATAGTTAAAACTCCAGGAAGCATCATTTCTTTTAAAGAAGCTTGAGTTGAAATAGCAACACATTTGTCATATTCTGGTTTTCCAGTACCCTCCATGATTCCAGGAATGTCTTTAAATTGTCTTCTTACTTCATGAACCATTTCCATTGCTGCCTTTCCAACTGCATTCATAGCAAGAGCTGAAAAAACAACTGGAACCATTCCACCTACAAATAACATAGCAAGAACTGGTGCCTTGAAAATATTGATACCATCAATTCCGGTAAATGTTACATAGGCAGCAAATAAAGCCAGAGATGTTAAAGCAGCAGATGCAATTGCGAATCCTTTTCCAGTGGCTGCAGTAGTATTTCCTACAGAATCTAAAATATCTGTTCTTTCTCTCACAATTGGATCTTGTTCACTCATCTCCGCAATACCACCAGCATTATCAGAAATAGGTCCAAAAGCATCAATTGCAAGTTGCATTGCTGTAGTAGCCATCATTGCTGAAGCAGCTAGAGCAACACCATAAAATCCAGCAAATATGTAAGATGCCCAAATAGCTAAAGCAAACAATATAACTGAGGGAAATGTAGAAATCATTCCGGTAGCTAAACCTGCTATAATGTTTGTACCTGCACCAGTACTAGATTGTTGAACAATTTTAAGTGTTGGTGCTTTACCTAAACCAGTGTAATATTCTGTAACAGATGAAATTACCGCTCCAACAATTAAACCAACAATTGTGGCAAAAAATACATCCATTGAAGTAACTTCTTTCAATCCTTCTCCAAAAAATTCCATTTGCATAGTTTCTGGAAGCATCCAAGAACATAAAACATAGCAAGCAGCAGCAACTAAACCTATTGAGGTCCAATTTCCTTTGTTAAGTGCATTCATTACTTGATCTTCTTTAGCATCGTTTGTTTTGACACTTACTAATAATGTTCCTATAATGGAGATGATAATTCCAGCTCCAGCAATAGCAACTGGTAATAAAATTGGTCCTATTCCACCAAAGGCATCATTGATACTTCCTCCCATATCTTCAATAACATAATTTCCAAGAACCATTGCTGCAAGAACAGTAGCTACATATGAACCAAATAAATCAGCACCCATTCCAGCTACATCTCCTACATTATCACCAACATTATCAGCAATAGTCGCTGGATTTCTTGGGTCATCTTCAGGAATACCTGCTTCAACCTTACCAACTAAATCGGCACCAACGTCCGCTGCTTTAGTATAAATTCCTCCACCTACTCTTGCAAATAATGCAATTGACTCAGCACCTAACGAAAATCCTGCTAAGGTTTCTAAAACAATTGTCATGTCTTCAGTACTTGTCCAAGAACCTTCCATAAAAACATTGTAGAATATTATGAAAAAAGCTGTTAGACCTAAAACTGCAAGTCCTGCAACTCCAAGTCCCATGACTGTTCCTCCACCAAATGATATTTTTAATGCATTTGGTAAGCTTGTTCTAGCAGCTTGAGTTGTTCTAACATTAGTTTTTGTCGCAATCTTCATTCCCATATTTCCAGCCCACGCCGAGAAAACAGCTCCAAAGATAAAAGCAATAACTATCAACCAGTGAGTAGTTGGAACTACAACAGAAACACCAGCTAAAGCTAAACTAACCACAAAAACAAATACAGCTAGTAATTTATATTCAGCATTTAAAAAAGCTAAAGCTCCCTCATATATGTGATCAGAAATTTCTTTCATTTTACCATCACCAGCATCTTGTTTCATTACCCATGATTTTTTGTAGAGCATGTAAGCTAATCCTATTAAAGCCAGGATTATAGGCATATAAATTGCTAAAGATTCCATATTATATTTTTAATATTAATTTGTTTAAAATTTGATCGCAAAAGTAGTTAAATACAGTGAATAACAAAACTGAATTTTATTTATACATCACCTTTTTAATAGACTTTATCACATCTTCACTATTTGGTAGCCATTCAGCCAGAAGTACAGGCGAGTATGGAGCAGGTGTATCAGCAGTATTGATTTTTTCAATTGGTGCATCTAAATAATCGAAAATTTGATTTTGTACTTGGTATGTAATTTCAGTTGAAATATTACCAAATGGCCAGGATTCTTCTAAAATTACTAATCTATTTGTTTTTTTAACAGACTCTAAAATTGTATCTACATCCAGAGGTCTGATCGTTCTAAGATCAATTAATTCTACCTCAATTCCTTCTTCTTTTAATTTATCGACTGCTATTTGTGCCTGTTTTAATATTTTTCCAAATGAGACGAGCGTTACATCCTTCCCTGGAACCTTAATTTCAGCTTTTCCAATTGGAATTAAATACTCATCCTCAGGCACCTCTCCTTTGTCACCATACATCTGTTCTGATTCCATAAAAATGACTGGGTCATTATCTCTTATTGCAGATTTTAATAACCCTTTTGCATCATAGGGGTTTGATGGAACAATTACTTTTAATCCAGGACAATTTGCATACCAACTCTCGAAAGCTTGGGAATGGGTTGCAGCTAGTTGACCTGCAGATCCTGTTGGGCCTCTAAATACTATGGGACATGGAAATTGACCGCCTGACATTTGTCTAATTTTTGCAGCATTATTTATAATTTGATCAATACCCACCAACGCAAAGTTAAAAGTCATAAACTCTATTATGGGACGATTTCCTGTCATTGTTGAACCAACTCCTATACCGGCGAAACCTAGCTCCGAAATTGGTGTATCTATAACTCTTTTATCTCCAAATTCATCAAGCATTCCTTTTGAAGCTTTATAAGCTCCATTGTATTCTGCTACCTCTTCACCCATTAAATAAATTGATTCATCCAATCTCATTTCTTCAGACATGGCTTCACAGATTGCTTCTCTAAATTGAATAATTCTCATATGGATTATAATTTGTGGCAAAAATAAATAATATTTAAAGATTTTGATGTTTTTATTCTTAAAAAAAATACTATGCACGCATAGTATTTTTATAAATTTTACATATATTTGGAGAAATATAATAACTCAGGTATTTATGAAAGTTTTAGTATGTATAAGTCATGTTCCCGATACAACTTCAAAAATTAATTTCATTGAAGATGACACTAAATTTGATGTTCAAGGAGTTCAATTTGTAATAAATCCAAATGATGAATTTGGGTTAACAAGAGCAATGTGGTTGAAAGAAAAACAAGGAGCCTCAATTGATGTAATCAATGTTGGAAATCAAAGCTCTGAACCAACTCTAAGAAAAGCGCTAGCAATAGGAGCTGATAGAGCCATTAGAATAAACTCTGATCCAAATGATGGCTTTTTTGTTGCTAAGCAAATTTCAGAATACATAAAAAACAATACCTATGACTTAATTATTGCTGGAAGAGAGTCTATTGATTACAATGGAGCTATGGTACCAGGATTAATTGCAGGATTTTTAAATATTAATTATGTGACTAATTGCATAAAACTTGAAATTGATAATGAAAATGTTTTATTGGATCGTGAAATTGATGGAGGAAAAGAAACATTAAAAGGAAAACTTCCTCTGATAATTGGTGGTCAAAAGGGTCTTGTTGAAGAAAGTGATTTAAGAATTCCTAACATGAGAGGAATCATGCAAGCAAGACAAAAACCTCTTGAGGTTATTGAACCATATGATTTCAACTCAAATACTGAAACTTTGAAATTTCAAAAACCACTACCCAAACAAGCAGTCAAACTTGTTGACTCAGAAAATTTAGATGAATTAATTAACCTTCTTCATAACGAAGCTAAAGTTTTATAAGCTATGCCAGTAATAACATACATTGAATCTTCAAACGGAAAAATTAAAAAAAATGGTTTTGAGTTAGCCTCTTACTCAAGTGAGTTAGCTAAACTTTTAAATACTACTGCAATTGCATTAACTGTAAACGTTTCAGACTGTAGTGAACTCGGCAATTATGGAATTTCTAAAGCATTGAAAATTAGTGATGATTCATTAAATGAATTTAATGCTTCAACATATGCTGACATCATTACTCAAGCTGTAAATAAGACTGGAGCAAACACAATTGTGGTAAGTAGCAGTTTAGATTCCAAATATCTAGCTCCCATTTTATCAGCTAATATTGAAGCAGCATATATTAACAATGTAATAAGCTTGCCATCAAATTTAGACCCGTTTACAGTCAAAAGGACTGCTTTTACAAACAAAGCCTTTAGTGATACAAGTTCCAACTCTGAAAAAGTTATTGTTGGACTTTCTAACAACTCCTTTGGTTTAATAGAAAATTCTATACCGATCGATGAAGAAATTTTTGAAGTTTCAATTTCTAATTCAAATTTGTCAGTTGAATCTTCAGAAAAAGTTTCTGGAAAAATATCAATTGCAGATGCTGATATTGTCGTTTCTGCGGGAAGAGGAATGAAAGGACCAGAAAATTGGAATTTAATTGAAGATCTAGCAGATACTTTAGGAGCAGCAACCGCATGCTCGAAGCCAGTCTCTGATATGGGTTGGAGACCTCATAGTGAGCATGTAGGTCAAACTGGAAAGCCAGTTGCTACAAACTTATATATTGCTATTGGTATCTCTGGTGCTATTCAGCATCTAGCAGGAATTAATTCCTCAAAAATTAAAGTTGTTATTAATAGTGATCCAGAAGCACCATTCTTCAAAGCTGCTGATTATGGGATTGTTGGAGATGCCTTTGACGTAGTGCCAAGATTAAATGAAAAACTAAAAGAATTTAAAGCCCAAAACTCATAAATTTTTAATACTTTAGAAGTCACTACATACTTCTTATTAATGAGTTTAATTCGCTTAACAATCGACAGAATTTCTTATAGCCAAAACACCAATGGTGCATATGCTCTGTTGTTAAACGAAAAAGGTGGAGAAAGAAAATTACCAATTGTTATTGGTGGATTTGAAGCTCAATCCATCGCAGTTGCTCTAGAAAAAGAAATTAAACCACCGAGACCTTTGACACACGATTTATTCAAAAATTTTTCCGATTGTTTTGAAATTAATTTAAAGCAAGTGATAATACATAAAATTGTTGATGGTGTTTTCTTTTCTAGTCTAATTTGCGTTAGAGACAAAATTGAGGAAATAATTGATTCTCGAACTTCAGATGCTATTGCGCTTGCCATTAGATTCAACTCACCAATATTTACATATGAAAGTGTATTGGAAACAGCTGGAATAATATTAAAACCAGGAGTTAAAAAAAACAAAAAGCATAGTGTCAAAAATAAAGTTAAAAAAGAGAAGATGTCCGCTGGTCAAATTAAAAAAGCTATTGAAATAGCTGTAAAAAATGAAGATTATGAGTTAGCAGCTCAATTAAGAGATGAACTAAATAAAAAAAATGATTAATTACTTTTCAATTTCAGGGTTACTTCAAAATGAGATTATTTTAAGCCAGGGTTTTTCTTTTGAAAGTATCTTAAGAGGAATAATCGGAATGATTTCTTTGGTTTTTATTGCTTACTTGTTTAGTAGTAATAAAAAAGCAATAAACTGGAAGACTACATTTTTGGGATTAACATCTCAGTTAATATTAGCAGTTTTGATATTACGAGTAGAGTTTGTTCAAAGTATTTTTGAATTTTTTGGAAAAATATTTGTAAAAACCCTAGATTTTACAATGGAAGGTAGTAAGTTTCTACTTGGTGACATGGTTAATGTTGAAAGTTTTGGATACGTATTTTTGTTTCAAGTTTTACCTACAATTATATTCTTTTCTGCTCTTACTTCCGTTTTATTTTATCTTGGAATAATTCAAAAAGTTGTAAAAATATTAGCACTTAGTTTGAGTAAATTATTGAACATTTCTGGTGCTGAAAGCTTAAGTGTTGCTGGAAATATATTTTTGGGTCAAACTGAAGCTCCTCTTATGATAAAAGCCTATTTAGAAAAAATGAACAAATCAGAAATTCTATTGGTAATGATTGGTGGCATGGCTACAGTTGCCGGAGGAGTTTTGGCAGCATATATTGGGTTTTTAGGTGGAGAAGACGAAGTTCTAAAGCTTTATTATGCTAAACATTTATTAACTGCTTCTGTTATGGCTGCGCCTGGGGCAATAGTTATTTCAAAAATATTATTTCCTCAAGTAAAGACAATAAATAAAGACGTTTCAGTTTCTCAAGATAAGATTGGATCAAATCTATTAGATGCAATTGCAAACGGCACAACTGAGGGTCTTAAATTAGCAGCAAATGTTGGTGCTATGCTACTAGTTTTCATAGCTTTCATCGCCATGATTAATTTTGGTTTTGAAAAAATTGGCGCAATTACCAACATTAATGACTGGATTAATAATAATACTACTTATAATTTTTTATCAATTGAATTTATTTTAGGTTACACGCTATCTCCGATTATGTGGATTATTGGTGTTGCTAAAGAAGATATGGCGTTAATGGGCCAATTACTTGGAATTAAACTCGCAGCTAGCGAATTTATTGGATATATGCAGCTTGCTGAATTAAAAGATATTTCTAATGTAGTTCATCTACAATATGAAAAATCAATTTTAATGGCTACATACATGCTTTGCGGTTTTGCAAATTTTGCATCTATTGGAATACAGATTGGAGGTATAGGATCCCTTGCTCCAAATCAAAGAACTAATCTCTCAAAATTTGGAATGATCGCTGTTCTTGGTGGAACTTTAGCATCATTACTTTCAGCAACAATTGCAGGAATGATAATCGGTTAATATTTATTAATAAGTTCCTGTATTTTATTACTTTGAAATTTGGTTAATTTATATTTTTGAATTTTAAATTTATATGAAACAGTATTTAGATTTAGTTAAGCACGTTCTTAAAAATGGTAATGAAAAATCTGATAGAACTGGCACTGGAACAAAAAGTGTTTTTGGATATCAAATGAGATTTGATTTAGCTAAAGGTTTTCCAATGATAACGACAAAAAAACTTCATCTTAAATCAATAATTTATGAATTACTGTGGTTTATAAAAGGTGAAACAAATATTGAGTATCTAAAACAGAATGGTGTAAAAATTTGGGATGAATGGGCTGATGAGAATGGAGATTTAGGACCAGTTTACGGACACCAATGGAGAAATTGGAACAGTGATGGAATTGATCAAATCAAAGAAGTAATTAATTCTCTTAAAAACAATCCTGACAGTCGAAGAATGATTGTTTCTGCATGGAATCCTGGAGTTCTTCCTGATACGTCTATAAGTTTTAGTGAAAATGTAAAAAAAGGAAAAGCAGCTTTACCTCCTTGTCATGCTTTTTTTCAATTTTATGTTCACAACAATAAATTGTCTTGCCAATTATACCAAAGAAGTGCAGATATTTTTTTAGGAGTCCCTTTTAATATTGCTTCATATGCATTGTTAACAGAAATGATTGCTCAGGTATGCGGTTATGAGGCAGGTGATTTTATACACACGTTTGGTGATGCTCACATTTACAATAACCACTTAGAACAACTGGAACTTCAACTTTCGAGAGAGCCTAAAGAATTACCTAAATTAAAAATTTTAAAAGACATTAAAAATATTGATGATTTTAAATTTGAAGATTTTGAAATTTTAAATTATAATCCACATCCACATATAAAAGGAAAAGTTGCTGTTTAAATAATTATTTTTAACATAATATTAAAAACATACCGCTAAGTATGTAATTAATTGACTTTCAGTTAATTAAATTGATTTTTTTTAAATAAAGATCCAATTTGTGTTTGATAATTTAATATCTTCGAAAGGTTAAAAATAAGGTGCCGATTGGCATGCATTTTGATTGTAAAACATTAAACTAAAACTTTGACTTTGAAACTTAACAAAACTTTTCTGTTTGTATTAGCTATTTTACTTATTGGTTTATACAATTATGATTCATTTTATTTGGACTACAAAAGATCTATTCACCAAGAAAATTTAAAAAATAGTCCCATAAAAAAAACATACAAACTTTCTAAAGCAGAAAGAAAAAAAATTAATTTACCTCCCAACCAATATCAAGAAAAGATGTGGGAACTCTCAATGAACCCCATGACTGGTAAACCTGATATTGATGATTTATTTGAACTACAATTCGATATGAATAAATCAATGAACACTTCTGTAAGAGCCTTTTCAGTTCCTGGAGAATCTGAAGAAATGAAATGGGTCAGCAGAGGTCCTTACAATGTTGGAGGAAGGACAAAGGGCTTAATGTTTGATCCCAATGATGAATCTGATGAGACTGTTTTTGCTGGGGGCGTTAGCGGTGGATTATTTAAAAACACTAATATTTCTAGTGTTAATTCTGAATGGATTCATATTACAGCTGGAATACCTGACAACATACCGGTTTCCTCAATTGTATATGATCCAAATGATTTAAAGACCTTTTATGTTGGAACTGGAGAATCTTACACAGGGGCTGAAGCTCTTGGAAATGGTTTATGGAAATCAAGTGATGGTGGAGAAACTTGGTCGAACGTTTTTGGTGGAAAATCAGAAACAGAAAAAGTGTACAGAAGTACAGGTAACTATGTTAAGTTTACCAATAATGAAAATCTAGGACCTTACTCTTATGTTAGCGCAGCGTTTGGATCATCCCTGACATCTACGCCAATTGTAAAAGATTTAATTTTAGCGGATGATAACAGTACAGATAACGGAGGAACAGAAGGTGCTACAGGAACAACAAACGATGCTTGTTCAGGACTAGTAAATGGATCTGCAATAAGCGGAAATATTGCTTTTATTGAAAGAGGTGTCTGTGCTTTTGTTGACAAAGTTAAAAATGCGCAGGATGCTGGAGCTGTTGCTGTTATTATAGTGAATAGAAATGATGGTTCCAGAACTGATTATACTCCTGCTCCATTTACTATGGGAGGTAGTGATAGTTCTATAACCATACCTTCAGTAATGATTAGTGGATCTTACAGAACCAAAATTGCTAATGCACTAAAAGCTGGAAAGGTAACTGTTTCGTTATCACTTGAAAATTTAGCTAGTGAAGGAAGAACTGTAAGTCCAGGTGTTTTTTACATAAATGATGTGGTTGTTAGAAACAATGATGGTATTTCTGAAGTTATAATAGCGGCAGGTGTATCGACACATCGTGATGATTCAAACCATATATTTGGAGTTAATGATTATGGAATTTGGAAGTCAACAGATGCTGCTGCTTCATGGGACAAAATTCCATTTGGAATAAATGATGGTGCTTTTCAATACCAGCCTATGGACCTAGAGCTAGCACCTGATAATAAATTATGGGTTTCAACTACTTATAATCATTCAGGATCTGGCGGTGGAACCATATTACAAGCAAATGATGACATTTCAGCATTTTCTGTGAAACACAATATAGAAAATGGTAGAAGAACAGAGCTTGAGATAGCAAGTAATGGGGATATTTATGCTTTAGCTAGTGTAAATGATGGTGCAGCTCCAGTGACTATCATTAAATCTACCAATAACGGATCATCATTCACACCAGTTACATTACCTGATGGAAGCGCAACCGGATTAGATGCAAACGATTTTACTAGAGGACAATCATTTTACGATTTAGTGATTGAAACAGATCCAAGTAATCCAAAAACTGTGTATGCAGGTGGAATTGATCTTTATAAATCTACAAGTGGAGCGGAAAATGCTACTACAAATCCATGGAGTCAATTCACACAGTGGTATGGTAATGGCCTTACATACACTCATGCAGATCAGCACAATATGGCATTTGGAAACTACGATTCTTCAAAAAAAGTTTTTGGAAACGATGGAGGTGTTTATTACAGCAAATCAGCTGGTGCATCTGAAGAAATTTCCTCTAGAAACTCTAATTTTGTAACCACTCAATTTTATACAATTGGTGTTGCTCCCTCTGAAATGTTTAAAGATTTAAATAAACAACTATCGGGAAGAGATCTTTCAGATTACAGAACAAAAAATAAAAGTGTAGCAGGTATGACTGATGCGTTCTTAGCGGGTGCACAAGACAATGGTACTCAATTTCTTTCAGACGCGCAAAACAAAATTTCAACCAGCATTGATGTTTCTGGAGGTGATGGAGCTGCATCTATGTTCTCACAAAATGTGAACAAACCTTACTTTGTTACTAACTATGTTTACAATAGATATGTTGATGTTTATGATTTTGTTTCTGGTGACTTACATCAAATCAGAAGTGAAGGTGAATCCAATGGTGATTTTATTAACGTTCAAGCCTTAGACTCTAACTATGGTATAATTTATTCAAATTATTCTGGAAGCAGTTTCCAAATCATTTCTTATTATGGTTGGGATGGTTTTAGCGAAGATGACAGAAACACTGATGCGCCAAGTCGAATTTTATCAAACTCACAATTAACAGCAAACGTTTCTGCTCTGACCGTTTCTCCACATACAACAAATTCATCCACTTTAATGGTGGGACTTGAAAATGGTGTTGTATTAAAAGTAGAAGACGCTAATACTTCCAATCCAAAATATACCAATCTTACTGGAAATAAATTTTTAGGAAGTGTTTCTGATATTGAATTCGGTTTAAGTGAAAACGAAATTTTTGTTACATTCCACAATTATTCAGTGGTTAACGTGTTTTATTCGAAAGATGGAGGTGAAACTTGGGAGAATAAGGAAGGAGATGAGGATAATGGCGGTCTTCCAAACTTACCTGTTAGATCAATTCTTCAAAACCCAATAGTTCTTAGTGAAGTTATAGTTGGTACTGATTTGGGAGTATGGTACACTAAAAACTTCTTCGATAGTTCTCCATCATGGTCTCCAGCTTTCAATGGCATGAGTGATGTTAGAGTTACTGATTTAGATATGAGAGATGATTATAAAGTATTTGCCTCAACATATGGACGAGGTATTTTCTCATCTTATTTCTCCTCAGATGGACCTCTATTACAACTTAGCACACCTCAACCAAGTTTAAAAGTTGGACAAGGTGAGACAACTTCATTTAAGGTCAACTACAGAGTTTTTTCAAATTATGATTTTGAAACTACATTTTCACTAGACGGATTGCCTGATAATACTGAAGTCACATATACACCATCAAATCCAATAAACATTAACAGTGATGGAGAAATCACGTTTGAATTAAAAGTTTCTAATGAAGCGGAAGCAAAAGAGTATCCAATTATTATTAATGCCACAGCTTCAGGTCAAACCATTGAATCTGTTGGAATTAATTTAGAAATTCTTTCAAATGATTTTGATAATGATGGAATAATAAATTCTGAAGATAATTGTGAAAACACATATAATCCGGATCAAAATGATTTTGATGGTGATGACATCGGTGATGTTTGTGATCCAAATCCAGTTCCAAACGACACATTTACGTTATTTTACACTAACGAAGTTTGCAGATCATCAAATGATGGTTATTTAGATCTTACCATTAAAGGTGAGTGGGGTGAATATCCTTTCACAGTTTCTGTCACAAGCAGCATACCAAGTTTTAGTTTTGATCCTGTAACAATAGGTTCTACTTGGAGTTTATCAGGTTTAGAAGCTGGCTTATACGAAGTTTGCCTTACTAATACTCTCTTCCCAAATTTTGAACAATGTTTCAATGTAAATATTGAAGAACCAGTTGATTTAAGTGTATTAACTGCAATTAATAGAGAAGATAGACAAGTTAATTTAAATCTTACTGGAAGTGATAGTTATGATATCTTATTAAATGGTAATCTTATTAAAACATCTGAAAACAATATTAATCTAGATCTTAAAGCTGGATTTAATACAATTAAAGTATCTACAAATTTAAGATGCCAAGGTGTGTTTGAAGAAACAATCTTTATTTCAGAAGATATATTGTTAAGTCCTAACCCCGCAAGTAGTGAGTCTAAACTTTGGGTTGGTGGTAGTGACAATAGTATTAATATGACATTGTTTGATGTCACTGGAAGAATTATTTGGTCAAAGGATGATAAAGTTCCATACAATAGATCGGTTAGCATACCCTTTAATAATATAAAATCTGGGATTTACATTTTACAAGTTGACTCTGAGACAGTTAATAAATCAATTAAAGTAATAAAAGAATAATGAAAAAAATATATTTTAAATCTATATACATTTTAAGTTTAATTCTATTCTCATGTGGAGGGTCTGGAGGAGATGATGGAGGCGGTGGCTCAGGACCAGTTGATCCACCACCAACACCTCAGAAACCTCAAAAAGCTGTTTTGAGTAAACCAGAAAATAACTCTGAATGTTTGGAAGTTGATGCTGTAAAATTTGAATGGAACACTGCAGCTAATACTAGTTCTTACACTTTAAATGTCAAAAATCTATTAACTAATGAAATAAGTTCAACTACCACAACTTCTACTAGTGCAGATGTGACTTTAACAAAAGGCTTTCCTTATTCATGGCAAGTGATTTCAACAAACAGTACTACTTTTGTTGGGGAGAGTGACAAATGGAAATTTTATCTTTCTGGTGAACCTTTGAAAAATCACGCACCTTTTCCAGCAGAAATAGTTGCTCCTTCACCTGGTGCTAGTGTTAATTCTGGATCAGTACAATTGTCTTGGACTTTCTCTGACGTAGATTCAGACGATACCCATAGTTTTGATTTATATCTTGATAAAGTTGATGGTTCAACTTTATTAGTTTCTAAGTGGGGTGCTACAAAAAGAACGATTTCGCTTAGCGACCCTGGAACATACTATTGGAGAGTTGTGACAAAAGACAATCATAATGCTTCATCTGATTCAGGAGTTTCTACGTTTGTTGTTTTAGAGTAATTTAAAGTATTGAAAGAAGATCGTCTATTTCACTAATAGTGTTATAAAAATTGAAACTAAACCTAATTCCATTCCCCCTTTTGGAACATATGATTTTGTTTTTAACTAGATGTTTATGAAAACTATCGTTTCCCTCAATATTAAAAATATTAGAATGCTTTTCTCTTTTTACAACTTTTAAATTTAAGAGTTCCTTATTTTCAAAAGAGCTTTTAGCATAATTTGAAAGTTTGTTAATATCATTTTCTATGTTTTTAATACCATAGTTAGAAATTGTTTTTAAAGAAAATAGCAAACTCCCAAAACTTAGTGTGTCTAAGTGTCCTGGTTCAAAAATTAAGGAAAGATTATAAGAATTAATATCCATTTTAAAATAATTTGAAGAACACGATGGATTAATACTAATAAAACCATTTCCATATCCTCCAAGCATCCATTTATAACCACTTGAAATTAAAATATCAATATCAGAATTTTTAAAGTCAAAAAACTTAGTTCCACAAAACTGTGTGCCATCTGCAATAATTAAAATTTCAGGGAATTCATTTTTGATCTTCTTGATAAAATCTAAATCTACAAGAGTTCCATCTATATGTTGAACAATTGAAAAAATTAAAACATCAGGAAGTTTTTTTTTTATTTCGTTCAATATTTGCAACTCTAAATCAAATGTATTTTCAATAAAAAAATATGGTAAACCCGAACACCTTACTTGATCTATAATACTTGAATAATCATCTTTGATAATCATAACTGATTGATTTGATTTAAGACTATTTAGCAACTTACTAAGGCCTATCGAAAAATTCTGAATTAAAAAAGTTCTAGACTTTGGTGAATTAAAAAATTTGTTAATTTCTAGTCTAGTTTCATTTAATAATTCTTCATCATTTAATCTGAACTGACTTCCTTCCTTTAGATAATGATTTTCATGACTATTTCTCCAATTTAAGAGTTCATCATACATTAAACCAGAACGTGCTGTATCAAAATAAATTTTATTTTTTAGGGCTGGAAAATTCATAGTTTAATAATAATTAATTTTTAAAAGATTATTTTTGTGAACTGATTTTAAAATTATGCTATTTAAAAATAAAAATAGTTCCAATATTGATGAAGAGCAAATTGCTTTAATAGAATATGCACAGGAAAGAATAAAATCTAAAAGAAGATTATTCTATCATTTTTCAATAATGTTAATAGGTTCCTCATCAATGCTTATTGCTAATTTACTTTTTGATTTTAAAGCAGATTACATATTTTTTAATTATCCCTGGTCCTACTGGCTATGTATTTTATGGTTAGTTCTGTTATTTTATCATGTTTTTAATGTTTACATTAAAAATAAATTCATGGGTAAGAAATGGGAAAAAAATCAAATGAAAAAACTGTTAAATAAGCAACAAATTAAAATTGCGGAAATAAAAGCAGAATTAGAAAAAGAAGCCAGAATAATTGCTGAATCCCAACTCTATACTGAAAAAAACCCTAACAGAATAATCACATTAATTGCAGCAGCAAGCGAGAATAATGTAATAGGAAAAGATAATAAATTAATATGGCGTTTAAGTGATGATTTAAAACATTTTAAAGAACTTACCAAAGGACATCATGTTATTATGGGAAGGAAGACTTTTGAATCAATGCCAAAAGCGTTGCCCAATAGAACTAACATTGTTATAACAAGAAAAACAGATTATCAAGCTAATAATGCTATTGTAGTAAACTCATTAGAACAAGCATTAAAACATTCAGAAAGTGATAATCAACCTTTTATAATTGGAGGAGGTGAAATATATAAATTAGCTATTGAAAATGCAGATAGAATTGAATTAACTAGAGTTCATACTTCAATTGAAGGGGATGCATATTTCCCAGAAATTAACACCAATTTGTGGGAAGAGGTCAGTTCAGAGAAAAAATTTAAAGATGATAAAAACGAATTCGATTACACTTTTTACAGATATAACAAAACAAACTAAATGAAAGGATATATTTTCCCTGGGCAGGGTTCACAATATACAGGAATGTGTCATGATTTATTTATAAAATATGATAATGTGAAACCACTTTTTGAACGAGCTGAGACTATTTTAGGTTTTGATATTTCAAAAATAATGTTTGAAGGAACAAAAGAAGAATTGACTCAAACAAAAGTAACTCAACCTGCAATTTTTATTCATTCAATGGCAATTTTAAAAGTTTTGGAAGATTCTTTCAAACCAAATTTAGTTGCTGGTCACTCATTAGGAGAATTTTCATCTCTTGTTGCAGCTGGTGTTTTAAACTTTGAGGATGGATTACGTTTAGTTTCAATTAGAGCAAAAGCAATGCAGAAATCGTGTGAAAATACTAATGGGACGATGGCAGCAATTTTAGGTCTTGATAATAGTATTATTGAAGAAATTTGTTCGAATATTGAAGGAACTGTTGTTGCTGCAAACTATAATTGTCCAGGACAAGTAGTGATTTCAGGAGAAGTTAGCACTGTAAAAAATGCATGTGAAAAATTGAGTGAGGCTGGGGCCAGACGAGCTTTAATTCTTCCTGTTGGAGGTGCTTTTCACTCTGAATTAATGAAAGAGGCTGAAGATGAGCTTTCTAAAGCGATAAAGGAAACATCATTTAATTCACCAATATGTCCAATTTATCAAAATGTAAATGGCAAGCCAGAACATTTAGTTGATAATATAAAAACAAATTTAATATCACAACTCACATCTCCTGTAAAATGGACTCAAAGTGTGAATAAAATGATTGAAGATGGTTGTCAAGATTTTATTGAAATTGGTCCTGGAAAAGTTTTACAAGGTCTGATTAAAAAGATTAACAGAGATGCTAATATTAGCTGTCCAAATCTTTAAAAAATTGATTGACTTTTTGTGAAATAAAATTAATTTGCTCTTCATCAAGTTCTGAATGCATGGGAAGTGAAATTACCTGTTTGGACATCATTATAGACACCTTGAAATCTTCATCATTATAGTCCTTTGTATTATTTAAGAGTTTTTTGAACCAATTTTTATGTTCTCTGTCTATGTAGGCCTTTTGCTTATGTAGAGGTATTGGATAATAAATTCCGTGAGGGATTTTATGATCATTCAAAAATTTAGATAACTCGTCTCTTTTACCATTTAGAACTCTCAAAGTATATTGATGAAAAACATGAGATTGACTATTACCTTTTACTATTGGTGTAATTAAATTTTTATTATCTCTAAAATTACTTGTGTATAATATAGAAGCTTTTTTTCTTCTTTCATTATATTGATCTAGAAGAGGAAGTTTAGCTTTTAATACTGCCGCCTGAACACTATCAAGTCTTGAGTTGACACCTACCACATCATGATGATATCTTTTATACATACCATGATTAACTATTCCACGTATAGTGTGAGCTAAGTCATCATTTTCAGTAAAAATAGCTCCACCGTCTCCAAAACATCCTAAGTTTTTTGAAGGAAAAAAAGATGTAGTACCTAAATGGCCAATAGTCCCTGATTTTTTATTTGAATTGTATACAGCACCAATTGCTTGTGCATTATCTTCAATAACAAATAAATTATTAGACTTAGCTATTTCCATAACCTTATCCATATTCGCGACTTGCCCAAACAAGTGAACCGGGATAATAGCTTTAGTTTTAGTTGTTATGGCCTTAATAATTTCATCACAATTTATATTAAAAGTATCTTCTTCAATATCAACTAGAACAGGTTTTAATTTTAATAATGCTATTACTTCCACTGTTGCAGCAAAAGTAAAGTTAGAAGTTATAATTTCATCGCCTGGCTTTAAATCTAAACTCATCAAAGCAATTTGAAGGGCATCTGTTCCGTTTGCGCACGGAATAACATGTTTAACATTTAAATAATCTTCTAGTTGAGATTGAAATTCTTTGACTGAGGGACCATTAATGAATGTTCCTTTTTTGAAAATTTCAAGTACTGAAGAATCAACTTGTTCTCTAATAAACTCATACTGAGTTTGAAGATCAACCATTTGTAGTTTTTTCATAAACTAAATTTGCATAAAAATAAGAAAATACACAGTTCCAGAATAAATATATTTACAAAATACTTTATAGTATTTTTGTATTAAGTGAATATCATTTATAACATAGCAGTTTTTAAAATCAAAGTTTTATTTTTTATTCTAAAATTTTTTAACTCAAAGATTAAATTATTTTTAGATGAAAGAAAAAATGTTTTTGAAATATTAGAAAAAAACATCTCAAATTCAGAAAAATATATTTGGATTCACGTTGCATCGCTTGGTGAATATGAACAGGGGCTTCCAATATTTAAAGAAATAAAATCACTATATCACGATCATAAAATTGTAGTTTCATTTTTTTCATCATCTGGATATGAAGTTAAAAAAAAGGATTCCATCGGAGATTTAACAGTTTATCTTCCAATTGATTCTTATTTAAATTCAAAAAAATTTATTGATATAATTAATCCTAAACTTGCTTTTTTTGTTAAATACGAATTTTGGCCAAACTACCTTAGAAATTTAATAAAAAATAAAGTCCCTACTTATTTAATTGCTGGAAACTTTAGAGAAGATCAATGGTTCTTTAAATGGTATGGTAAAGGGTTTTTATCATTATTAAAAACATCATTTACCCATTTCTTTGTTCAAAACAATCCTTCGTTAATCCTTTTAAATAAGAAAAGAATATTTAATTCAAGTGTTATGGGAGATTCAAGATTTGACAGAGTAAAGTCTTTACTAGATCAAAATAATTCAATAGAAAATATTAAAAAATTTATAAATACTAAAACTTGCATTGTTGCTGGAAGCACATGGAATGAGGATGAAAAGTTATTTATTGATTTTATTAAATCCTCAAAAAAAGAGAATATATGTTGGATCATTGCTCCCCATCAAATTGATTTAATTAAAATAAAAATATTTCAGAAAAAACTTAGTTCTGAAAGTATTCTGCTTTCAGAAATGAATAAAACTAATTTTAAAGAATTTAAAATATTAATCATTGATTGTGTTGGTATATTAACAAAACTATATAGTTATGCTGATATTTCTTACGTTGGAGGTGGTATGGGAAATTCAGGATTACATAATATATTAGAGCCAGCCATTTTTAAATCTCCTATAATAATTGGTAAAAACTATAAAAAATTTCCAGAAGCTAATGAAATGATAAAACAAAAGGGATTAATTAGTATAAAAAACTCTGTTGAATTTAAAAAAACAATTAATTCTCTAATTAAAAATAAAGACTTGAGGTTAAAAATGGGTGAAATAAATTACAATTTTATAAATGAAAACTTAGGTGCTACAAACAAGGTAATTTCCTTTTTAAAACAAAAAAAATGAAAAAAATTATTTTACTTACTATCATACTTATTTCTTTCTCAGCAAACGCTCAAAATATTATTGGTTCATGGGAAAGAATTCACACTTCAAATGACGGAAAAGAATTAAAGAGTATAGTGATATTCACAGAATCTCACCAAAGTATAAGTATTATTGAAAATAAAACTGGTAAACTCATCCATTCAAATGGAGGAACCTGGTCACTCGATGGAAATACAATGACTGAAGTCATTGAATTTGATACTGATAATCCTGAAAGAGTAGGAAGTTCAGTAGTGTTTGATATAGAATTAAACAATAACTATTTAAAAATTGTTGGAAGTGATAGAAAATTCTCTAGAAATGATGATGGCGGTCCTGGAAAGTTAAACGGTGCTTGGCTAATGTCATCAAGAATTAGAAATGGTGTTATGCAAAAAAGAGAAACTAATAGGCCAAGAAAAACTATGAAAATTCTTTCTGGAACTAGATTTCAATGGATTGCCTATGACACTAGTAAAAAAACATTTATTGCTACTGGAGGGGGAACTTACACAACTAAGAATGGAGTTTACACTGAAAGTATTGAATTTTTTTCCAGGGATATTTCAAGAATTGGAATGAAACTTGAATTTGAATATAGCTTAAAAGATGGAAATTGGAATCATAAGGGGTTTAGCAGTAGAGGAAAAGCAATCAATGAAATATGGACCAAAAGATAAATTAGATATGGTTCGATATTTCAACTAATTTTACACAAAATTAAATATGTCAAAAAAACCTTTAATCTTAGTTACAAATGATGATGGTATTTCTGCACCTGGAATAAGAACATTAATATCTGCAATGAATGAAATTGGAGATGTTATTGTTGTAGCTCCAGATAGTCCACAATCTGCAATGGGACATGCCATAACAATCAATTCTACATTACATTGTAATGAAATTAAAATTGATGATGGTCCACAGAAAGAATATTCTTGTTCAGGTACACCCGCAGATTGTGTTAAATTAGGAATTAATGAAATACTTGATAGAAAACCTGATATTTGTGTGTCAGGTGTTAATCACGGATCTAATTCATCAATTAATGTTATTTATTCTGGAACTATGAGTGCTGCAGTGGAAGCTAGTATTGAAGGTATTCCTGCAATTGGATTTTCTCTTTTAGACTATAGTTGGAATGCTGATTTCAATTCGATTAAAAAATATTTAATTGGAATAACTAAGAAAGCACTTGAAGAAGGTATTCCTAAGGGAAGTGCATTAAATATTAACTTTCCAAAACTACTAGAAAACGAAATTAAAGGAATCAAAATATGTCGTCAAGCTAATGCTTATTGGGTTGAAAAGTTTGATAAAAGAACTAACCCTCAGGGAAAGGAATATTATTGGCTAACCGGAGAATTTATAAATGAAGACAAGGGCGAGGACTCTGATGAGTGGGCTCTTGCAAATGGTTACATTTCGATTGTTCCAGTAAAATTTGATATGACTGATCATAAAAATATCAATACATTAAAAAATTGGAGGTTATTAAAATAAATGAAATATTACATAATAGCAGGAGAAGCATCAGGTGATTTACATGGATCTAACTTAATTAAAGAAATAATTAAATTAGATTCAAATGCAAAGATAAGAGCTTGGGGCGGAGATAAAATGCATGATGCAGGTGCTACTATTGTAAAGCATTTCAAAGATTTAGCTTTTATGGGGTTTTATGAAGTTTTAATTAATCTTAGAACGATCATTAATAATATTAGCTATTGTAAAAAAGATATATTGGACTTTAATCCAGATAAAATAATTTTTATAGACTATCCTGGATTTAATTTAAGGATTGCTAAATGGGCTAAGAAATATAAATTTCATACAATCTATTATATAGCCCCCCAGCTTTGGGCTTGGAACGAAAAAAGAATTAATGAAATAAAAAAATTTGTTAATTCGATGTATGTAATCCTTCCATTCGAAAAAGAATTTTTCGAAAAAAAACACAATTATCCAGTAAATTTTTTGGGACACCCACTAATTGATAGCATCTTTAATTTTCAAAATAAGTTTCAAAAAGACAAACAAGAGATCAAATTAAACAATAAGCCAGTTATTGCAATATTACCTGGAAGTAGAAAACAAGAGATCAAAAAAATTCTAAAAACAGTAATTAAAGTCATTAATGATTATCCAAACTATCAATTTATAATTGCTGGAGCACCAAACATAGAAAAGAGTTTTTACAAAAATTTTTTAAAGAATATAGATATTACTATTGTCCAAAATAAAACTTATGAACTTTTATCCGTTTCATCAGCAGCAATTGTGACTAGCGGAACAGCTACTCTTGAAACAGCGTTATTTAAAGTTCCTCAAATCGTATGTTATAAAAGTAGTTTTATTAGCTACATCATTGCAAAACTACTTGTTAAAATAAAATACATATCCCTTGTAAATCTTATAATGGATAAAGAAATAGTTAAAGAATTAATACAGCAAAACTGTAATAAGGATTCTATTTCCTTGGAATTAAATAAAATCCTGAATCCAGACCATAGAAAAAAATTATTATTAAATTACAATAAGTTAATCTCTGTTTTAGGAAAACCTGGGACAAGCAGAAGAATTGCTAATGACATAATTAAAACATAGTATTTTGAAAATTGATGGTATAGACAAAAAAATAATTCTTGAGTTAACTAATAATTCAAGAACTCCAATACTAGAAATTTCAAGAAAAATAGGGATTTCGGGTGCTGCTATTCATCAACGAATTAGAAAACTTGAAGATAGCGGATTAATAAGTGGTCATCACTTAAAACTAAACCCAAAGGTCCTAGGTTATTCTACTTTAGCATTTGTTGGGGTTTATTTTGATAAAGCTGAAAGAAATGCTGAAGCTATTAAACAAATGAAAACTATTCCAGAAATTTTAGAGTGTCATTATACAACTGGAAACTGGAGTGTTCTTATTAAAATCTTGTGTAAGGATAATGAAGATCTAATGTTAATTTTAAATAAAAAAATTCAATCTATTAAAGGTGTTTCCAGAACAGAAACTTTCATCTCACTTGAACAACAAATTGACAGACAAATTACTGTAAATTAAATCTTAGATTTAATTATAAAATAGATTATTACTAATGCCAACACAACAGTGATAGAATTGGCAATAATCATTGATAAGCTTCCTATATTGAGACCATATAAAAACCATAAAAAAACTCCAATAACAAAAATAATATAGGTTGTTAATGATAAACCCTCTACAGAATTTGTTTTCCAAACTTGAACAACTTGGGGAATAAAAGCAATTGTTGTTAAGAAAGCTGCAGCAAATCCAATAAGCTCAACACCATCAAACCCTATATCTAACATACGATATTGATTATTTTTCCAGGCACAACTATAATTTTTTTAATTTCTCGGCCAACAAGAAATTTTTCCAATCTTAAATCATTTCTTAAAGAACTTTTAATTTCATCAACCTTTAGAGATACGTCTAAATTAATTTTAAATTTCATTTTACCATTAAATGATACTGGGTATTCAAAAGCACTCTCTTTAATAAATTCAGCATTAAACTCAGGAAAAGATTCATATGAAATAGTCTTTTTGTTTCCTAACTTATTCCATATTTCTTCACAAATATGAGGAGCAAATGGAGAAAGTAAAATAGTTAAAGATTTTAAAATATGTATGTTATCACATTTTAATGAGTTTAATTCATTAACGCAGATCATAAAAGCACTAACAGACGTGTTAAAAGAAAAGTTATTGATATCATCTTCAATTTTTCTTATAGTTTTATGTAAAACTTTTAAACTTTCATTGGATGGTTTGTCTTGACTTACTTTAAAACTTCCTGATCTATGAAAAAGGTTCCAGTATTTTTTTAAAAATGAATACGTTCCCGTAATTCCTGCAGTGTTCCAAGGTTTAGCTTGTTCAAGAGGGCCTAAAAACATTTCATACAATCTTAGCGTGTCAGCTCCATAATCCTCACATATATCATCTGGGTTTATTACATTATATTTTGATTTGGACATTTTTTCAACCTCTCTACATACTATAAACTTATTATTATTAGTTTCAAAATTTGCTTTTTTAAATTGAGGTTGCCAATTACGTAATTTTACAATATCAAGTTCATTACTAGTGTTTACAAACTGAACATCAACATGAATGAGTTGAGTTTTAACATCTTTATTAATTTCATCTGAGTAATAATTATCTGTACCAACCTCTCTTTTTATAAAAGCACTATTTCCTAAAATCATTCCCTGGTTAATTAACTTTTTTGCATAATCCTTGACAGGAACTAGCCCCAAGTCATAAAGAAAATATTGCCAAAACCTTGAATAAAGTAAATGACCAGTAGCATGTTCACTTCCACCAATATAGACATCAACTTCTTTCCAATAATTTAAAGATTCTTCAGATGCAAACTCATTACTATTATTTGGGTCCATATACCTATTAAAATACCACGAACTACCAGCCCAACCGGGCATAGTATTAAGTTCCATTCTAAATACAGTTTTATTATCGATATGAAAATTATCTACAATTTTATTTTGAATAGTATCCCATGCCCAAGAATCTGAATTTCCAAGTGGAGGTTTACCATCTTCTGTCGGAAGATATTTACTAACGTCTGGCAGCTCAATTGGCAAATATTTTTCATCAATCATTACAGGAAGATTATCTTTATAGTAGACTGGAAATGGTTCACCCCAATATCTCTGTCTACTGAAAACAGCATCTCTGAGTTTATAATTAATCTTGTGAGTTCCTTTATTAACTTCTTTTAATTTTTTAATAGCTAAACTCAATCCTTCTTTAAAGTTAAGACCGTCTAGAAAACTAGAATTTGTTAGAACAAATCCATCTTTATTTTGGAACGCTTCCTCTGAAATATCCTTGTCTAAAAAAATATTTTTAATTGGAATATTAAAAAACTTAGCAAAATTGTAATCCCTTTGATCTCCACATGGTACAGCCATTACTGCACCAGTTCCATATCCAGCTAAAACATAATCTGAAATCCAAATTGGTAACCTTTCATTTGAAAGAGGGTGAATTGCATACGCTCCAGTAAAAACACCGCTAATAGATTTAACATCTGACATTCTTTCTCTTTCTGTTTTTTTTCCAGAAAGTTTAATATAGTCCTGAACTTTTTTTAAGTTTTCTTTAGTCGTTATTTTTTTTACGTAAGGATGCTCAGGAGCTAAAGTCATGAAAGTAACTCCAAAAATTGTATCCACCCTAGTTGTAAAAACTTCAATTTGTTTGTCAAAATTTTTAATATCAAAAGTTACCATTGCTCCATCAGATCTTCCAATCCAATTTTTTTGCATCTCCTTAAGAGGTTCCGGCCAGTTGATATCATTTAAACCAGTTAATAATCGTTGAGAGTATGCTGATATTCTAATACTCCACTGTGTCATTTTTTTTCGGATCACCTCAAAACCACCTCTCTCAGATAATCCATCAATGATCTCATCGTTTGCTAAAACTGTTCCTAACTTAGGACACCAGTTAACATCAATCTCAGAAAGAAATGCAAGTCTGTAATTAAGTAGAATTTTATTTTTTTTTGATTCGTCAAAGGAATTCCAATCATCAGAAGAAAAAGTTTTAAATTCTTCACTTTGACAGGCGTCCAAGTTTGTATTTCCTTCTTTACTAAAAATTAAAATTAATTCATTAATGTCTTTTGCTGTTTCTGTTTTATTATCATACCAAGAATTGTATAATTTAATAAACATCCATTGTGTCCATTTGTAATAACTCTTATCAGAAGTTCTAATTTCTCTGGACCAATCAAAAGAAAATCCTAATCTATCTAATTGTTCTCTGTATCGAGCTATGTTTTCGTCTGTAGTTTTTTTAGGATGTCTTCCTGTTTGAATAGCGTATTGTTCAGCAGGTAAACCAAATGAATCGTATCCTTGAGGATGTAATACATTAAATCCTTTCAGTCTCTTATATCTTGAGAATATATCACTGGCAATATAACCCAAAGGATGACCTACATGTAAACCTGCACCTGATGGATATGGAAACATATCCATAATGAAATATTTAGGTAAGTCTGTTTTATTTTCAGCTTTGAAAGTTTGATTTTCAGACCAATATTTCTGCCATTTTTTTTCAATATGTTTAAAATTATAAGACATTACCTATTTTAAAGACACAAAAATACGTTTATTGTATGAATAGGGAAAGTTTAAATCACATATCCTGACTTGTTAAAAAGGTTTAGTATTTTTACCAAAAAATAATTTTTATTTATTTTGGCTAATTCGAAAAACAAAAGACTTTTTACCTCATACTTTTCAGTTACCGTGAGTATTTCAATTGTACTCTTTTTGATTGGGGCTTTTTTGTTAATTGCATTCAATGCTAGAAAAATAACAAACGATTTTAAGGAAAAAATTCCTATAACTATCTATTTAAAAAAAGAAGCAAAAAAAATTGAGATTGAACAATTAATTAAAAAATTAAATATTAAGGACTACACAGGCTCAGTAAATTACATTTCAAAGGAAAAGGGTGCTGAAATTCTAATTGATGAAATTGGAGAAGATTTTGTTGAATTTTACGGAAGTAACCCTCTTTTAAATTCGATAGATGTATTTTTAAAATCTGAATATGTGACAACTCTAGTATTCGATGAGGTTTCAAATGAGTTAGGTAAAACAGATTTTATTGATGAGATAATTTATGATGCTCCTCTTATATCGTTAATTAATGAAAACATAAATAAAATCAAATATTGGGTTCTGGGAATAGCAGTGTTTTTTTTAATAATATCAATTTTAGTAATTAATAGTTCAATAAGATTATCTATTTATTCAAACAGGATAAATATAAAAACTATGCAATTAGTTGGGGCAACTAGAGGCTTTATTAGAAAGCCTTTTATTCTCACCCATGTTAAATTAGGTTTATTTGGAGCTTTTTTAGCTATAGTTATGCTTAGTGGAGCATTATATTACATTCAAAACTTTTTTGATTATGTTAATTTTGAATCAGATATTCAAATAATTATGGCAATGTTTGGTGCTATTTCAATTTTTAGTATGCTTATAACTTACTTATGTACCTTTTTTGCTACACAAAAATTCTTAAAATCTAAAATTGATCAACTATACTGATGAAAAATAAAAAAACTAACAAAACATTTGTCTTCGAAAAAAAGAATTATTTTATAATGATAATAGGGCTTCTTTTTATAGCAACTGGTTTCATTCTTATGTCAGGTGGGGCTAGTGAAGACCCAAATGTTTTTAATCCTGAAATTTATAATTTTCAAAGAATTCGATTAGCTCCAACCCTTGTTTTAATTGGGTTTGCAATTCAGGTCTACGCTATTCTTTTCTCATCAAAGAAAAAATAAATGGAATATCTAGAATCAATTATCTTAGGAGTTGTTCAAGGCTTAACCGAGTTCTTACCAATATCCTCAAGTGGACATCTTGAAATATCAAAAGCTATATTAGGAAATGACCTTTCTAATAAAGAAAGCCTACTTTTTACAATTGTACTACATTTTGCCACTGCTTTAAGTACACTGTTTTTTTTTAGAAAAGATATTTTGAATATTATTTTAGGTTTGTTTGATTCCAATAACAAAGAATCTAAAAACTTCTCAATATCAATTTTAATTTCTATGATTCCTGCTGTTTTTGTTGGTCTTTTTTTTGAAGACTTTATTAATTCTTTTTTTGATGGTAATTTAATTTTGGTTGGCTGTATGCTCTATATAACAGCAATTCTTTTGTATTTATCTGACGTGATTAAATTAAAAACAAACGAAGTTACTTTCAAGAATAGTTTTATCATTGGATTATCTCAAGCTATAGCAATTTTACCTGGTATTTCAAGAAGTGGTGCTACAATTGCTACAGCTGTTGTTATTGGAATTGACAGAGAAAAAGCTGCTAGATTTTCATTTATTATGGTTATCCCTTTAATTTTTGGAAGTATGTTTAAATCAATTATTGATAATGGAGGATTAGAATTTACTAACTATAATTTGATCTCAGTTTTATTAGGCTTTATATCTGCTTTTATAACCGGGCTATTAGCTTGCAAATGGATGATTTCATTGGTTAAAAAAAGTAAGCTTTATTACTTTTCTATATATTGTTTTATTGTTGGATCGATAATTATCTACTATTCTTTCAATGGAATTTAACGAAGAATCTTTTGTTGATGGTAATCTTCTACTAATAAATAAACCTTTAAAATGGACTTCATTTCAAGTTGTAAATAAAATTAGATGGTTAATTAAAAAACAATATGGGATAAAAAAAATAAAAGTAGGTCACGCTGGCACATTAGATCCTCTTGCGGAGGGGCTATTAATAGTTTGTACAGGAAAAATGACTAAAAGAATTACAGAATTTCAAAATCTAAATAAAACATATACAGGGAAGTTTTATTTGGGTGCCTCAACTCCTTCCTTCGATTTAGAAACTGAAATAAGTGAAAAAAAATCGATTGATCATCTCAATGATGATATTATACAACAAGCAGCTACAGAATTTAAAGGAAAAATACTTCAAACTCCACCCATTTACTCAGCTATTAAACATAAAGGGAAAAAACTTTATGAATTTGCAAGAAAAGGTGAGACTGTAACAATAAAAAGTAGAGAAGTTTTTATACATGAATTCATAATTTCTAAAATAAATCTTCCCGAAATAAATTTTAAAATTTCATGCAGTAAAGGAACCTACATAAGATCATTAGCTAACGATTATGGTACTAAATTAAATTGTGGAGCCCATTTAAAAGAACTAAAAAGAACTGCTATAGGAGATTATAAACTTCAAAATTCAATCTCAATTGAAGATTTTGAGAAAAAATTAAAATAAATATTTTAAAAATTCTTTTCTGGAGATCTCCTCTGCACCCAAAGATTTTAAATGTGCACTTGGAACTTGACAATCGATTAATTTATACTTGTTTTTTGTGAGTTCTTTAACCAAATGAACAAAACCAATTTTACTTGCATTATTCGCTTTAGTAAACATACTTTCACCACAAAAAACATCTCCTAAATCAATACCATAAAGCCCGCCAACAAGTTCATAATCTTTCCAAACTTCAACGGAATATGCATGACCCATGTTATGTAATTTACTGTAAGCTTTCTTTAATCCATTTGTAATCCAGGTACCATTTTGGCCAAATCTCTTAACCTTTGCACAAGAATCTACCACTTCATCAAAGGATTGATTAAAAGTAACTTTAAAAAAATTTTCTTTTAATAATTTTTTTGTTGACTTTGAGATTTTTAGTTTTTCTGGCAATAAAACCATTCGGGGATCAGGACTCCACCATACAAGATGATCATCATTTTCAAACCAAGGGAAAATACCATTTTTGTATGCTTTTAATATTCTATTTGGATCTAAATCCCCACCAATAGCAACAATCCCCTCTTTAGATGCAGAATCTGCAGAAGGAAAGATATGTTCGCTACCCAATAGATGCATTTATTTTAGAAAGGTAAATCGTCAGGCTCGTTATCATTGACATCATCTGCTGGCTCAAATGCTTCAGCAGGTGGCACCGGAGGAATATTAGCATCTGTTTCTTGAGAAGACAACTTTTCTATTCTCCATCCCTGAATTGAATTAAAATATTTTATTTCACCTTGTGGACTTTCCCACTCTCTTCCTCTTAGATTTATATCTACTTTAACCGACTCACCAACTTTATAAGAATTTAGAATATCACATTTATCTTGAATAAATTCAACTAATAAATCTTGTGGGTATTGCTCTTCTGTAGTGACTACTAGTTCTCTTTTTCTAAACCCATTACTTCCATATTCTTTTGTGTCGTTAATTAGTTTTATTTTTCCTGTAATATCCATCTTTAAATAATTTATAACGAAAGTAAATAAATTTAAGCCTTAAATAAAGCTTAAATGAAAATTTAATAAGAGTTTTTATAAAAAAGATTTTATTTGATCGACGAGAATTTCGAAATCCTTAGTTTCTAACTTTACTTTATTTTTAAAAGATACATCTTTCATTGAATTTATAGGAATTAAGTGAACATGAGCATGAGGAACTTCTAGTCCAATAACTGACATACCTATTCTTTCACAAGGAACTGCTTTTTTTAAAGCCGTCGCAATTTTTTTAGAAAAGTTCATTAAATCTTGATAAAGATCCTGGTCTAAATCAAAAATAAGATCAACTTCTTTTTTGGGAATACAAAGTGTATGGCCAACAGAATTTGGGTTTATATCTAAAAAAGCTAAACAAGTTGGAGTTTCAGCTATTTTGTAACTAGGAATTTTTCCTTCAACAATATCTGTGAATATAGAACTCAAAGCTTATCTCTCAATTGATATAATTTCAAATTTAATGGTCCCATTTGGAACTACAACTTCAGCTATCTCTCCAACCTTTTTACCTAAAAGTCCTTTCCCGATAGGAGAACTGACAGAAATTTTACCAGATTTTAGATCTGCCTCACTTTCAGCAACTAAAGTATATTTCAATTGCATCTGATTATTTAAATTTTTTATTGTGACCTTAGATAAGACTAAAACTTTACTTAGATCAAGTTGAGATTCATCAATTAACCTAGCATTTGACAAAACTGCTTCAAGTTTGGATATTTTCATCTCCAACATTCCTTGAGCCTCCTTTGCTGCATCGTATTCAGCATTTTCACTTAAATCACCTTTATCTCTAGCTTCTGCGATTGCATTAGACGCTTTTGGTCTTTCGATATCTTTAAGTTGACTTAATTCATCCTTTAACTTCTTTAAGCCTTCTTTAGTATAGTAAGATACATCACTCATAATACTTAGTTTAAAACAAAAAATCCCTTATTGATCGGGATTTAATACAAATATACAAAATTCTGAAATCTATTATTTTTTAACTAATTTCACTACTGTGAGAATAAGAAAAATCATAGCACTTTTATTTTTTCTTTTTATAATTTCTTGTACAAAGAACGAAATAAACAAAAACCCTTACTTACACGAGGTTTCATTTGAGAAAGTAATAAATCTTAACTTACCTCAATACGATAATTTAAATTACAATGGAGGAGCTATTTATTTAAATTCGGGTGGTATAAAAGGCTTAATTTTATTTAATTTCAGTAATCAAATTTTTGCTTGGGAAGCTAGCTGTCCAAATCAATATCCTTCATCTTGCTCAACTATGAGAATTGATGGTGTTCAATCAGTCTGTGATTGTGACAACTATAAATACAGTTTAGCTACCGGTCAATTACTTTCAAGCACTGAAAATGACGCCTATCCAATGAAATTATATTTTTCTGAAAAAAATGGTAATTCAGTCCGAATATCGAACTGAATTACCAAATAATTTTAGAATTTATAGTTTAATCCAAAAGAAATGTTTCTTCCCATTTCATGGATACCCATGTTCTTAAATCTAGATAAATGATCGTAGTATTCTTCATCTAATAAATTATTAATTGACCAAACAAAACCTAAATTATTACTACCAAGGTTAAATTTGTGACTTCCTGAGATATTCATAAGAAAATAAGAATCTGTAGCAGTTTCAAACTGTCCAACATTATTTTGTTTCCCTTTAGAAATCATACTAATCTTATAGTTATTACTATCAAAATCTAAATTAAATACATGTTTTAAAGTAAAAGGCGAGATAAATGGCAAGTAACCACCATTACTTTTTTCTCCTGATACATACTCAAAAGATGTTTTGTAAGAAAGCCAATCCAATGATGTAGATTTTGAAAAATAAAGTTCACCACCCATCAAAGAAGCATCTTCTTGAGAATAATTATAAACTGGCGCAGAGCTAATTGTTTGTCCAGTTGGCTCTAAATAAATGTAGTCACTAATAGAATTATAGAAAACATCTAAACCAAAACTAGAATCTGAACCAAAAGAGGATATAGAAATATCTGTTTGGATATTTTTCTCTTCAACTAAACTACTATCTCCTATTTCATACTGAGCCGTTCCGTGATGAACTCCGTCAGAAAATAGCTCTGAAAGATTAGGTGCTCTGTACCCACTTGAGAAATTAATTCTAAAAATTTTATTCTCAGTAAATTCTCTTTTAATCCCCAAAGAAGTAGTAAAACTACTATAGTCTTCATCAAAAGTGGCAGTTGATATATTTCTATTGTCACCTCTTAAAGCAAGTAAAATATCCCATTTAGACGTATGTATATGAGACATAGCGTAAAGACCAAAGTCCTTCTTTTCAGCATCAGGTATCAATTCTTCATGTGCCATGTTTGTATTGGTTTGAGAAAGCATATTAGCTCCAACTACAAATTCCAGTTTTTCTGATTTTGGAAAAATATATTTAAAATCAAATGTTGTAGTTTCCAATTCCATACTTAAAGCTGGACCCTCTCCATGTTCGTCATGATCGTCGTGATCATCATCATGATCATCATCATGATCATCATCGTCGTGATCATCATCGTGATCATCATCTCCGTGATCGTCGTCATGATCATCATGACCCTCTTCGTCGTGATGACCAAACTCTTTTCTTTTATTTGAGCTAAATCCTAAAGTAAATTCAATTTCAGATTTATTCTCAAAAAGAATTCTGTTTTTCCAAGAAATCATTGTGTTTTCAAGATCCTGATAAGATTTTTCCTCTTCATGCTCATCATGATCTTCATCATCGTGATCATCGTCATGATCGTCGTCATGATCGTCGTCGTGATCGTCGTCGTGATCGTCATGGTCGTCATGTTCTTCATCACCATGTGGTATTCCAATTTCAGATTTATTTACATTAATTCTTAAATCTGAAATAAAATTATCAGACGTGAAACCTAAGCCTAATTTTAAATCACTGCTTTTAATGTAAGTATTTTCTACTTCACCGTCTGGTGTATTAAAATTTTTGTTATCAACAAGGCTAGCTTGAACTAAGTAGGATAATTTATTTTTACCTCCTTTAATTCCTAAATTGGTAGTTAAACCACTATAGTTAGAATTATATATGGTTGCAAGCTCTATATCAGTTCCCTCTCCTTTGAAATAAGAGTCAGGATTTACATATAAAACACCTCCAATTGCATCACTTCCGTATATAACAGATGCTGGGCCTTTTATTACCTCAACTGATTCAATTCCAAATCCTGAAATTTCCATTCCGTGTTCAGCACCCCATTGCTGATTTTCAACTCTCATGTATTGATTAAAAACAGTAACTCGATTTGATGATAATCCTCTAATAACAGGTTTAGAAATACCAGGTCCTGTAGAAATTATTGAGACTCCAGGAATTTCTTGAATAGCATTTGAAAAGTTTTGTTTTTTAATGTAATTTAAATTATTAAGGTTTAGCTTATTAATTTTAATTACGTTGTTTTTAACAGACTCTTTAAAAGGAGTTGACAAAACTATTTCATTTAATTCTACGGTAATTATAGAATCATTTTCTTGAGTGTTTTGAGCTAAAATTGTGTTTGTACTAATTAATAGCAATGCCAAAAAGGCAAGTTTTGTAATATTTTTCATTTATTTTTTTATTTATTTTTATTAGATTAATTCTTGAATTTTAAGAATTAACAGGGGGACCCCTTGAGTCAAAATAAGTAGAAAAATTTGAAAAAATTATTTCATTGTAAGTGAAATCTTCCTTGTAAAAAGCTGAAAAATCATTAAAAGAATAGTTAAAATTATCAGAACTATACTCAATGTCTAATCTTATAAAATCACATGTACAACAGTCTATTTCTGTTTCATGAAAGTGAACGTTTTCCTCAAAACATTCAAAGTGATCTTCAAATAAGAAGTGATTTAAGCCAAAAACTGAAGGCAGGCTTAAAATTCCAATAAGTACTAAACTTATGATGTTCTTCACTCGGCAAATTTAATAAAATTTAGAATTTGAGGGTTATTCCAATTAAAAAGTTTCTTGTAGCTTGAGGATAGTAACCTGCTCCATCCATAGTCTTAGTTTGTCCAGGAACTGACCAAGTATCGTCGTATGTATAATAATATCCATTTGAAACGTATTCTTTATCAAGTATATTATTAATCAAGCCTGAAATTATAATTTCTTTAAAAGTCTTCTTCGGATTTATTTTATAATTAAGATTTAGATCGTTAACAAAATAGCTGTCAAGAATAGAATTGACTGCATCAATATTACCCATATATTGCTTTCCAACATACTTAGATAAAAAGCTAATGTCAAGATTATCTTTGGGTGAAAAAACTATTGTATTTGAAGCAATAACGTCCGGAGAAAATGAAATATTCGTTTTTCCAAAATCAACTATTTTTCCATCAAATTTTGATAATGTTTGTTTGTTCTTATTGGAACTTAGTGTAACGTTTGTATTCATTAAAAAAAACTCAGAAAGTTTAATCTTAGCCTCGGCTTCAATACCCATTCTGTAACTTGAACCACTATTAGTACGAATAGGAGATCCTACATCATCAAGCTCCCCTGTCAATACTAATTGTTCATTATACAACATGTAGTATGTATTTATATTTAATCTTAACCCATCCTTTCTGAATCGCCACCCAATTTCAAAGTCATTTAATTGTTCTGGTTTAATGTTTTCGTTGCTCTCAAAATCACTTCGACTAGGCTCTCTGTTAGCCCTTGAATAGGACCCGTACACCATCGATTGTGAACTCAGTTTGTAGGATAGTCCAAATTTTGGATTAAAAAAACTATAAGACTCATCAAGTAACATATTAACTAAATCTGATGTATATCCAGTTGTTTTATAATTAACATTTCTAAGTTGAAAATCAGCGTAAAATTCAAAAGCATTGTTTAAGATTAAAGACCCTTTAGCAAATAAACTAAAATCAGTTTTTTTACCATTTCCATCATAGTATCTGTCTCTAATAGAAGAACTTTTACTAAAATTTCTTGCCCATATAACTTCTCCAAAGTGATCCCCGCTATATGTACTGTATGAGGTATTAAACATTAAATTTAACTTACTTGAATTATAATTAGTTGATGCATTTAAAACATAGAAATTATTATCTAACCAACGTCTTCTTATTAAATCAGTTGTTCCTGTTAAATTACCATTTTGGTCAGTATCTGAATCTACAATTCCCCCATATGTATCAACTGAATCAGCCTCTCTATATTGCTCAAAATAACCTCTTCCATAGGTGTAATTAAGACCAAGATTAGTCGACCATTTTTCATTTAATTTTTGGTTCCAATGCAACTGATAATGATCTTGTTTGTAGTTATCAATTTCATTTTCATAAGTATATGGATTTTGTCTACGGTTATCCTGTAATTCATCCCAACTTAGTCCATACCAAGATTGATAAGTTTTTTCATGTCCACCAAAAGTTAGTGCTTTAATTAAGGTATTTCCCTTAATGTAAGCACCTTGAACAAAGTACGATTTCAAATCAGAATATGCTCTATCAATATATCCGTCAGAATCGATTTTAGATAATCTACCAGAAAGCTCAAAAGAGTCGTTCAGTTTTCCAGAACTAAACTTAACAGTATGTTTCAAAGTATTAAAACTTCCAACTGAGTTAGAAATTTGCGCATAAGGACTTTCAGAAATAGCATCTGTGAGTATGTTAATACTTGCTCCGAATGCCCCAGAGCCATTGGTCGAAGTTCCAACCCCTCTTTGAACCTGTAAACTTTCTACGGAAGAAACAAAATCTGGTAAATTGACCCAGTAAGTTCCGTGTGATTCTGGATCATTGAATGGAATCCCATTAATGGTAATATTAGTAGATTGTGGGCTTATACCTCTAATTCTTATTCCAGTATAACCAATTCCAGCTCCGGCATCTGAGGTTGTAACTACTGAGGGTAAAAAATTTAGTAAAACTGGTAAATCTTGGCCTAAATTTCGAGAGGACATTTCAGATTTTGAGATATTTGAATGACTGATAGGTGAGGAATATTTAACTCTAACAGACTGTACGATAACTTCATCCAAAACCTGTTTGGTTCCCTGTAAAGTGTCTATAACTTGTTGAGAATAAACATTGAATGAAATCAATAATAAAAAGTAAATCCCTTTTTTCATATACTAAGTTATTTCAATGGAATACAGGGATTGATAACAATTTTCCTCTCCAAAATTACTTGGCAGGTTCATTGGGTATAATCTCAGCCGTAGCACCCCATTTATTATTTAACAAATATAGTATAAAACTTATTTATTGAACAAAGAATTTATTGCTTTAGTAGCAGTATCTAATCTTTTTGACAATGATCCTGAAACTTCAATGTATGGCCTATGATATTTAATTAAAGTTTCTTTAAAAGCATCAAACATTTTTTCTCTTTCATTTGGTCTATCTCTTAAATCATCTTTTTCCCATGGAATGTCGATATTTGTCAAAATATACAAATCATAGGAATTTTTAAGTGCATATTTTTCAAGAAGAGGATCACAATATCCGTCATAATAAGTTTCAGAATATACTTTAGTTTCCAGTAGATCAGTATCACAAATCAACAGTTGCTTAGAGATTTTAGAAAGTTTATTTTCTAGTTTAATTTGTCCAATTGCTATGGGAATTAAATCCTCAAGTTCACAAACTTTCTTTTCAACATTCCATTTTTTCTGTAAGTAATCTCTAGCATATTCCTTGACCCAATGGGTTTTATAGTGATTTGCTAATTCTTTAGATAAGGTTGTTTTTCCTGAGGATTCCGGTCCAAAAAGAACTATTTTTAAGCAGTTTGATTTGAGTTGTCTAAGATTTTTTTCCATGTGTAATAACCTGAAATAGCAATCACAGTAAAAATAATGTATTGTATGCTAGTAAATGTTAATCCTTTGTAAAAATATAATGGAATTGAAATAATATTTCCAATAATCCAGAATATCCAATTTTCAATCTTTCTGTTAGCCATAAGCCACATCGCAACAAAGAAAATAGCTGTTGTAAAATTGTCTATGTATGATGTATATGATCCCCATTTATCAAAATAATTATAAATACCATATACAAAGCTTAATGAAAAAAAGAATATAATTAAAGATGTTATTTTTTCAGGTGAGCTTACTTTTGAAATGGGAGTAACAATATTATTTACTTTTCGTGTCCATATATACCAACCATAAATACTCATCATAAAATAGTATGCATTTATCATCATATCCCCAAGCAAACTCCATTTAAAAAGTAAGTAAGTAAAAATAGAAGTAGAAATCATTCCTGTAGGATATACAAGAATATTGTTTTTTTTTGAAAACCAAACACTCAATATTCCAAATACGACAGCAATAATTTCAAGTGAAATATCCAAGGTTTGGTAATCTGAATACTGTTGAAATAATAGATCAAACATGACTACTGAATTATTTTAGCTAATGAACAAATGTAATTAGAAATAGTAAAGAGATCTACACTAAACTGTTCAAGTATTTCATTTTTATTAATTACAACAAGTGCTTTGTCATTTTTCAGAGACTGAATTTTTATATTTTTTTTAAAATCTATGCCACTATGTCCAAAAGCTTTGAATACTGATTCTTTAATAGTCCAAGCTTTTGTAAGACTTTCTACAGATTTAATATCAAAAATATCATGTTCTTGGTTAGAGATAAATTTCATTGATATATTTAAAATTTGATTTCTAAATTTTTCTATATCTATGCCTGCTTTATTATTTGAAATAAAAATACCTGAATAATTAAAAGAATGTGTAATGGATATAAATCTAGCTTTTAAAGAAGGTTTTCCATTTAAATCATAGTGAATATCTTCAAATGATAAATTTTGTTTTTCTAAAAGATTAAGGATACTTAAAAATTCAATTTGTTTAACTTTTGATTTAATTGAATTTAACTTTGAATTAAAAGAAGAATCTTGTTTAAGAGAATCTAAAAGTTCTTGTTTTGTTTCAGAAATATGCCAAATCAAAACAAACTCTTCTTTATTTATCTTGATTTTTTTGTATAAAGGCATTTTCTAGTATAGAATACAAATATACTTAAAGAAAATTTTTTGAAATTCTAGGAATGATTAAGCTTCGAATGGAATTATAGAAACAAAAGATTTATTGTCTTTCTTTTTCGTAAACTGGACTATACCATCAACTCTAGCGTGAAGTGTATGATCTTTACTAACGTATACATTCTCACCAGCTTTATGAGCAGTTCCTCTCTGACGAACAATAATATTTCCAGCTATAGCTGCTTGGCCACCAAAAATTTTTACACCAAGTCGTTTCGATTCTGATTCTCTACCGTTTTTCGAACTACCTACACCTTTTTTATGAGCCATTTTTAATGAATTTAATTATTTCTTAGTTTCTGTTTTTTTTGCTGTAGTTTTTTTAGCTGCTGGCTTTTTTGCTGCAGGCTTCTTTTTAGCTACTGCTTTTTTTGCTACAGTCTTTTTTACTGAAGAATCATCTTTATTAGATTCTTTCTTAGGTTTTGATTCTACTTTAGCCTTTTTTGTTTTTTCTAAAATATTTTCAACAACAATTTGAGTTAAAGATTGTCTGTGACCATTCTTAACTTTATAACCCTTTCTTCTTTTCTTTTTGAAAACGATTACCTTATCGTCTTTTAAATGCTTAACAATTTTGGCTTCGACAGATGCACCTTGAACCATTGGGGTCCCAATAGTTGTTTTACCAGAATTATCTAACATCAAAATATTATCAAAACTCACTTTTGAACCTTCCTTTCCCTCAAGTCTATTCACATAAACCTTTTGATCTTTTTCAACTTTAAATTGTTGACCTGCTATTTCTACAACTGCGTACATAATAATATTTTTATTAAAAAACGTGTGCAAATATACAAGGATTGATCATATATCGCAACATTTAAGACTAAAATATAAAACTAGATAATTAAGTTCATGCGACAACTTTTTTTACAAACTAGGAATTAGATTTTTTGTTAGCTAAATAAACTCCTATCAAGATGACTATAGTTGCAAAAAGTTGATTTAATGTAAAAACCTCACCATCGAGAAGACCCCAAAATAAGGCTACAACTGGAAGGGTATAAGTTACAGAAGATACAAATACGGGTGAAGCTATCTGTACAAACTTGTTGAATAATATTTTTGCAAATACCGTCCCAAAAATTGACAAAATTAGAATATAAAATAAAGCAGATGAAACATCTTTATCGTTTAAATCAAGTTCATTGTAATCTGTCATAAAAAATATTACAACAGCAAAAGGAAAAATAAAAATAAAATTTCCTACTGTTATTGCTACTGCCGATACATCTTGCAAATAAACTTTTAACAAATTTACTTGAAGAGCGTATAAAATTGAAGCCAATATGATGAAAATGACATAAACAATATTTTGATCAGGATTTATTATAGATCCCTGGTACATTAGTAATACTGAACCTATTAAACCTAATATGACTCCTGAAATCTGTTTAGAATCTATTTTAAAGCGATAAAACCCAATACCAATAAGCAAAGTAGCTAAGGGGGTTAATGAGTTCAATATGGCTGCCAGAGCACTGTCAATTTCGGTTTGTGCATAGGCGAATAAAAAAGGTGGAATAAATGAAACATATCCAGTTATAGCTATCCATTTCCACTTATTTTTAGGTATTGTTTTTATTGAGGAATATCCAATAATTAATAATAAAAGTGTAGATAATATAGTCCTTAAACTTCCAACCTGTAAAGGTGTTAAACCAATTAAAGATTTTTTTATTAGAATGTACGAACTCCCCCATACTAAAGACAGTATTAATAAATAAATCCATTTTAAATTTTTATTACTCATTTACTATTAATTCCAATTAAATGATTGAATCAATTTTCTAATATTCTTGTTTACATGATTAATAGATGGTAGTAATGAATCGTAATTGGGTTTTGAATCAAAAAATAATGATCCGGATAGATAAAATTTATCAGAATCAGTTATAAAAAAATATGTATTTGATGGAGTATCTCCACTAAAAGAAAAATATTTTGCAAAAACTTTTTTTTGCTCATCCACATACTCACTACTATTTACAAAAAAAGCATTTTCAGAGTTCTTATTAATTTTATCTGTAAAATCTGACTCAATTAAGCTTAAGTTATTGTCGATTTTAATGTGGGTAATGAATATAGTTGACCTTAATTTTAAATTCTTAATTTTTAAGTTACATCCCTCTTGAGTTAGAATTGACTTATCATTAATCTGAAAAGAAAAACCACAATTATTTTGGTAAAGCTTATAATTTGGTGTTTGAAATTCTTTATACAAAAAAGCATTAGGCTTTGGAATTATTGGATCATTGGAACATCCAAGAATAAAAAAAACAGTAAGCAATGAAATTCTTTTCATTTTTTTAAATCAGTTTCTGAAAGTAAGAAAAAGTTAACTCTGAACTAAAAATCAGTGTATAATATCTGATGAGTAAAAGAACTGTTGATGTTTTAATTTGATCAGGATAAAATTCTATCAATAAAAATGTATTTAACAATTTAAATTTTATGAGAAAAGATTAAAATGGTAGATCATCAGCCTGATCTTCAGGTGCTTTTGTTTCTGGTTGTGGGGCCGTCGGAGGAGTAAATGTAGAGGGCTCCGTCTGATTCATCTCGTTTTTATTAGATAAAAAATTAAATTCATTAACATGTATTTCTGTAGAATAGCGTTGAACACCATCCTCTGATTGCCACTTTCTAGTTTTAATTTTTCCTTCAACATAAATTTTATCTCCTTTGTTGAGATATTTTTCACAAATTTCAGCAGCTTTATTACGAACTACAACATTGTGCCACTCAGTATTTGAAACTTTTTCTCCAGTTGTTTTATTTGTGTAATTTTCATTTGTAGCAATTGGAAATCTACCGATGCAACCTCCACCATCAAAATGATGTAATTTAACATCGTCTCCAAGATTTCCGATAAGCATTACTTTATTAAGGGATCCACTCATTTTATATGTATTATATTCAAATATAGGAAATTACATCAAGAATCTTTCTAATGTATTTATATATGATATTAGGGGTTTTGGAAAAGGATAATTGTTAAGGTTACTAATTGAAATACCTCGTTCAACAGGGCTTGAAGTTCTAATAATCCAGAATTTTAATTCTAAATTTTGATGTGATAATTTATGATTATGTATTTTGTCTAAATATATTTTTTCAAATGAAAATTTAGATTTATAATTTGATTCAAGAAATTCTATAATTATTTCATCATTTATTTTATCCATGCTCTCAATTAATGGAAAATTATATAAGTTCTGCCAGATATCTTTTTTTTTTCTTTTTTTAATTATTATTTTTTTATAAAAATCCATCACAACTAAGTAATTTAAAGTTCTGAATTTTACAGTTGCATTTTTCTTCTTTACAGGAAAATTAAGGATAGTTTTATTTTGGTATGAGAGGCAATCCTTATTAAAAATACAATCACAACAACTGGGATTTTTTGGACGGCAAACAGTAGATCCAAAGTCCATTATTGCTTGATTAAAATCTCCTGGATATTTTTTTGAAATCAACCTGAATAATACTTTTTTAAATTCTTTTACTGCAGTACTTGTATTAATGGTGATGCTTATTTCAAATAGTCTTGAAATTAAACGATATACGTTTCCATCTAACACAGGTCTAATCTCATTATTTGAAAATGAACTTATAGCACTTGCTGAGTAGTCTCCAATTCCAGGAAGTTTTATAAGTTCATCATAAGTTTTAGGAAATTTTGAATCATATTCTTTTACTACTTTTTGTGAAGCTTTGTGTAAATTTCTTGCTCTGCTGTAATAACCTAAACCTTCCCAATTCTTCAAAACTTTTTGTTCTGATGAGATAGATAATGAATCAACATCTGGAAATAATTTCACAAATTTATTGTAGTAGGGTAACCCTTGTTTTATTTGTGTTTGTTGAAGGATAATTTCAGAAAGCCAGATTTTGTACGGATCTTTAGTATCGCGCCAGGGCAAAGACCTCTTATTGTCTGAATACCAGCTAATTAAATTTGATGCAAAATTTTTAGAAATTTTATTTAATAAATCTATTTTCAAAACAAATATTGAAATTATTAGAGCATTTTAAAAGATGAATAATGAATATAAATTTATATATTTGGCACCTTAAAAAGTAAACATAAGTAAATAATAAGAATATGACAAAAGCTGAGATAGTTTCAAAAGTTTCCAACAATTTAGGATTGGACAAAAACGAAGTTTTAGCAACAGTAGAAAATTTAATGGAAGAAATTAAAGGCTCATTAAATAATGGAGAAAATGTTTATCTAAGAGGTTTTGGAAGCTTTATAGTTAAGAAGAGAGCTGAAAAAACTGGAAGAAACATCTCAAAAAATACAACAATAAGAATTCCTGCACACCATATCCCGGCCTTTAAACCGGCTAAAGTTTTCGTAGAGGGTGTCAAGAAAAATAATTAAAATTTAGATTATGCCAAGTGGTAAGAAAAGAAAAAGACACAAAGTAGCTACACATAAGCGAAAAAAGAGAAGTCGTGCTAACAGGCACAAAAAGAATAAGTAATATTCTTATTTCTGAACAAAATGTTCTTTGACATGAATCAAGTTTAGTGAATTTCAGCACAAAAACTTTATTCCACGTAAATTAAAATCCTGTGAATCAAGTATAACCAGTTCACTTATGGTGAACATAAATTCAATATTGTGAATAAAGAAATTATAATAAGATCTAATTCCACAGCTGTTGATTTTGCACTACTTAAAAACGGTAAATTAATTGAACTTCATAAACAAAACGATAGTAATAAATTTAATGTTGGAGACATTTTTCTAGCCAAAACTAAAAAAACTGTTTCTGGTCTTAATGCTGCATTTGTCAATGTAGGTTATGAAAAAGATGCTTTTTTGCATTATCATGACTTAGGGCCAAAAATATTATCATTAATTAAGTTCATTAAAGGTGTAAGCACAGGTAAATTAAAAAAATTTTCACTAGAAAAATTTCCCTTTGAATCAGAAATTGACAAAGAAGGAAGTATTTCGGACGTTATAAGTCCAAATCAAACTGTTTTAGTTCAAATTATCAAAGAACCCATCTCAACTAAAGGGCCGAGAATAAGCTCAGAATTATCCTTTGCAGGCCGTTTTTTAGTTTTGGTTCCTTTTTCTAACAGAATATCTATTTCTCAAAAGATTGAAAGTAGAGAAGAAAAAAGCAGATTAAAAAGACTTGTACAAAGTATTAAACCTAAAGGTTTCGGTGTAATTGTAAGAACTGTTGCTAAAGATCAAAAAGTAGCAGCTCTTGATAAAGATTTAAAAAACTTATTTAATCGTTGGACAAATCTTTGTAAAAGAATTCAAGGTTCAGATGTACCTTTAAAAGTACAAAGTGAACTTAACCGATCCTCTTCAATATTAAGAGATTATTTCAATGACAGTTTTACTGGAATACATGTTAATCAAAAATCCATGTATTCTGAAGTAAAGGATTATTTAAAGGAAATTGCTCCAAAAAAACAATCTATAGTAAAACTTCACAAATCACACAATCCAATTTTTGAAGAATATGGAATAGAACGTCAAATCAAAACAGCATTTGGTAGAACCGTTACAATGAGTAAAGGTGCATACCTAATCATTGAGCATACTGAAGCTCTTCACGTTATTGATGTTAATAGTGGAAATCGATCAACAAAATCAAAAAATCAAGAAGATTCAGCCCTTGAAGTAAATCTAGTAGCCGCTACAGAAATAGCAAGGCAATTAAGACTTAGAGATATGGGTGGAATTATTGTAGTTGATTTTATAGATTTATTAAATCCAGAAAACCGAAAAACTCTTTTTGATCATTTTAAAAAGGAAATGGAGTCTGACAGAGCTAAGCATAAGATTTTACCACCAAGTAAAATTGGCTTAATTCAAATGACTAGACAAAGGGTAAGGTCTGAAATGGAAATCAAAACAATTGAGCCAAACCCTAATGAAAATGGTAAAGTTGAAGCTCCAATTGTTTTAATTGATAAAATCTATGGAAAACTCGAAAAAATTCTTTTGAGTAAAAAATACAATAATGTAAAGATTTTTTTACACGTTCATCCATTTGTTGCTGCTTATTTAAAAAGCGAATACCCCTCAGTTAGAATGAGATGGTATTTACAACATAAAAGATGGATTAGTATTGTTCCAAGAGATGCATACACCTATTTACATTTTAGATTCTTTAACAAAGAAGGTAAAATCATAAATGCATAAAAAAGCGGCTAAAAGCCGCTTTTTTTTTGCTCAAAAAAAACCTAATTTACATTAATGAAAAGTGAAAACTTTACGATTAAAGAAATTGAATTTAAACTTAAACAGTACTGTTCCTATCAGGATAGGTGTCATAGTGAAGTTGAAAATAAATTATCAAAGTTCAATTTAATTTCCCAGGCAAAAGATCAAATACTTTTTAATTTAATTAACGATGATTACTTGAACGAAACCAGATTTTGTAAAAGCTTTGTTAGAGGTAAGTTTAAAATCAAAAATTGGGGAAAAAGAAGAATAATACAAGAACTGAAATCTAGGAAAATATCAGAATTTAATATTAAGAAAGGACTTAGTGAAATAAATGAATTTGATTATCAAGAAAAATTTGAAAATCTATTTAATAAAAAATTATCATCTTTAGAAAATCTAAATAGTATTGATAAAAAGAAAAAAATCTTTTCTTATTTACAATACAGAGGATGGGAAACTAATTTAATCTATGAAAAAATTAATCAAATTTTATGATATATTATTAATATTAGCAGTTACAATTTTTTTTCAAAGCTGTACTAAGACTGTTGATTTAATAGCACATAATGGCAACATCTACACAGTTGATGAGAATTTTTCTAAAGCATCAGCGTTTGCAGTTGAAAATGGAAAATTTATTGATGTTGGGTCTGACGATATATTATCAAAATACAAAAGTGATAATATTATAAATCTTAATGGCTCAACTGTATTACCAGGCCTTATTGATGCGCATTGTCATTTTTACGGACTTGGACTTAATCAAAGTGTTATTGATTTAACTGGAACTAAATCTTTCAGTGAAATAATTGATAAAATTTCTAATGACGATAAGAAATCTGTTATTAGAGGAAGAGGTTGGGATCAAAACGATTGGACCATAAAGAAATTCCCTAATAAAACTAAATTAGATTTATTATATCCAGAAACGCCGATTATTTTAGAAAGAATTGATGGTCATGCCTATCTTGTTAATCAAAAAGCCCTGGATGTTGCTAAAATTGATGTTAATACCAAATCAAAAAACGGTACTGTTGTAATTGAGAATGGAAAGCTAACTGGTGTACTAATTGATGGTCCAATGTCTTTAATTGATAAAGCGTTTGGAAACATTTCTAATCAGGAGAAAATAGATGCTCTTTTAAGCGCACAAGATATTTGTTTCAAACATGGACTAACCACCGTAGATGATGCTGGATTATCAAAAGAAGTCATATTACTTATCGATAGTCTGCAAAAGAAAAATAAATTAAAAATGCGTGTTTATGCTATGATTAGTAATTCGACAGAAGATGTCAATTATTTTTTAGATAAGGGACCTATTAAAACTAGTCTTCTTAACGTAAGGTCGGTAAAAGTTTATGGAGATGGAGCATTAGGATCTCGTGGAGCAACATTAAAGGAGCCTTACTCAGACGATAAACATAATTATGGAAAACTAGTAACAGATATTCAAAGCGTTAAAGAACTGGCAAAAAGACTGTCGAATGAAAACTTTCAAATGAATACCCATGCAATTGGTGATTCCACTATAAATATTTTACTAAATGAATATTCAAAAGTTTTAGAAAATAAAAAAGATCCAAGATGGCGAATAGAACATTCACAGATTGTAGATCTAAACGATATAAATGGTTACAGTAAAAAAATACTACCCTCAGTCCAACCTACTCATGCAACCAGTGATATGTATTGGGCAGAGGATAGAGTTGGTCCAAAACGAATAAAAGGAGCTTATGCATATAAAGATTTACTAGAAAGATCTAAAGTCATAGGACTTGGGACCGATTTTCCAGTTGAAAAAGTTAATCCATTTCACACCTTTTATGCAGCTACAGCAAGAAAAGATTTAGACAATTATCCTGAGGGCGGATTTGAGTTTTCAAATGCACTATCCAGAGAAGAAACTTTAAAAGGAATGACTATATGGGCGGCTTACTTAAATTTTGAAGAAAACGAAAAAGGTAGTATTGAAAAAAATAAGTTTGCAGATTTTATAGTAATTGATAGAGATCTAATGAACGTAGATCTTGATTTAACACCAAATACAAAAGTTTTAAAGACATATTTATCAGGTGATTTAGTCTATTCCAACACTAATTCCAACTAGAAAACTTGTTCCTGGCATTGGGACTAAATTAGTCTCAGAGTATACCTCATCAAATATATTATTGACATAAATAAACAATCCTTTTTTATACATGATTTTGGAGTCGAGGATATTATAACTAGACTTGTCAGATCGCTCAGCATACTTATAAACAAATGAATGATTTACATTTCGAATGTAATTCAAATTTAATTTAGATGTAAAATGATGTTTTAAAGAATTTAATGAATACTTTGAAAAATTAATATTAGTTACGTAATTATTATCCTTAATATTGGTATAACCTAGGTTTAAATAATTTTGGTTTTGAAAATTATATCTAAAATCAAGTTCAAATCCGGTAGTTTTTAAAGAACCAATATTTACAGCATTCCACAAATCGTTCTCATTTTCTTTAACATAGTCAATAATATTTTTTGCTTTTCTATTAAAGAATGCACCTGAAATTTTAAAATTTGAGGTATTGTATTTGAAACCCAGTTCTGTTGAAGTTGCAGATTCAGGATTTAAATTTTCATTACCAATAGTCGTTCGATCACTATAATAAAGATCAGTGTAGGTTGGTATTCTGAAAGTCTTACCTATGTTACTGTACAATTTGAAATTTGAGTTTATGTTATATCCTATATCAATTCCGGGAAAAGAATGAAATGACATATCTGAAAAGTAACTTACAGCTATTCCTGGTGATAGAACTAGTTTTTCATCAAATAATTTAAAGGTGTGATCAACAAACAAGTTAACAGTTGTTCTATCGTGTTCTCCTAAATTATTACTTGAAATGTTTACAGTTGATAAATCTATACCAAAACCTGTAACACCAGAGTTAGAGAAATAAGAACCACTTAATTCAGCAGATACTTTATTGGTTTTATGTAGGTTTCTGTACACAGAGGGATTATCTCTAATGTAAATGTATTCATCTTGTCCTCTTCTCCAATATAGTCTGGGTTTAATAGATAACTTTTCAGAATTTATAGTTGTAGAAACACCTAACAAACTGGCTTGAGTTTCTTCATATTGTTCAGTAGCACTTGGGCTTGCATAAAAACCATTAGCACCAAATTTATTTTCTGTAAATGATGCTATAACATCAATCGGAGATGACTTTAAGTTAAAAGAAGTTTTTACAAAATAATTATTTCTTTTGTAATCAGTATTATGTCTATAACCATCCGAGTTATTATTTGAAAAGCTAATTAAAGATTTTACTTTATTTGTTATTATTTTGGTTACTGTGGATATGTTTTTCTGTTCAAACGAACCGTAAGAAATTTCTTTAAGACTCAAATCTATCTGTTTCTTTTCACCTGTCACATCTTTAGTAACAATGTTTATGGCCCCATTAAAAGCATTTTGACCAAAAATTCTAGCAGCTGGACCTTTAATTACTTCGATTCGTTCAATTAAATACAGTGGAAGAATCATATTCAATGTGTGATGGCCTGTTTGGGCATCATCCATTTTCATCCCGTCCACTAGTAACAAAGTTTGGTCAAAACCACCTCCTCTTATGTAAAGATCTCCCTGAACACCACCAACACCTCTTCTTCTAACGTCAATTCCAGTAATTTCTTGTAAAAGATCAGAAACATTTGACGCTGGACTATTTTTAATATAATCAGAGGAGATTATTTTTACGGTTCTAAAGTTCTTGGAAAAAGGGATTTCAAGTTTTGTTGTTGAAACTACTACTTCTTTCAGGTCAGTGGTGTCTTGCTGAGAAATAATAATATTAAAAAACAGTAAAAATAAAAGTGCAAGACTTTTTTTCATAGAGACAGTAAAAAGTTAAAACTTTAGTCAGTTAATATAATGACTTTATTTTCTTTCATCTCAACAACTCCAGAACTAACTGATAAGTGTATTTCTTTTGGACTAATAACAGAAAATGAATCAGGCAAACTATTTGAATCTTCAATTTCACCAGATATTTTAACGGTACCTGAAATTAAAGTAGATACAATTGGAGCATGATTATCTAACATTTGAAAAGATCCATCAGTGCCTGGAACAATGACTGATTCTACATCAGCTGTTAGTAATGTTCTTTCAGGACTTACTATTTCTAATTGCATAGTCTAGTTTTAAGCTTCAGCTAACATTTTTTCACCAGCTTCAATAGCTTCCTCAATAGTTCCTTTTAAGTTAAATGCAGCTTCAGGAAGATGATCTAATTCACCATCCATAATCATATTAAATCCTTTAATAGTATCCTTAATATCAACAAGAACACCAGGAATACCAGTAAATTGCTCAGCAACATGGAAAGGTTGAGATAAAAATCTTTGAACTTTTCTAGCTCTGTATACAGATAATTTGTCTTCTTCAGACAATTCTTCCATACCAAGGATAGCAATAATATCTTGTAACTCTTTATACTTTTGGAGTAACTCTTTTACTCTTTGAGCACAATTGTAATGGTCATCTCCAATAATTTCTGGAGTTAAAATTCTTGAGGTTGAATCTAAAGGATCAACTGCAGGATAAATTCCTAGTTCAGCAATTTTTCTAGACAGTACGGTTGTTGCATCTAAGTGAGCAAAGGTTGTAGCAGGAGCAGGATCTGTTAAATCATCTGCAGGAACATATACAGCTTGAACAGATGTAATAGAACCATTCTTTGTTGAAGTAATTCTTTCTTGCATCGCACCCATTTCTGTAGCTAGAGTTGGTTGATAACCAACAGCAGAAGGCATTCTACCAAGAAGTGCCGATACCTCAGAACCAGCTTGTGTAAATCTAAATATATTATCTACAAAGAAAAGTACATCTTTTCCTTGCCCATCTCCAGCACCATCTCTAAAGTATTCTGCCATAGTTAGACCAGATAAAGCAACTCTTGCACGTGCCCCAGGTGGTTCGTTCATTTGACCAAAAACAAATGTTGCTTTTGAGTCTTTCATTGCTTTTTTATCCACTTTACTTAAGTCCCATCCTCCTTCTTCCATGGATTTATCAAATTCTTCACCATATTTAATAATACCTGATTCTAGCATTTCTCTTAATAAATCATTTCCTTCACGAGTTCTTTCACCAACACCTGCGAAAACAGAAAGACCACCGTGTCCTTTTGCAATATTGTTAATTAACTCCTGAATAAGTACGGTTTTACCAACACCAGCACCTCCAAAAAGTCCAATTTTACCACCCTTTGCATAAGGTTCAATAAGATCAATTACTTTAATACCAGTAAATAAGACTTCTGTTGATGTGGAAAGTTGATCAAAATCTGGAGCTTCTCTGTGAATAGATAAACCATCTTTACCAGTTTTTGGCAAATCACCAAGCCCATCAATAGAATCTCCAATTACATTGAATAATCTTCCATAAACGTCATCACCAATAGGCATTTGAATTGGGTTTCCAGTAGCCACTACATAAGCTCCTCTTTTCAAACCATCAGTTGAGTCCATTGAAATTGTTCTAACGATATCTTCACCAACATGAGACTGAACCTCTAGAACTAAAACAGAACCATCTTCTTTTTTGATTTCAAGAGAATCGTAAATTTTTGGAAGATCATTTGAAGAAGTATCAAAGGTTACATCAACAACAGGACCCATAATTTGTGAAACTTTACCTACGGATTGTGACATTATAACAGATTTAATTTTTAATGAGGCAAATATAAAATTTTGTCTTTAAAATTCTATAGTTTTTTACATAAAAAAAGGCGGCCTCAGCCGCCTTTTTATTAACATTATGTTCGTATTATGGATTTATAGTAAATCCAACGTAGAATTGACTTCCAATTGCACCAGAACCTGGAATCATGAAATATTCTTCACCTCCAAGGTTAGTCCCTCCAACTTTAATTTTAGAGTCTATACTTGGTAGATCAAAATTCATTGAAGCATCAAAAGTTAAATTAGCAGGAATCATTGCGTCTATAAAACCTGATTGTTGCCACATGAAATTATCATGATACTTAGCAGAAACATTAAATGCAAAGTTATCAGCTAATTTAGTTGATCCAAGTGTCATTACAGCTCTGTTTTCAGGGGTATTAAAACTTGGTTCAAAACCAGTATTTGAATTAGCAAAATCCATTTTGTTATAGGAATAAGTCATATTTAAATCAAACAGATCAAGAAGACTAGTTTCTAGACCAGCACTAATTCCATAAGTATTAACAACTTCGTCAGTATTAGAATCCATACTTACTACTCTAAAATCACCCTGCGATAAGGCAATTAAGCCTTGAACATTATCTGCAGCTCCGTAAAGTGGTGTAATAACATTAACAGCTGATATAAAGCTGTCCCACTCTGTATAATAAGCACCTATATCTAGTGCTGTTTTCTTACCATTAATTCTATACCCCACGTCGTAAGATTTTACTTGTTGAGGACCTACCGTACCTAGATCACCAGCAGCAACAGGTGCTCCTGCTTGGACTGAAGCTAAGGTGAAAGAGTTTTGTTGAACTTGTTTACCAGTTAGGTTATATGAGTTACCTGAACCCCCTCTAACTCTCATGTTGAATCTATCTATATTATCAGGTGAACCTCCTAATAAAATAGCAGAACCAATATCAAGACCTATATACTGATCTTGAGCAGCTGGGTTTTGGAATCCTGTTTGGTAAGACATTCTAATATTTTGATTTTCAGACAGGAAAATTAAAGCACCTAATCTAGGTGTTATACTTCCATCAAAAAATTCACTCTTATCGTATCTCATGGATCCTGTTAATTTTACAGCTCCGTCCATTATACTTGTTTGAGCTTGAGCATAAACTCCTAAGTCAGTATACTCAATAGGAGAACTGTAATCAGTAAATAGTGTTCCATTAGATCTTAAAATATAATCTCTATATGATCCACCAACAATGATATCTACTCCATCGACTAAATCTTGTAAGTTGTAATCAACCTCAAAACTATTAGATTGTGATTTATCCAAAATTGCTGCACCACCTCCAAATACATCAATACCTTGAGAAATGGCTCTTTCATAAACAGAATCCCATGCAGCAGTACCTGGTCTTAACATGTTAGCATCAGCAGCCTTTCTTGCAGCAGCATGAACAGCTAAATCACCATTTTTTCCTATAACATCTTCAAGATTATACCCAGCAAATGCATAATTAATCAATGTATTAAGTCCAGCAATTGGATTTGGATCAACAACACCTGGAAGAGCATTAAAATACGCACCAAGATAATCTCCAAAATATTTATTTAAACCACCTGGTTGTGCTATTGTCATCACAGCACCAAGAGCTGAAACATCATGAGTATTACCAGAATTTTCAGAAGTATGATAGAATCTTAATCCTAAATTTCTGTTTTTGTATTCAATTTTATGTTGTTGAAGACCAAAGTTTTTAAGCATATTTCTATTAGCCGCATGCAGCATAGTATTTCCTGATCCTATTTTAGAATTTAAAATAAGTTCTGAATCTTCTGTAGGCTTATAATGTAAAGCTATATCTGTTTTAAAACTTGAAGCCTTATTATCAATTAATTCATTTTCATTGTATCCACTAGCGTTTACATTATACGTTCCAAAGAAATTTGGAGAGTAATTTGCAAAAATTGCATTCACTTGAGCTCCGCCAGCAGGTGATAATAATCCTCCTGCAACAAGCTGAGGAATAACCACACCTCTAAATACATCTGTCATGTTGAATTGTTGACCAATATCACCATAAACATTTACACCATCATAATCAGGATAATGTCTTGGATTTTGTTCTTCAATTCCAACAAAACGACCATCTAAGTGATTAATATCTCTATAGTCAACTGCATGCCAATCTTCACCTTGTTGATAACTAACTGTTATTTTAGCAGCAAACTTATCACTGAATTTATTAGCAGCTCTAAAAGCAAAATCATAATAGTCATTTTCACCAGCAGCTTCTTGTGAAGTAATTCCATGTCTGTAAGTAGCACTCACACCAGGAAAGTCAAATGGGTTTTTACTGTTCATAAACAGGATACCTTTTGTAGCATTAGCACCATACAGGGCTGAAGCAGCTCCAGGCATTAATTCAACACTTTGAATATCTAATTCATGTATTCCAAGTAAGTTACCAGCTGAGAAACCTAAACCAGGTGCCTCGTTATTCATACCGTCTACTAACTGAACAAAACCATTGTTATAAACAGTTGAGAAACCTCTAGTATTAACTTGTTGAAGAAAAAGACCACCAGAATTAATCTGAACTCCTTTTAATCCTTCAAGACTGCTGTAAAAATCAGCTCCAGTTGATTGAGCTATATCTTTATAGTCAAATTTTTCAATAGAAACAGGAGATTCAAACAATCTTTCTGCAATTCTAGATGCAGACACAACAATCTCATCTAATAAATTTTGAGATTCAGTTAACTGCACATTGAAATTTAAATTTGATGCTGTAACATTTAATGTAACAGAGTCAAAACCAACACTAGAAACAGTTATTGTAAATGGTGGTGCTTGATCCACAGAAATGGAAAAATTACCATCAAAATCAGAAACTGTACCGTTCATAGCATCAACTACGACGTTGGCTCCAGGTATTGGATTGTTATCTTCATCAGAAACAGAACCTGTAACGGTAGTTTGAGCGAAGATAATTGTACTAAAAAGCACAGCAATCATTGACAAAATTCTTTTCATAATTAAGTTTGTTTTAATTTTTATTGGTTGTTTTTGTAATTATATAAGTTGTAAATATAAATAAAATTGTAAAACTATAAGTTTTTAATGTGTTTTCTTGAGGATATAATAAAAATTAATACCCTAAAATCACAATATATAAAAAGTCAGCCCTAATGTAAACTCTTTTAAATCCTTGATTTCCAGGTTACTTTTTCCAAATTCATCATTAAAAATAGGGTTGAGACCCATATAGAGTCCTAAATTCCAAGTATTATTCCCAGCATTAAGCATCAATCCTGATTGAATCTTTCTTAAAGGAAGAGAATTTAATTTATAAGAACTGTTTTCAGATTCAAACTTGTATTTACTGTTTAACAAAAAACTTGTTTTTAATCCCAAATAAACTCTCCAAAATTTATAAGTAGAGGCAGTAGATGTTCTCCATCTAATTTCGAGGGGAATTTCAAGGCTGGATGTATTCCACTTATTTTTATCAAAACTATCTGCACCAACAATTAAACCCTCTATTTTATTATTTAAATCATTTAATTTTAAATTACTATTTATTGAACTAAGAGCTAAACCTAAACCCAATCCTAATCCAAAATTTCTTCTTTGATTTACAGGAATATCTCTTATAAATCCAAAACTCAATGTACTTGAAAATTTATTTTGATTAAAATTTGAAGGTGAATTTCTAAGTGAATTATAGTGTAGCGAAAGATAAAATTGATCCTCTAAATATTTGTTATCAAGTTCATTTGATTGAGCATTAGAAACAAACAAAATCAAAACAAAGAAAAATGAAATTAAATTTCTCATGATAGTCAAATTTAATCTTTATATATAAAAAAAGCACCTAAAAAGGTGCTTTAAACTTTGAATTAATATATTTTTAATTGTTTTGAGTGTAATCACCAATACGTGTAGTATAATTAATTTTAAGAGCATTTACTTTTCTAAGCTCTTGCTTGATATCTGAGATTAAGCCCATATTGGTCTCGCCATCTACTTTTAAAGCAGTGGTAAGTACATTTTGTAATTCTTCTCTTTTGGTAGCTCTTTCCGCTAAAACATAAGCACCAACATCAGAAACAACTGAAAATTTATCATTCAATTGAATTTTTGGTTGGTCACCATATTTAGATTCATATCTAGCACTTGGCTTTCCAGCATATATATAAATAACTCTGTCTTTTTTATCTAGCTTTTGTACTTGATCAGCAGCCGGTAATTTATTAGTTACCATTAGGGTGTTATCCCTCATAACAGTTGCAACCATAAAGAAAAACAAAAGCATGAATACAATATCAGGTAGTGAGGCTGTTGAAATAGCCGGCAAATCTCCTCCCTTTTTCTTTTTAAACTTAGACATATTTATTAACTTTTATTTGGTTCTGCCTCAGATAATTTTTGAGGAAACATTTGTTTAATAACATCCAATTTAGGCTTTAGAGCAGCTTTAACCTTGGGCGTAGTCCTTGGGTCTGAATATTTCTTGTTAGCCTCTACAAATGACATTCTTTCATTTGGATAAATTTTAGTGAATTCACGATCTCTGAGCTGATTGTAAGCAGCCACTAATTCATTTTGCACAGAGATGTAAACTTTATAGTCGGTTTCTCTGTCGTTTTTAAGAGAAATAATTGCTTTCTCAGGATTATCAGATGATGATCTATCTTTCTCTCCTTCGCAATAGTTACAAGCTTCCTCACCAAGACCTCCTCCATTATCTAAAAATTTGACTGCAGCAGATCTAACTTCACTTAAATCCATTAATTTTTCTTCAACAAGAATCATGTTGTTTTTATTCACAACTACAGTAAAAATATTTCTCTCTTTAATAACTGGTGGATCAATCAGTTCTTCCATGGGAGGAAGCTTCCTATTGATTCCTGAATCAGTTTCAATTGTAGTAGTGACTAAGAAAAAGATTAGTAGCAAAAACGCAATGTCTGCCATTGAACCAGCATTAACTTCTGGGGATTTTCTTGCCATTTTATTTTTTTATTAATTTTCTAACAGAACCGTAAGCCATTGAACATATGGCTATAACAGTTAAAAAGTAAAAAGTACGAATTCCAGTTTCAACCCATCTAGCACCTGATGCTGATAGAACCTCACCGTCCTGTAAAGGTGTTTCTTCACCAGAGGAAAATAGAAAAGCTATAACTAAAACAAGCATGAAAGCACCAATTGATGTTAGTGAGCTTTTTAATTTATTTTTATCAGAAACCAAGTTTTTAATAGAAAAACCTAAAGAGATAGTAACAGCAATTGCAAGAACAACCTGAGCCAACAAAATGATGTACGAAATAAATCCAAAATCACCTTGCATGGCATTCATTTCTATAGTGTCATCTCCTTGAGCAAGGATTGCACCTAGAAAAATAGCTCCAAGAACACCTAACCCTATTACTAAATAGTTTGTTAATTTTTGAATGTTCATATTATTTATTTTTTGTGTGCAACAAGAATATCTATGAGAGTTATAGATGCATCTTCCATATCATTTACAATTCCATCAATTTTAGAAATAATATAGTTGTAAAAAATTTGAAGTATAATTGCTACGATAAGACCAAATACTGTAGTTAAAAGTGCAACTTTAATACCTCCAGCAACAAGTGATGGCTGCATGTCTCCAGCAGCTTGAATTTTATCAAAAGCTTGAATCATACCAATAACTGTTCCCATGAAACCAAGCATTGGAGCTAGAGCTATAAATAATGAAATCCAAGAAACATTTTTCTCTAACTGTCCCATTTGAACACCACCATATGCCACTACAGCTTTTTCAGCACTTTCTACCCCTTCACCTGCTCTGTCTAAACCTTGATAAAATATTGAAGCAACAGGACCAGCTGTATTTCTACAAACTTCTTTAGCAGCTTCAGTTCCACCAGATTTTAAGGCAGCTTCAACATCATCAGTTAATTTTTGAGTGTTTGTAGTTGCGAGATTTAAATATATAATTCTTTCTATTGCAATAGCTAAACCAAAAATAAGACATGCTAGTACGATCCCCATAAATCCAGGACCACCTTCAATAAATCTATTTTTTAATTCCTGAGTAAAGCCTCTTGGAGCTGGTTCTTCTTCCATAACAGACTCATCAGTCATTACAGATTCTTGAGCAACTTCTTCTTGAGCTACATCAGCAGCTGTTTCGTCTTGTGCGTGCAATTGACCAGTGTTAAAGAAAAAAACTCCGGCTAATACAAATAGTGATAATAATTTTTTCATTACTAAATATTTTTATTCTTGTAGTTAATTTTTAAAGTTGTTAAATATATATAAAATGTTGTAATAAAAATAATGTTTTAGATAAACTATTGTAATTCACATATGAGGAAAATACATTCTAAGTTGAATGTATTTGAAAATTGCAGAGAGGAAGGGATTCGAACCCTCGATACGCTTTTGGCGTATACACACTTTCCAGGCGTGCGCCTTAAACCGCTCGGCCACCTCTCTTTTAAAGTCGTCAAAAATAGTATTAAATGTTAAAGTCTAAATACTTTTTCCGCATTTTTTGATGTAATCTCTGCAATTTTTTCTTTTGAGATTCCATAGATTTCTGAAAGTTTTTCTACAACATATATTATGTAAGATGATTCATTTCTTTTCCCTCTAAATGGAACAGGAGCCAAATAAGGCGAGTCTGTTTCCAGAACTATATTTTTTAAATCTATTTTGTGTAAAAATTTATCTATTCCTCCATTTTTAAAAGTTACCACTCCTCCTATTCCTAGAACAAAACCTAAATCAATCGCTCTTTGAGCCTCATCAAATGTTCCTGTAAAACAATGAAATATTCCCCTCAATTTATCACAATTTTCTTTATCTAAAATTTCAAAGATTTGATCAAAAGCCTGCCTACAATGAATTACAATTGGAAGATCGTGTTTAATTGCCAATCTAATTTGAAATATAAAAGCTTCTTGTTGCTGTTTTAGAAAGGTTTTATCCCAGTAAAGGTCAATTCCAATTTCGCCAATAGCTACCCATTTATGACCATTTAAAGAATTTACTACAAAATCGAGTTCATCTTTATAATTTTCTTTGACATCGGTTGGATGGAGTCCTGACATTAAATAAATCTCCTTGGGATATTTATTTTTAAGATCATGCATGCTTTCATAGTGAGAGGAATCAATAGAGGGAAAAATAAACTTTTTAACTCCAATTTCTTTGGCTCTAAATATGACATCATCAATATCTTCTTTAAATTGATTTAGATAAAGGTGAGTATGAGTATCTATTATTTGCACAGACCAAAGTTAATATTTTAGGTTAATTTTAAACTATGTCAATAACACTAAATAAGTTTTTAAAAACGAAGGGATATAGTTCGGAAAAACTCATTTTTTTAGAAACTAAACATTACTTAATTGAGGCTAAAGTTAATGGTGTTAGTGGAAGATTTATTTTAGATACTGGTGCTTCTAACTCATGTATTTGTACAAGTTTAGAAAATAAATTTAAAACTATTTCAATGGAGAATAAAGAAAAAGCCTCAAGTGCAACAAGTCAAATGACGCATACTAAGATTTCTAAAAGCAATACGATTCAGATTGGTAAATGGGAAGATAAAATAAATCTCATAACTTTCGATATGAGTCACATTAATCATGCACTCAATGAAAAAAAAATTAACCCTATTGATGGAATTATAGGAGCAGATATTTTAAAAAAATCTAAAGCAATATTAGATTACAAATCAAATAAACTTTATTTGAAATTATGATTTTATAGATTTTAAAATAGCACTAGCAGGCTCTTTTACAAGAACATAGCCACAAGACAAAACAAATCCTAAGAAAAGAAAAGTTATTACAATTAAACTTCTTTTAGGTGCACTTCTTTCAAAAGGAATGGTTACAGGTTTAATTGTAGTAAACACAGGAGTATCTTTATTGACCTGAAGTTTGGCCTGCTCCACTTGAGATGCTAATTGTTGAACTATAGATTCTGATATATTTACTTCACTCTCAAGTCTACTTAATTTATTTTGAAATAATGAGCTAGAAATATTTATATTTTTATCAACAAAAACTGCTTTTTCATCTTGCAGTTTTTCATGAGACTCTTTTTTATCAGAATATTGTTTCAAAGCAAAATCAAGCATTTCCCTAGATGATTTATTTTTAAATTCAATTATTTTTTCTTGAAGTAAGTTTTGAGAAATTTGGGTTATTTGAGCAGCAATATTTTTATTAGTATCAGTAAAAGAAATGGTTATAAATCCTTCTTTTTCATTTATTGAAAGAGACAAATTATTTTCAAGAATTTTAAATAGCGTTTCGTCGTCATTGGTAATTGAATAAATCTTGGATTCATTTGTATATTCTTTTTGATTTTTAAACGAACTTAAAATTAATGAAGGTAAGCCAATGGTATACTTTTTAATAGTTCCTAAAATATTAAAAGAAGATTTTTTTTCTAAATAATCTTTAACTGCAACTAATTCATTATTTAATGTAATCTCATTAGATAATAATTCTACTCTAAATGGAACTCCATTGACAACTTGTGGATATAAAGTTGGCGGAAATTCAGATGAACTTTCCATACTTCCAATATTAATTCCCGCGAGTGATGCTAGACCACTTAATGATGATCCTCCTGTTTTAATACCTGAACTTAATTGTGGAATAAAAGTGGTGGAAGATGTATACTCATTGGGCTGAAATAAAGCATAAACAACACCAAATAATGCAGCTAATACAGAAATTTTGAATATAAATTTCTTTTCTAAATAAATCTTTTTTAAAAGCTCTATTAAATCAATTTCATCTGTATTATCATTCATAAATTATAAACTTTTAATTAAAGCTATTATAGATACTAGACTAGTAGTGTAGCCAACTATTTCACCAACAGATGTTTTATCTCTATTTTCATCTCTTTCAGGAACTACCACCTTTGATCCAGGGAAAACTCTGGGATATAACTTAAAAAACAAGAAACCTCTAGTTACTTTTCTCAATCCGTTCTGATACTCAACATAAACCTCTTTTTTAACAGATTTATTCGTAAAACCACCAACAGATTGAATTGCAATTTTAGCACTAATCGGCTTATCTATATTTATAATTCCTTCTTGTTGAACTTCTCCAGAAATAGTAACAGTATTGTTTTTTGCTGGAATATTAATTTCATCACCAGAAACTAGTTCAAAATTATATTTTGATTTAGAACCCTGAGAAATCAATTTATTTCCAGAAACAGGAATTCGAATAGAATCTCTTACAATTGAAATACCGTCAACTGATGCTGAATTCAAAAACTCAATATTTTCTTTAATAGCATCATAAACAGAATAATTTTTTCTTTTAATAGAATACAGACCGGGAAGAGCCACCTCTCCAACTACACTGTAAAACTTGTTTTCTATTCTGTAAGGAAAAGTATTTACAGTAACTATATCGTCTGGCTGAAGGACAATATTTTGGTTTGGGATTAAATTGTCATCTAATTCTATAATTATTTCTTCAGTTACTTCATCATTACCATTAATAGATGTGTTTCTAAATATTCTAATATCTTTTTTGTTTGCATATGGGGTTAAACCACCTGAAAATATAATAAGATCAGTAATAGTTAGACCATATCTAAAATCAATTTCTTTTGGGAAATTAACCTCTCCCTTAATTTCAATAAATTGATCAAATAAAATGTCTTTTGTTGAAGGTATGTAAAGACTATCATTTTCATTTAGAGTAGTTAATAAATCTGAATTGTTTTCGATGTTTAAGGAAACAGATTCGTTGTTTAATCCTCTGTCATTTCTGTATAAAATCGCATTTTTTCCAAGCTTATCTTTAGAAAACCCTTTAGCAGAATTAATTAACTCTTTTACATTTTTATTATTATCTAATTGGAAATTTCCTTCTAAATTTACAGCTCCTCCAATCTTAACAACACCAGATATATTTTCTTCTTTGATTTCTTTAAAAGAAACTTTATCACCGTCAACAAATACACTGTTTGAAAAATCATTACTATCAACTTCAAAAACTGATTTTGAAAAATCATTAAACCTCTCAATGAATATTGCACTTTTAAAGGCATTAGAACTTAATCCTCCAGAAAGATTTATAAGATCTGTAACAGTCTCATTTTCTTTCATTTCAAATAATGATAATTGCTTAAATCCACTTACAAGTTCAGTTTGAATTTGATAAGGTTTAACAAGAATTACATCTTGATCTCTAAGATAAATATTTGGGTAAATTCCATTGGCAAAATAATCGTATAAATCTACATTGTAAACTATCTTTCCCGATCGTATTACTTTAACATCTCTATATGTACCAACCTCGTTTGGACCTCCAGCAGCATATAAAGCATTTAGAACCGAACTGAATCCAGAAATGGTGTATGTTCCAGGAGCCTCAACCTGACCTGTAATATTAATGACTATAGTTCTGGCTTTTTGAAGACTAAGCTCTAAATCAACTTTTTCTATAGAATTACTAGAATTTAAACCCGTATAAATTTTAGATAATCTTGATTTTAATCTTTTAGTTGCAGATCTTATACTTAAACCCGAAAGGTATATTGGAGCTAATTTATCAAACTTAACATTACCATTTCTTGAAATTTGAACAGAATAAGTATTTTCAGATGCTCCGAATAAATTAATAATTAACTCATCTCCAGGACCTAGTCTATAATCACTGGGTGTAGCTACAAATAATTGAGGAGCCTCAGTAATGTTTTTATTTTTAAAAAAATCAGATCCAAATCTTTTTAGTTCTTCAACTTCATCTTTAATGTCAATTGAATCTACAACAAAGGCTTCTGTATCTCCAAATTTAGACTGTATTTCTTTATAATTAACTAAATCAGTGGAACTTGATATTGGAAGTTTTTTGTTCCATAAATCTCTTAGTTTTTTAATTTCTTGTGCTTTTCCTCCAATTAGAATAAGTTGTTTTTCAGCATCCATTAATGAAAGCCCCTGGTCTTTAGCTTTCTTAATAAAAACAATCAGTTCAGAATCAGAACTATTTGAAGCTTTTTTTCTTAACTCATTTATATCCTGACCATATGAATTAAAGCTAAAAAATAGTATTATTATAAAGACTAGTCTTTTAAACATACATGTAAAATTTAATGCAAATATAATTTTTTTTTAAAGCTCAAGGGATTTTTTAATATCTCCACTCATTAGTTCAACAATAGGATTCTCAAGAGCATCCTTTATTTTTACTAAAAATCCAACAGATTCTTTGCCATCAATAATTCTATGATCATATGATAGAGCCAGGTACATAATTGGATGAACTTCAACCTTCCCATCTACTGCAATTGGACGTTCTACTATGTTGTGCATTCCAAGGATTGCAGACTGAGGCGGGTTGATAATAGGAGTTGACAACATTGAACCAAAAACTCCTCCGTTGGTAATAGTGAATGTTCCTCCTGTCATTTCATCAACTGTAATTTCACCATCTCTTGCTCTAATAGCTAATCTTTTTATTTCTTTCTCAATTCCTGAAAATGTTAACTCTTGAGCATCTCTAACAACTGGAACCATAAGTCCTTTAGGACCAGATACAGCTATACTAATATCAAAAAAATCATACTTTATCTGATGATCTCCATCAATCATTGAATTTACATCCGGGAATTCCTTCAATGCGTTAACAGTTGCTTTTGTAAAAAAACTCATAAATCCTAAACCAACTCCATGCTTTTCTTTAAACTCTTCCTTATATTTTTTTCTAAGATTAAAAATTGGAGTCATGTTAACCTCATTAAAAGTAGTAAGCATTGCCGTCTGATTTTTTACAGCCACAAGTCTTTGAGCAACTTTTCTTCGAAGCATTGAAAGTTTCTTACTTTCAATTTTTCTGTCTTTAACGATAGCTTTTAAATCAACCTTTGGTAATGCTTTTAGAGCATCATCTTTAGTAATTCTACCCCCTCTTCCTGAACCAGTAACTGAGGATATGGGTATATTTTTTTCACTTAGTATTTTAGAAGCTGCTGGTGATGGTGTTCCATTCGCAAAACTATTTTCAACAGTAATTTCTTTGGGTCTGTCAACTGACTTAACAACCTCAACGACTTTTTCTTTTTCCTCAACTTTATTTGTTTTGGGAGCTTTTGCTGAGGTGTCTATCAAACATACTATTTGACCAACAGCAACTGCATCTCCTTCTTCAGCCTTTAAAGTTATTACACCGCTTTCTTCCGCAGGAAGATCTAAAGTTGCTTTATCAGAATCCACTTCAGCTATAGTTTGGTCTTTTTCAACAAAGTCACCATCTTTTACAAGCCATTCTGCAATTTCAACTTCTGAAATTGATTCACCTGGGGATGGAACTTTCATTTCTAAAATCATAATTTCTTTAATTAATATTAAAATACAAATTAATATCTGTAATAACTTGGTTTAAAAGGTCCTTCTCTTTTAACTCCAATATAATCAGCTTGATCAGTTGTTAATTCTTCAAGTTCTACACCTAATTTTTCTAAATGTAATTTAGCAACTTTCTCGTCCAAATGTTTTGGAAGCATATAAACTTCATTTTTATAGTTATCGCTATTGGACCAAAGTTCTAATTGAGCCAACACTTGATTTGTGAATGAATTACTCATAACAAAACTAGGGTGACCTGTAGCACAACCTAAATTAACAAGTCTTCCCTCAGCAAGTACAATCACTTCTTTACCTTCAATTGTGTAAATATCAACTTGTGGTTTGATTTCTATTTTAGAACTTCCATAATTATCATTAAGCCAAGCCATATCAATTTCATTATCAAAATGACCAATATTACATACGATTGTTTTATCCTTCATTAGTCTGAAATGATCTTCTTTTAATATATCTTTGTTGCCTGTCGCAGTAACAACAATGTCTGAATTAGAAATGACAGAGGTCATTTTTTTAACCTCATATCCGTCCATCGCAGCTTGAAGTGCACAAATGGGATCTACTTCACAAACAGTGACTATTGCTCCAGCACCTGAAAAAGAAGCAACAGTCCCTTTTCCTACATCACCATATCCAGCCACAACGACTCTTTTACCTGCCATCATTACGTCAGTTGCCCTTCTTATGGCGTCAACTGCACTTTCTTTACAACCGTATTTATTATCGAATTTAGATTTGGTCACTGAATCGTTTACATTAATCGCTGGAAGAGGTAAGGTCCCGTTTTTCATTCTTTCGTATAGCCTGTGAACACCAGTTGTAGTTTCTTCAGAGAGTCCTTTAATTCCTTTAACAAGTTCTGGATAATTATCTAAAACCAAATTAGTAAGATCTCCACCGTCATCTAATATCATGTTTAGTGGCTTGTTGCTTTCTCCAAAAAACAATGTTTGTTCAATACACCAATCAAATTCTTCCTCATTCATTCCTTTCCAAGCATAAACAGAAATTCCAGCTGCGGCTATTGCTGCTGCTGCATGGTCCTGAGTTGAAAAAATATTACATGAGCTCCATGTTACCTCTGCTCCCATTTCAACTAATGTTTCAATTAAAACTGCTGTTTGAATAGTCATATGTAAACATCCAGCAATGCGAGCTCCTTTTAATGGTTTATCATTACCAAACTCTTTTCTAAGAGCCATTAATCCTGGCATTTCTGCCTCAGCAAGATTAATTTCTTTCCTTCCCCATTCGGCAAGAGAGATGTCTTTTACTTTATATTTTAAATAATTATTATTTGCCATTATTAATTAATTCTTTAATCTTATTAACATAATCTAATTTTTCCCAAGTAAATAATTCTACTTCAAACTCTTTTAACTCACCTGAACTAGAAACAAATTTTTTCTTTACAATTTTAGATTTTCTTCCCATGTGACCGTATGCAGATGTCTCTTGATAGATTGGGTTTCTAAGCTTCAACCGTTGTTCAATAAAATAAGGTCTTAAATCAAATAGATTACTAACAATTTTGGAAATTTCATTATCAGAAAAATCAACTTTTGAAGTTCCATATGTATTTACATACACGGCCATAGGTTTTGAAACTCCAATTGCATAACTAACTTGGACTAAGCACTCATCTGAAACTCCGGAAGCAACTAAATTTTTAGCTATATGCCTTGCTGCATAGGCAGCACTCCTGTCGACTTTACTTGGATCTTTTCCTGAGAAAGCCCCTCCTCCATGTGCACCTTTTCCTCCGTAGGTATCTACAATGATTTTTCTTCCAGTTAAGCCTGTATCACCATGCGGTCCTCCTATTACAAATTTTCCTGTTGGATTTATATGGTATTCAATATCATCATTAAAATATTTTTTATAACCTGGATATTTATTAATTAGTCTTGGAATTAAAATTGAAATAACATCTGCTTTAATTCTTGATAACATTATTTTTTCCATGTCAAAATCATCATGTTGAGTTGAAAGCACAATGGTTTTTATTTTTTGAGCTACATTATCATCAGAATATTCAATAGTAACTTGAGATTTTGAATCAGGTCTTAAATATTTTATCTCTTTATTTTCCTTTCTTAGTTCTGCCAGTTCAATTAATAACTTATGAGAAAGATCGAGAGTTAAGGGCATATAATCTTCTGTTTCATTACACGCATAGCCAAACATTATACCTTGATCCCCTGCTCCTTGTTCTTCAGGATTATCCTTATCTACACCTTGATTAATGTCAGGAGACTGTTCATGAATATATGAAAGAATTCCGCAAGAGTTTCCATCAAATAAGTATTCACTTTTATTGTATCCTATTTCTTTTATAACCTCTCGAGCTATAGATTGAATATTCAAATAAACATTTGATTTAACTTCTCCTGCAAGAATGACCTGACCTGTTGTTACTAAAGTTTCACAAGCAACCTTCGAATCTTTATCAAATGCTAGAAAATTATCAATAATAGCATCACTTATCTGATCGGCAACCTTATCTGGATGGCCCTCACTTACTGACTCAGAAGTAAATAAATAACTCATTATTTAAAATTATTTTTTGATGGATCAAAAACATACTCTATAACCTCATTATGTCGATTTTTGGATCTTGTACTACTTCCAGCTGCTGGCGAACTATAAAATCTTCTAGATGCAACTCTAAAGTTTTTTGCATCATCAAAGTGCAATAAAAGATGACTCCAAGCTCCCATGTTTCTGGGTTCTTCTTGAGCCCAGACTATATCGTTTGCCTTTGAATATTTTTTTAAAACCTCATCAATATTTTCAAATGGTAGAGGAAACAATTGTTCTAACCTAACTAGAGCAGTATTTTTTATCTTATTATTTTCCATGTAATCGTACAGATCGTAATAAAATTTTCCTGAACAAAATACAAGTCGTTCAATTTTTGAATTTTTAATTTTATTGCTATCAATTAATGGCAAAAATTTTCCGAATGAAAAATCACTTACTCCAGAAACAGCTTTTGGATGTCTTAATAGACTTTTAGGGGTAAAAATTACAAGTGGCTTTCTAAAAGTAGTAATCATTTGACGTCTTAATAAATGAAATAGGTTTGAAGGAGTAGTGCAATTTGCAACATACATGTTGTCTTTTGCACACAGTTGTAGATATCTTTCCATTCTAGCAGATGAATGTTCAGCACCTTGACCTTCATATCCATGAGGAAGCAATAGAACTAATCCGTTCTGCAATTTCCACTTGTCTTCAGCTGCAGACAAATACTGATCAATCATAATTTGTGCACCATTACTAAAGTCACCAAATTGTGCCTCCCATATACAAAGCGTTTGTGGGCTAGTTAAGGAATAGCCATATTCATAACCCATAACTCCATACTCAGATAAATGTGAATTGTATATACTGAAATTACCTTGATTATGACAAATGTTATCTAAAAGACATATTTCTTCTTCACTATCTTCAACCTTTAAAATTGCATGCCTGTGAGAAAAAGTACCTCTTTCAACATCTTGACCTGAAATTCTAACATTAAAACCTTCATTTAAAAGAGAACCATAAGCAAGCATTTCACCCATTCCCCAGTCTAGTTTGTCTGTATCAAAAAACATTTTTGATCGATCATTTATGAGTCGTTGAGTTTTTCTTAAAAATTGTTTTTCCTTAGGAAGGGTTGTAATAGCTTTAGCTACTGTATTAAGATTTTCGTTAGAAACTTTAGTTTCATAATTGTTAAGCATCTTATCTTTTTTAACTCTTTTAAAACCTTTCCATTCATAATCCATGAATGGAGTAATTTCTATATTATTATCTTTCTTTGAATTTTCTAACTTCTTTTCTAGTGAAGACTTATATTTTTTTTCAATTTTTGAAACATCTTCAATAGATATTATATCTTCATTAATAAGCTTATCTGAATAAATCTCCATTGGATTTAGATGCTTAGAAATGGCTTTATATAAATTAGGTTGAGTAAAACGAGGTTCATCACCCTCATTATGTCCATATTTTCTATATCCTAAAAGATCAATAAAAATATCTCTTTTGTACCTCATTCTATAATTTAATGCTAGTATAGTTGCGTGTACAACAGCTTCAACATCATCAGAATTAACATGTAATACAGGACACAAATTAGTTTTAGCAACATCAGTGCAATAGGTTGAAGACCGTCCATCTAAATAATTTGTTGTAAATCCAACTTGATTATTAACCACAATGTGAATTGTTCCTCCTGTTTTGTATCCTTTTAATCGCTCCATTTGAACTACCTCATATACAACACCTTGACCAGCAATGGCAGCATCGCCATGAATAATTATTGGTAAAACATTTTCAATTTTATTTGGATGATATTTTTCTTGTTTTGCTCTTGCAATTCCCTGAACAACAGGCCCCACAGCTTCTAAATGTGAAGGGTTGGGAGCAATATTCATAAAAATCTTATGTCCAGAATCTGTTTTTCTATTGGATGTCCAACCTAAATGGTACTTTACATCTCCATCAAAACCTTTCTCCTCGTAATCTTTACCGTCAAATTCGTTAAAAATATCCTCAACTGGTTTCCCAAAAATATTTGTAAGAGTGTTCAATCTTCCCCTATGAGCCATACCAACTACAAATTCTTTGACTCCATCAGTTGCCGCTTTCTCAATAAGAGCATCAAGAGCAGGAATCAAAGCCTCACCTCCCTCTAAAGAAAAACGTTTTTGGCCAACATATTTTGTATGAAGAAATTTTTCAAAGGTTACTGCCTCAATGGTTTTCTTTAAAATTTGCTTTTTTTGTTCTACAGAAAAATCTGGACTATTAGAATTGTGATTTAATTGTTCTTGGATCCATTGTATCCTTTCAGGTGTTCTTATGTACATATACTCAATACCAATTGAACTACAATAAATTCTTTCAAGATGTATTAGAATATCTGTTAAAGTTGCTGGTCCAATCCCTATAATTTCTCCAGCGTTGAAGACTAGCCCTAAATCATCTTCTGACAAATCAAAATTTTCAATTTCTAAATTTGGAAGGTAAGTTCTTCTGTCTCTAACAGGGTTTGTTTTTGTAAATAAATGTCCTCTCGTTCTATATGCATTAATCAGTTTTACTACTTTAAATTCTTTAAGAATATTTTCTGGAATTTCAATATTTTTAAAGTCTAAAGATTCTTTTTTTGACTCTTCAATTCCAAATTCAAAACCTTGAAAAAAAGCTCTCCAACTTGGCTCAACTTGCTCAGGGTTTATTAAATACTGATCATAAAGTTCAGCAAAGTAAGCTGTATGTGCTGTGTTTAAGAAAGAATACGGATCCATCAATGGACATTTTTTTCAATATATAAAGTTACAACTTTATAAAAATTAGAGAGGTTATTTTTATATTTTTTTATCTTCCAAAATCATCTTGAACTCTGACTATATCCTCTTCGTTGGAAGGATTATTTTTATCTGTGTGTTGCCATATTTCAGCTACTAAACAATATTCATCTAAACCAATTAATCTGTGCCTTTCACCTTGTTTTAATTTAATTTGATCGCCCTCATTATAAATCTTCATTTGATTTTCCATGTCCGTATCACTTCTAATTATACCGCACTCCCCTTTAAAAACTCTCCAAATTTCAGCTCTTCTGTGATGATATTGCCATGATAATCTAGCCTTTGGCTTTACTATTAATATCTTAGGACTTAATTTTCCTCCAATTTTCAAAGTTTCCACGTCCAATCCTTTAAAAAATTGATTTGAGAAATCTTGTGCTTGACTCTCGTCGATAACTAAAAAACCTCCCCAAGGCCTTTCAAAATCTTTTGAAACAACTTTAAATGCTTTGGATTTTATTAGATCCTCTGTGTTATTATAAAAACTCATTTTAATTATTTTAAAGGTTCAAATTTACAATAAGAATTGTTAAAAACTTTAATTGCAAAATAGATTGATTTAAAAATATCTTAAATGTAGTTTTATAAAATGTTTGCACTAGTTGATTGCAATAATTTTTATGCTTCTTGTGAGAGAGTCTTTAATCCAAAATTGGATAAAAAACCTATAGTTATTTTATCAAATAATGACGGCTGTGTGATTTCTAGAAGTAATGAAGCTAAAGCACTTGGAATCCCTATGGGAGCTCCAGCGTTTAAATACGACTCTGTTTTTAAAAAAAATAAGGTACATGTTTTTTCCTCTAACTTTCCCTTGTACGGTGATATGAGCAGTAGAGTAATGAGTATTTTAAGTAAATACACTCCAAATATCGAAATCTACAGTATAGACGAAGCATTTTTGGAATTTAAAGGGTTTAAACACTATGATTTAGAAAAGTATGGTAAAGAAATTAGAAAAACTATTTTAAAATGGACAGGAATCCCAGTTAGTATTGGGTTTGCTCCTACAAAAGCACTAGCTAAAGTAGCTAATCGGATTTCTAAGAAATTTGACAATAAAACTGGTGGAGTTTATGTGATAAACTCCAAAGAAAAAAAAGATAAAGCTCTTAAATGGCTTAAAATTGAAGACGTTTGGGGAATTGGCTTCAAACATGCTGCGCGCTTAAAAAGTTATAAAATAAATAAAGCCTATGATTTTACAATGCTGCCAGATGATTGGGTTAGAAAACAAATGAGTGTAGTAGGCTTGCGGTTAAAAAAAGAATTGGAAGGAAAATCTGTTCTGTCTCTTGAAGAAAGTAGATCTCCTAAAAAAGCAATAGCAACAACCAGAAGTTTCGAAAAAAACATAACTGATTTCGAAGATTTAAAAGAGCGTATCTCCACCTTTTCCATTTGTTGCTCAGAAAAGTTAAGATCTCAGAAAAGTAATTGTAATTCTATTTATGTCTTTGTAAAAAGCAATAGGCATCAAAAAAATAAATTACAATATCGAAATGGGATAGTGATAACTTTGCCTTACGGATCAAACTCTAGTATAACAATAAGTAAATACGCCGTTGAAGGACTAAAGAAAATCTATAAAAAAGACGTCGAATATAAAAAAGCTGGGGTGATCGTAATGGGACTCGTTCCAAATAATAAAACACAACTCAATATATTTGAAAAAGAAAACCCTAAACATCAAGTTCTGATGAAAACTTTAGATTTTATAGCAAAAAAAGAAGGTCCTAGTAAAGTAAAATTAGCTAGTCAAGACCTTAAGAGAATTTGGAAAATGAAACAAACTAAGCTTTCTTCAAGATATACTACGGAACTAAACGAAACAATATCAATTAAAGGATGAATAAAGAAAATAAGCTTGAATTTTTTATTCCAAAAAAAGAAAATGGATTGGGACAGTGGCTTGCTGAGGAGGGGATATCAGCAGGTTTTCCTTCTCCTGCAGATGACTTTAAAGAAACTAGAATAAGTCTAGACAGAGAATTAGTAAAAAACAAAGAAGCAACCTTTTATGCAAGAGTTAGTGGAGACTCAATGGTTGGGGCAGGACTTGATGATGGAGATCTACTTGTAATAGATAGGTCATTAAATCCGGAAAACGGGAAAATAGCAGTTTGCTTAGTGGATGGAGAGTTTACTGTTAAAAGAATAAAAAAGGAAAAGAATAGACTTTATTTAATGCCCGAAAATAAAAAATATAAGCCTATTGAACTAAAAGAAGAAAATGAGTTAATTATATGGGGAGTTGTAGAATACGTAATTAAAAAAGTTTAATCTAATTATATGTTTTTTTATAATATTCTTGATAATCACCTGATGTTACGCGATCAATCCACTTTTTGTTATCTAAATACCACTTGACAGTCTTTTCAACACCTTCTTCAAACTGCAAAGAAGGTTCCCATCCTAATTCGTTTTTTAATTTTGAAGAGTCAATTGCGTAGCGTAAATCATGACCAGCTCTGTCAGTAACGTATGTTATTAGTTTCTCTGATGACCCTTCTTCTCTTGCGAGCATTCGATCTACCGTTTTAATTATCACTTTTATTAAATCAATGTTTTTCCATTCGTTAAATCCGCCAATATTATAAGTGTCTCCTAATTTTCCTTTATGGAAAATAACATCAATAGCTCTTGCGTGATCGTTTACAAACAACCAATCTCTAACATTTTCTCCTTTTCCATAGACAGGTAAAGGTTTATTATTTATAATGTTGTTTATGAATAAAGGAATGAGTTTTTCTGGAAACTGATAGGAACCATAATTATTAGAACAATTTGAAATAACAATTGGTAATCCATAGGTATCTGCAAAAGCTCTTACAAAATGATCTGAAGATGCTTTGGATGCAGAATAAGGTGAGTGTGGATCGTATTTTGTGGTTTCTGTAAAAAAACCATCATCTCCTAATGAACCATAAACTTCATCGGTAGACACATGATAAAACAGTTTACCTGAGTAATTATCAATCCAATATTCTTTTGCCGCTTGTAGTAAACTAAGTGTTCCCATCACATTAGTTTGTGCAAAAGAAAAAGGATCTTCAATAGAACGATCTACATGTGATTCAGCGGCCAAATGAATAACGCTATCAATATTATATTCGTTAAAAATAGTTTTGACTTTTTTGAGATCACAAATATCACACTTTACAAATGTGTAGTTTTCCTTATGCTCAATATCTTTTAAATTTTCAAGATTACCTGCATAAGTGAGTACATCCATATTTACAATGTGGTACTGAGGGTATTTATTAACTAATAATCTAACCAGGTGCGAGCCTATAAAACCTGCACCACCAGTAACTAATATATTTTTCATTTTTCTAGTTTAACGATACACTTTTTTAATGAATCTTTCCAATATGGAATCTCAATTTTAAAATCTTCTTTGATCTTTGTTTTGTTAAGCACTGAATACTTTGGTCTTTTTACTAAAGCAGGGTAATCTTCAGTTTGTATTGGATTAACTTTACAATTAATTAGGCTAAATTCCATAATAGAAATGGCAAAATCGTACCAAGACGCAGCACCCTCATTTGAATAATGATAAACTTTACCTTTTTCACTTAACTGCTCTGATCTTGATAGTATATCCAAACAGGTTTTAGCTAAATCTTTGGCATATGTAGGGCTACCAATCTGGTCACAAATAACATTTAATGAGTCTTTTTCACTTCCTAAGCCAAGCATAGTTTTCAGAAAGTTGTTACCAAATGAAGAATATAACCAAGAAGTTCTAATTACAATTGAATCAATATTACTACCAATAACAAAAAGCTCCCCTGTTCTTTTCGTTTCTCCATAAACACCAATTGGGTTTACTTTATCCAATTCTTTGTAAGGTTCAGAACTATTCCCGTCAAAAACATAGTCAGTTGAAATATGAATAAGCTTGCCATTGATTTTTTCTAAAACTTCAACAATATTAGAAACTCCTGTTACGTTTACTCTGTTGGCTATCTCAAAATTTTCTTCAGCTTTATCTACCGCAGTATACGCTGCACAATTAATAACTGCATCAATATCTTGACCAATAATAAAAGAATTTAATGACTCAGCATCACAAATATCTAATTCAGGAAGGTCTTTAAATATGCATTCCAATTTATTATATTGAGAGGATAGCTCTTTAATTTCTGACCCTAATTGCCCGTTTGATCCTGTAATCAATACTTTCATATTCTAAATGGTAAATGGAGATTTAAACTCTGAAAAAAATGGAAGTTTTGAATCTTTTTTTGAGACTATTATTTGACTTTCATCAAAACCCCATTGAATATTTAATATAGGATCATTCCAACAAATACCTGCATCATACTCAGGTGCATATTTATTGTCAACCTTGTAAGCGAAAATAGCGGACTCGCTTAACACTAAAAAACCATGCGCAAAACCGCAAGGCACAAAAAGTTGTTTTTTGTTTTCACTAGAGAGTTCTATAGCTGTATGTTGACCATAAGTTTTAGAACCATTTCTAAGATCTACCACAACATCCAAAACTTTTCCTTCAATGCAACGTACCAATTTAGCTTGATCAAATGGTGGTTTTTGAAAATGAAGCCCTCTTAAAACACCTTTTGAAGATTTTGACTCGTTATCTTGAACAAATGAAACTTTACCAAGGATCTCCTCAAGCTTATCTTTATTGTAAGATTCTAAAAAATAACCTCTCTTATCTCCAAAAACTGTAGGTTCTAGTATTATTAGATCTTTAATTTTGGTTTTAATAAATTTCATTTATCCTTTACTAAATTCAATAAATATTGACCGTAACCATTTTTATTTAATGGTTCTGCTAATTTTATAACTTGTTTAAAATCAATGTAATTCATTCTGAATGCAATTTCCTCCAAACACGCCACTTTAAGGCCTTTACGAGATTCTATCGATTTAATAAAATTCCCTGCTTCAAGTAGAGAATCATGAGTTCCAGTATCTAACCAAGCAAAACCTCGACCAAGTAATTCAAGTTTTAATTTTTTATTTTTAAGATAGACTTGGTTAATGGAAGTGATTTCTAGTTCTCCTCTATGAGAAGGTTTCACATTTTTGGCGATTTGAATCACTTCATTTGTATAAAAATATAATCCTACAACTGCATAATTAGACTTTGGATTTTTAGGTTTTTCATCAATAGAAATTACATTTCCATTATTATCAAACTCGGCAACACCATATCGCTCAGGATCTTTAACATAATATCCAAATACAGTAGATTTCCCTTTTGAAATATTTTTTTTAGCATTTTTTAACATTCCAGAAAAACCAGAACCATAAAAAATATTGTCTCCTAGTACCAAACATACATCATCACTTCCAATAAAATCTTCTCCAATAATGAAAGCCTGTGCTAAACCTTCAGGGCTAGGTTGTTCTTTATAAGATAATTTTAGACCAATTTCTGATCCATTTCCTAATAACTTTTCAAAATATGGCAAGTCTTCAATTGTTGAGATAATCAAAATTTCTTTAACATCAGCTAACATAAGAACTGACAAAGGGTAATAAATCATAGGCTTATCATAAACAGGCAACAACTGTTTAGAAACCCCTTTTGTAATAGGGTATAATCTTGTTCCACTTCCTCCAGCTAATACTATTCCTTTCATAATTCAAATTTAATTATTCTTTTTTTTGCAGGTTTATGTCTTTAAATAGCCAGGGATTTTTGGTAATGATCTAAATACCTTTTCAACTATATTACTACTTGGAAAAATAATTACCCAAGCTGTTAAAATCATAAGCTTAAAATCAACAAAAGTTGACTTATTATGAAAGTACCAAACTTCAACTTGCGATTTGTATGGAGCTATTTTTTCTTTATAAAATATATGTTTATCTCCATCGTGATTAGAAATCCATTTTTCCTCATCTCTAAAAATTATTGATCCAATACCAGTGATTCCTGGTTGAGATTTATATATATCATTTCTTATGTCAATGGGGAATTTATCAAAATCTACTTGCATTTGCGGTCTTGGCCCAACTATGGACATGTTTCCTATTAAAACATTAAATATCTGAGGAAGTTCATTTATTTTTGATTTTCTTAAAAATTTTCCAAAAGGAAGTACTCTAGGATCACGCCTTAATGTCAAACTACCTGTGCCAATATTAGGACTGTTTTTTAACATAGTAGCAAATTTTATAATATTGAACTTTTTATTTTGAAATCCAAGTCGTTCTTGTAAATAAAAAACTTCACCTTCTCCAGAAAATTTTAAAATAATTGATACTATTAAAAATAAAGGAGATAATAGTATAAGTGCAACAATTGAGATAAATAAATCAATAAGTCTTTTAATCACAGTAATCTATTTATAGAATTTGTTAGGACCTTCAAAAAATCTTTTATTTGGATTTTCTTTATAATAATTCACATACCAATCTAGAGTTTCTTTTAATGCCTCTTTCCAATCAATTTTTGGATTAAATCCAAGTATTTTTCTTGCTTTAGTTAAATCGGGACACCTTCTCGAAACTGATCCTGGATATGTAGGAGCTATTTCATAATTACCTTTGTAATGAAAATACCTACCTGTTTCTTTAACTAAATCTTCAATAGTTATCTCTACATCATTACCTATATGAAAAATTTCATGTTTAGCATCTTCACATTCCATTGCTTGAATTGTTCCTAAAGCACCATCATCTATTCCACAAAACGCTCTAGTTTGATCTCCACCATAAATTTTAAAAGGAGATTCACCATCAATAAATCTTTCAACTAGATGGGGAATCACATGACCAAAACCCATTTTAGGTCCAATAATATTATTATATCTGATAATTTTACAGTTAAACCCAAATACTCTTGAGTAATTTAAAAATCCTGATTCACCTAACATTTTAGTAACAGCATAAGTAAATCTTGGATGATCAATTGGATCTATACATAATGGAATTTCTTCATTCGTAGGAACCTTATATCCAAATTTATCGATTGTTCCTGAATAACATTCACTTGTAGAGGTGAATAAAAGATTCTTCACTGAATTGTTTTTAACCCATTCTAAGGAATTAGAAATTAATGCTGTATTTACTCTGATTATTTCGTGCGGATTTTCAAGAGTATTGTTAACTCCAATCATTGAGGCAAGCATATAAAAATCATCATAGTGTTTATCTAATAAATCATAACTTGACTTTTCCGTAAAATCAGCTTTGAATAATTTTATACTATTTTCTAATATAAAATGCGTGAATATTTCATCATCCTGGTTGTGATGAAAATTATCTGCAATAGTTATATCATATTTTTCACGCTTAGATAAAATTCGTGCAATTGCAGATCCAATAAATCCTCCTCCACCTAAAATTAATACTTTTCTTTTCATAATTATTTTATATATCTCCTCTACCAAGGACTTTAACAATATTATTTTTATTTAATTTTACAATATCTTTCTTTTTTAGAATCCCTAAAGTATCCAAAATTTTAACATTAGACATATTACTAATTTTTGAAATTACTTTTGAATCTTTGTATTCACTGTGAGCAGCAGAAAAAACAATAATATCCCAGCTCATATCTAATTTTTCATCTAAATCTTGCGATACTTTTAAGCTAATTTCTTCCCAATATTGAACATATGGGTCATGAGTTTCTACAATAGCTTTATTATTAACACAATTCAAATAAAATGGTTCAACAGGTGAGTACCTAGTATCTCCAACATCACTTCTATATGAGACACCTAATAATAATATTTTCTTATTAATTATTGACTCTAAATCAAAAACCTTCTTCATGAAATCAAATGCGTAATGAGGCATTTTGTCATTAATCTTAACTCCTTTTTCACTTTGCTCTAAACTATCATTACTATCAAAATGATTAATTTTTGCCCATGAAGCTAACAGAGGATCCTTGGTTAAACAATAGCCTCCGACTCCTATACCTGGATACATTAAATTTGAATGAGTGGGTCTCATTCTTATAGCATTAACGATTTCATAAAGGTTAACACCAGCTTCTTCAGCATATCTTGACCATTCTACCGCAAATGCAATATTCATTGCACGATAAGAGTTTTCTAATACTTTAGCCATTTCTGTAGCATTTGTATTTACCAACCTTGTTAAAGGATATTCATCAGTTGAAATTATAGTTTTCAAAAACTTTTCAGTTTCTTGAGCAGAATTTTTATCAATTCCAGAATAAACTCTGTAAAAATTTTTGATAGAATTAATATATTCAGGACCAGGCATTACTCTTTCGTATGAATGACCAATTTTAATTTTACCCAATGAAAGATGTCTTTTTCTTAATTCCTCTTCAATAATTGGTTTTACAACTTTCATACATGTTCCCGGTGGAACTGTAGTTTCTACTAAAATCAAAACATCTTCTTTGCAATTTTGTCCAATAGTTCTAATTGCATTCTTGAAAGGGTTTAAATCTACATTAAATGAATTCAAATTTCCTTTGCTATCGGAATTTTTTTGTACATCTAAATTAATGTCCACTATAATAACACTAGCATATGAATATGCTGAAGTATCATAGGTAGCTAAAAAATTTCCTTTTTTTATAGATTTTTGATAATATTCTTCAATTTTTGGATCAGAGGATTTAATAGGAAAAATACCATTATTAATATTATCAATAATTTCTATACTTTCTTTTCTGTCAACTCCTATAACGGCATAATCTTTTTTAGAGGAATTTGAAACTACTATAGACATAACCGCTCCAACAAATCCTAAACCTTGAACAACAACTACATCTTTATTGTTATTATTTAAAAACTCTTTTATTTCCATTAATTACAATGTTTTAATTTATTTTATCTCAATATGTTATTTAATTAAAATTTGGAGACAAAGCCTGAAAAATATAATATATAAAATAATCAAAATTAAGTTTATTTAAGCTCAGTGAAATAGTTTTTCATAAGTTATATAATTTTTTGGTACAAAGATTCTATATTGGATACTAATTTATTATAACTATAATTTTCAAGACTTATGCTTTTTCCTTTTTTCCCTAATTTAAGTCTTAGATTTTCGTCTTCAATTATTTGTAATAAATTCTCGCCATAATCATTGACTTTTTTTGTGGACACGATTCCGCTAATATTGTTTTCTATAATATCTGAAACACCACCAACATCCGTTGAAATCGAAGCAGTTTCGGAAGCCATAGACTCAATAATACTCACTGGAGTGCCTTCGTTTAAAGATGTTAGACATACAATATCACTCGCAGCTAGAACACTATCAATATCAGAACGCCAAGAAGTGAATAAAACATCACATTCTTTATTTAAATCTTTATATGAGTAGGATAAATTATTATTTTCTACATAATTTATTATTTTTTCTGTTTCACTACCATCTCCTACAATTAATGCTTTAATAACCCTCGATGATCTATTCATACAATAATTAATTACATCAATAAATAATTGATGATTTTTAACGGGAACAATTCTACCAATAATTGTTATTAAAATTGTATCATCATGTACATTAAATTCTTTTCTTAGCTTTTCTCTTTTAAGTCTTTTGTTCTCGGTAAATCTAATTAAATCAAAACCTAATGGAACTATTTCTATTTTTTCCTTTTCACAAATTTTATATTTATATATAAGGTCATAGCTTTGAAGTTTAGATATAGCAATTATTTTGGTTGATTTTTTTGCTAAAAGTGTTTCAATAAATATTAAGATTTTATTTTTAAAATTTGAAAAATATCCTTCGAAAACATTACCATGATAAGTGTGAACTAATCTTATTTTTTTATAATAAAACAATGAGGCTAAACGTCCTAAAAGACCTGACTTAGCCGCATGTGTGTGTATTATATCTGGTTTAAATTTATATATTATAATAATAATTTGAATTAAAGAAATTAAGTCAAATAATGGGGAAATAGCTCTTCTCATGAATTTCAACTGCTTGAAAGATACCTCTAAATCGTTTAATATATAATCTGCAGATTGTTCATGTTTTTCAGGTTTCCCACCAATCAATAGTGTCTCATATAAATCTGAGTTTAAGTACTTAGTTAGATAAGTTGCATTATAAACTGGCCCTCCAACATTAAACCTATTTAATATTCTTAATATTTTTATTTTTCTTTTCATTGCTTTATATTATATACTTTGGTATACCATTTTTGAAAACAATAAAATGACCAGACTCGAAATGTATTATCCACTTTAGCATCAATATGATTTTGGACTAAAGGAACTATATAGTCTATTCTAAAAAGACTCTGCACATTCAAAAAATCTATATCAATATAATCTCTCAATTCGTTCTTTAAATTTGTTCTTAACCAATCTCCTACAGGGACAGTAAATCCCATTTTTGATTTTTCTAAAAATTTGTCAGGAAAATACTCTTGAAACGCTTGCTTTAGTATATACTTTTTATTCCAGCCTTTAATTAAATAATCATCAGGTAAGCTATTTGTGAAATGCCATATTTTTTTATTAAGAAAAGGAGATCTACATTCAATAGAAGCATACATACTTGCTCGATCAACCTTAACTAGCATATCACCCTCCAACGAAATATTTTTATCTAGATTTCTAAAGTCATTGATTGAAGACATCTTTTTATTCATAAAAAATGAGTCTAGAACATTAACATCATCAAACAAAAGCTCTTTTAATTCTCCACTTTTAAAAGCTAACGAAATGATATTTTTATAAAAATCATTATTATAATTTACAGATTCCAACAATTTTCTAAGTTTATAGCGTTTTCCTCTTTTATCTTCTCTACTTATTGTAAGTAATTTTATATACTTTAAAAAATTGCTGTGTATACTCTTAGGAATAGTCTTAGTATAAATACTATTAATTTTACCCATGTAATGTTTGTTATATCCACCAAAAACTTCGTCACCTCCATCACCAGTCAAAGCGACTTTTACATGACTACTAGTTAATTTAGAGACTAAATATGTTGGTAAAGCCGATGAATCAGCAAAAGGTTCATCATAGTTTAAAATTACATTTTCTAAATCTTCTTCTAATGATTTTGAATTCACTATAAATTCATGATGCTTACTATTAATAGCCTTAGCTACTAACCTAGATTTTTCCGTTTCATCAAAAGATTTTTTATCGAATCCTAATGAAAATGTATCAATTGGATTCTCGTTAGTTTTAGATAAGCATAAGGAAACAATTGACGAGTCAACACCACCTGATAAAAAAGTACCAATAGGAACGTCAGAAATTGATCTAGAAGATACAGATTCCGTTACCAGATCATGAGTAATTTTTTTTGCTTTTTTAAAACTAATATTACTAGTTTTTTGAGGAACTGATTTGGATATTTCATTCTCTTTGATGTCTAGAGTGTCAATATCTAACTCAAGATAATGATTAGAAAGGAGTTTCTTAACACCATCATAGATTGAATAAGGCGCAGGAATATATGTTAACTGAAAATAAAGTGATAAAGCCTCTTTATTAATTTTTGGCTTAGACTCAAAATTAAGCATTAAGGACTTTAATTCTGATCCCCAAATTATTTTTTCCATCTGTTTAGAATAGTACAATGGTTTCTCTCCGAAGAAATCTCTAGCAATAAACACCTTTCCGATGTTTTTATCAAGTATAGAAAAAGCAAACATTCCATCTAACTTTGAAAAAGATTCAACACCATATATTTCGTACATCTTTAAAATAACTTCTGTATCAGATTTTGTATTGAATTCTGTATTATGATTAGTTTCTAATTCTATTTTTAGAGATTGATAGTTATAAATTTCACCATTAAAAACTAATATTAAGTTTCCATCATCTGAAATCACGGGCTGTTTACCATTATCTATATCTATAATAGATAGACGTCGCATTCCAAGACTAATCTTCTTACCATTAATTATATCATTATAATAACCTTCATCATCTGGACCCCGATGAATTATTTCATTGTTCATCTTATTTATATTTTTGTTTAAATCAATTTCTAAAGATTTAGAAATTATTCCATTAATTCCACACATTTATTATATGATTAGTTTTCTAAGTAAATAAGCTATTTTTGGGAATAATTTAATTTTAGAATGGTTTAAACCAACTTTTAAGGTTTCTATCATTGCTAAATTTTTATTTGAATCAGCAAATCCCCCCATTAATCTTTTAACAAGAATATCTTCTGTAAAGCCAAAAGTCATTTTAGAGTTTATACACCTATATAAAAAATCATAATCACCTGAAACTCTATATTTATCATTAAACCTTCCAACTTTATCATATACTTTCTTTCGAATGAAGCAAGCGGGATGATTAACTGGCATTAAAAATGGAAAAAGATTTAGGTTTTTATTTTTTGAAATATTTTGTTTCCCGTTGTCATAAAAATTTAAAGATTTTCCACAAAATATATCTATAGCAGTATTATTAGTAAAAAAAGTTGAGACCAATTCGATAGTATTATTTAAATACCAATCATCACTATTTAAAATAAAAATATATTCAGAATTTTTACTAACCATTTTTAAACCCATATTCCATGCTTCATATATTCCTCCTTTTGTTGTTTGTTTTTTCAATAAAAAATTCACTCCCAACTCTTTAAATTTTATTTTAACTTTTGATAAATATTCAAGTGTGCCATCATCAGAACCACCATCTACAAAAATATACTGAATGGGTAAATGTTTTTGAATTAAAATTGATTCAACAGTTTTATCAATTGTTTTAATTGAATTTAGACAAGCTGTAATTAATGTGTATTTCATAAATTCCTATTAATTTTTTTTAGCAAAATTTTAATGAAGAACTTTGAAAGAAGAAAATTTATAGAAAAAAAAATATTTATAACTGATAAGTGTTTAATTGCAAAAAGAAATTTATTATTTAAAATTCTTCTGTATGTTATGGAAGAATTAGAAGCAGAAAGAGATCCAATATGAGCAATTTTATAATTGTAAGACACTTTATTTGTATAACCCATTTTTTTTATTCTATAACACATATCTACCTCCTCTACATATGCTGGGTAGAAATGTGGGTCAAATAGAAAAGATTTTTTAAATAAACTAGTCCTTACAAAAACTGCAGCTCCTAACACATATCCTACTTCTTTAACTTTATTTATTTTTTTATAATTTTCACCCCTTTTTAAATAATCCATATCTAAAGTAATTAAGTTTATTTTTCCTCCAGCTGATTGAATAATATTTCTATCATAATTTTCAACAACAACAGGACCAATAGACCCTATAGTTTTATCATTTTCCATTTCTACAATTAATGGGGAAATAAAATCTTCAAGCACTATTACATCATCATTTAAAAGTAGAACATAATCACAACCATCCTTGAGTGCATGTTCAAAACCAAGATTATTCCCGGCAGAAAAACCAAGGTTTGAGTTAGATAAAATTAAATTGATTTCAGGATAATGTTTTTTTATTAAATCAACAGATCTGTCTTTAGAATTATTATCAACCACATAAATATTTGGGTTCTTATAGAATTTAAATATTGAATCTAAGCAATTAATTATTCTATCTTCTGAATTCCATGAAAGTATTATAATTCCTAATTTCATTTATTTATAAATATGTTTTTATTACATAAGCTAAACATCAAAATAAAAATTGGTGCTGTTAATATCGGATTTGTGAACGTCGCCAATACCAGCGATAACAAAACATAAGAGTCAATTTTACTAGAATTTTTAATTATTCTAAACATCAAAATAAAAATAAAAGCAAAAAAAATAAAACCATATTTTCTCATGATATCTAGAGGTGCAATTTCAATAGCATAAACATATTCAGCTATGAAATCTAAAAATATTGGGGTTCCAGAGCCCATACCAAAAAGGAAAATATATATATTATCTCGATATAAGTCTATGATTGTATTTATCTGGTCTAGCCTTGTTGAAACTGTGAACTCAGAAATATTTTGAAGATTAAAAAAATGAATAAAAATATTAGGCACAAAAATGTTGATTACATATAAGATCATGCATGCAAAAAGAATTATTAGAAAAATATTTTTAATTAAATCTTTAAAATTTTTATTTCTTAGAAAAAATAATAATGAAAAAATTAATGCTATTGAAATTGCTCCTCTTGATAAAGAAAGTACAATTGATATTAAAATAATAAGAGATTTTACATAGTTTTTTTTGAATAAAAAATAAATATATGCAGCGGGTAAAAATAAAGTAAATTGAAAGTAAATTTTAGGCACAATTATCATTGATGATGACCTAATACCCTCATACGTGTCATAATTACTTGAAAACAATACCAATATATTAGTTATTGATTTTACAGGATAAATATTTGAAAAAACATTTCCAAAAATGATAAGTGTAGATGAATAAAGTAAAACATTCATTAAAAAATTTAACATTTTATTAGAATCTACATAATCAACTAAAAATGAGCATATAATTAGAGTAATAATAGCTAGATTATATTGTAGTGCAAATTGAATACTCCCATCATTTATAATTGTAGTAATCAAACTTAAACAAAAGAAAAACATAAGAAATCCAAAAAAAAGTATTTGATTTCTGGATAATTTTATTTGTTGAAAATTCAATAAAACAGATGAAATTAATACAATAAATGAAACATATTTTAAGCCAATAAATCCTGAATAATCTAATATGTTACTTATTATAAAAAAACAAGTAGATAATTCTAATATTTTAAAATTGCTTAATGTCAATCAGTTAGTTTTATATAAGTTTTTTAAATTATTATTAATCATAAGTAACAATGATTTTTTAATGTAATTATGTGATTCTTCGATTCTATTATATTTTGATATATGTGAGAAGAAATATTTTAAATCATTGTTTTCACCCAAGTTTAAAGTGTAACAATCAAGATGCGCTTTTTTTCTATCTATACCATAATCATCAAAAAATAAATAAAGTAGTTTACTGGCTAATAGTTGCTCATCTTTACTTGGTTTAACCATCTTTTCAATATTTCTTAGCATTTTATGATACTCTTCTAAGTTATTAGCCTTATTAACAAAACTAAAATTTCCATATGGCGGAGATGAGGCAATGATTACGGGAATACCGTGAAAAGCATACTCCATGCCAGATGTTCCACCACAGGTTATCATATAATCAACTGAATTTAATAGCGACTTGGAATTTAATTGATTTGAAACCAATTTTACATTAGATAAATTGTGATTTTCTAATAATGTTTTTAAATAACCCTTCTCTTTGTATAACTCTGCACTTGGATGCTCTTTTATTAAAATATTTAAATCATTATTTCTATTTAATATATTAAGTGTATCGATTAACCAATGTTCATAATCTTGATAAAAAACAGAGGGGTATGCGTGAGGAGCATCACAAAAAATATGAGGTAAAACTAATACAATTTTTGAATTTATATCCAAATTATAATCTGTGATTATTCTTTGTCTACTTAATATTTCTTTGGAGTTTGAAAATGCTCTTTTTGCATCATGTTGATTTTGCTTACCAGAGAATCTCTTTTTAGCAAAATCAAGTGCTTCTTGATTATAAATTTTACTTCTAAAAATTTTAGAAATATATTTTTCGTCAGGTGTTCTACAATGGTACTCATAATCTTTTTGTGTTTCATATAAATGAAGAGTTAAAAGGTTTATATCAAACCCAGTATACATTTTTAAATCATAAAATCTAGCTAATTCGAAAACGATTCCCTCCACATAGACATTATCTAAAGTGAGTAATGATTTAATATTATGTTTAATGATCAGATCATCAATTAGATAAAAATAATAAAGGCAGAGTGCAATTTCTAGCCTGTTTATAATACTTAATTTTTTTATCGTAGGGATTTTATTTTTTATTAAAATGTAATCATATATATGCTTACCAATGTAAACATTCTTAATACTATAATTTTCTAATGTGATTCCATCTTTAATCTTAAAAAGTTCAATAAATATTTTTGGGGTGAAATAAAAAAAATTCTTAAGTATTTGTTTTATATGATTTAAATAAAAATCTAGATTAAAGGAATCTGATAGTTTATTTATATTAGAATTAGGTTTAAAAAAAGGTACATAAACTGTATTCAGTGATTCTATTTCTGCAATAGCTTTGGCAAACTTTAAAAGAATGGTGTTAAAAATAAAATTATTAGTTACTGATACAATTAATAATCCCTCTGAAAAATTATTGTTTCTATAAAAATTTTTATTTTTTTTAAAAAAATTATTTAATTCTTTTTTCATTTTTATTTATAAAATATAACCAAGGCATATTTTCAGTTCTTAAAGTTAAAACAAAAGCAAAAAATCCGCCTGTAAAGAAGGATATAAAAGTAGCTAAAGCGGCTCCGTTAACACCAATCTCTTTAATAAAATAAAAATTTAATACTACATTTAGAATTGCACTTACAATTAGTGTATAAGCATAGTAACTTGTTAAATTTTTATTTATTAGGTAACAATTAAAAATTTTCCATAATCCATCAAAAAAATATGCAAAAGAGACCAATACAATTATTGCCCAAGAAAATTGATAGGAGTCATCAACTATAAAAATATCAAATAAAAAAGGAGATATCATTATTATAGATATTGTCATTAAAAATAAAATTAGTATTAACCAATAAGTATATCTTATGATTTTAACTTTAGATTCGTTGTTGTTTTTAGCAATCTCCTTGTAGAAAAATGGGGACCAAGCCCTAAGTATTCCAACCTGTATCATCATAACTATGATCCCAAATTTATAATTTACAGCATAAATACCTGTAGCACTTATATCTATTAAATCTGAAATCATAAATTTATCCAATGCCTCAATAACCCAACCTCCTATGTGGGTTAATATTAGGGGAGAACCTAAGAATAAAATCATTTTGACTTTATTAAATGGATTTATAATCCCAATTTTGCTCTTATATAACATGAAAATTGTTAAAAGAAAAAATATTGTGGATGCAAATAAAATTCCATAAACTACTGATTCCCATCCGTAATTTTTGTATTCTAAAAAGTAATAAGAGATTAATAAAGAAGATAAAGAAAATCCTACTACAAATAATGCGTATGAAATTGCTTTACCTTCGATTTGAAATAAAGTAGTTTGAATTGCAGTTATTGACTGAATTAATGAGGTTAAAATACCAATTAAAATAACAATTAATGGAATTGAATATCTCTGAAAAATAATATCCTGTAGATTAGGAAAAAAAAGTACTGCAAACAAAGTTACAGATCCAATTACTAAAGAAATAAAAATAGCATTATGTATAAAGATTTTTAATTCTTTTTTTGTCCACTTAAAATAATTTCCAAAAATTAATGTATTAGATCCAAAAATAAACAAGCCCTGTAATAAAGCTATAGATGATCTATATAATTCAAGTGTTCCAAATTGATCTGCACTTAAGAATGATGTCAATATAGGTAGAAACAGAAATGATAATCCCCCGTTTATTACGGAAACAAGTATATAAATTACTGTGTTTTTAAATATTTTCAACTAAACTATTTTTTTTCTAACAATTTTAAATTTCCAAAGTATTTTAAAAAAAACTCTAAATAAGTTAAAATCAATTCTCAAATCATTTGCATTACTAATCCAAAACGAATACTTTTTTGGTTTTTCCCAGTTTTTTCCATAAAGTGATTCAAAATATTTAATATGATTTTTTGGTAATTGGATATTGATATTATTAAATTTTATTTCTTTAAATTCATCATACAATGCCTTACTATGAACTCTTTTTAAAAAAATTGTTTCTGGAATATCATTTATATATCCATCAAAGTGGTTATACCAAATACAAAAATCAATTGAATGGTATGGTTTTTTAACAAACACTAATTGAATATATCTTTCATTTTTTTTTAATTGTCTATATATCCTGTAATCATTTTTAAGCATTTGATTCGTTAAATATTCCAGGTCTTTTTCTGTTGGATTTATTAAATCAATATCAATATCTGTATCCCAATCAATCAATTTATTATCTCTTAAAATACCTAAAGCTGTGCCGCAGCTAAAGAAATATTTTGTTTTTAGTCTATGATTTAAAATTGATATAACTTTTTTTAATTCTTTAAAAGTATTTTCTCTGTTTTTCAAGGGAACAGAAAGATCAATAGTTTCAGGTAATTTATACCAATTATCGTAGTAGATCATACTAGTTTATAAGATAGGAAATTTTTTCAATAACCAGTTTATTATCGTAACCCGTTCTTACTGCAAATCTAAAGTAAGTTTTGCCGTCTTTAAATTTATTACTAATCTCTCTAATATAAATATTGTGAAATTCCAATAATTCATTTATTAGTTCTGCAATTTCAGCTCTAGTTTCTACTAAAATAAAATCTGATTCACTATTAAAAACTCTTTCAACCCAATCTTGTTTTTTTAAAAGATTAGAAAATTCTGATCTATCAGAAATTGTTTTTTCAATGGATTTTTCAAATTCATTTCTATACTTTAACATAATTTCTAAAAAATACTCAGCAATAGAATTAAAATTCCACACAGGAAGAGATTGGTTAATTTCTTTAATAATTTTTAAATTATTTGAATAAACATAGCCTATTCTAACACCAGGAAATCCATGACTTTTACTCATACTTTTAATAATTACAAAATTCTCTAGCAAATCTGCGTTAGGCATCTCTGAAACAGAGGGGGTATTTGAAAAATCAATAAAAGACTCGTCAATTATGAATAACTTCTTTGGGTACTTTTTAATTAATTCAAAAATATTTTCAGATTTAGTTATAGTTCCTGTTGGATTATTGGGATTAACAAAAACAATAATATCATTGTTGAGGATTTTTTTTGATATCTCGTCAAAATTAAATGAGCCATTATCACTATAATAATCTTTTTTATTAAATATTTTTTCATATTCTCCAAACGTAGGATTTGGAATCAACACCCTAGAATCTGAATATTTATTATTTATAAAAGGATAAATTTGTGCTGCACCATTTAAAGCGCATAGCTTAGATTCGTCTTTAAGCAAGTAATATGACAATTTTTGATTGAAGATTTTATTGGATGAACCATAATTCCAAATTAATTCTTCAATATTGTTTTTAACATCTGCAATCATTGAGGGAGTTGGAAAATACATATTCCTTATAAAAGAGAAATCTATTATATCATAGTTCCAATAACCTCCCCAGGCATCACCTAAAATATCTTTTTTTTGATCCTTAGCAAATTTATACTCTGCAATTCTAATATCATTAGTATCATCTACCTCAATCCAATCTTTATTATCCACTAATATTGAATAAATATCCTCTTTTTGCATATAAATCAAAATTCCCAGAACTAACTCGTAATAGCAATTATCATCAATGACCTCTGAATAATAATTAAGAAGTTTTGAAAAAATATTGTTTGTAAAATCTTGAGAAAATTTATAAATATTTAAGGTTTTATATTTATTTGAAAATGAAAAATCAGAGTCCTGAAGATGTGGCGGTATAACCTCTGTAATTTTATTATTTGATCCAAGTTTAACAACTGTACCATCCATTCCTGATTGATATTTAGATACTAATGCAATATTTTTTTTTGAGGACTTTATTAGATTTCCTATTATTTTATGATCATATATAAGATCTGATTCTATTAAAATAATATCCGAATCAATTTCAATTTTTTTAAAAGCAAGTGATAAAGAAAAAATATTATTAGTTGTTCTAAAATCTTTATTATGTACAAATTGGAAATTAACATTATTGTAATTATCTAATAAATATTTTTTTAATTCTTCTGATCTGTAGCCTGTAACGACGACTACGTTCTTAACTGAATTACTAATTAAGGAATCAATAATATTATCAATAATGGTAATATTATTGATTTTCAATAATGTTTTATGTTCATTGTCAGTCAGAGGGCGCATTCTATTCCCATAGCCTGCTGCTAAAATTATTGCAATCATTTATTTATTTATTTATTTGATTAATTCAAAGGACATTGGAGTGCCTTTTTCAATATCTTTTGAAAATTCTTTGCCAATTATTTCAGAAAGAAACTTAGGATGCATACCAAAACCAGGACGAATACTTCTAACGTTTTCATTGGTAATTTTTTCACCAGATTTAACATCTTTAGTCACAAATAAAGATCTAGAAAATTGCCTGCTTTTTTGCTTTTTTTCTGTCATTTCATAATCAACTTTACCCATCATTTGTTCAGCTATTCGTACAGCTTTTACCATATTAGAAAACTCCTGTTCATCCAAGGAGAAATGAGCGTCTGGACCACCAATTGACTTATCCAAAATAAAATGTTTTTCGATTACAGTTGCTCCAAGGCTAGTTGCAATGACAGGAGCTTCAATCCCGATTGTGTGATCAGATAATCCTACTTTTACATCAAATCTAGATTTAATATCAGGGATTGATAATAAATTAGCATCTTTAGGATCTGCAGGATAAGCAGATGTACATTTTAAAATAGTAATATCATTATTACCAACTTTTTTACAAGTTTCAATAGCTAGTTCAATATCTTCAATCTCAGCAATTCCCGTAGATATTATCATAGGTTTACCTTTACTCGCAGCATACTCTATGAGTGGTATGTCTTGGATTTCGAAGGATGCAATCTTGTATATTGGAGTTTTTAATTTTTCTAATAAATCAATTGCAGTATTATCAAAAGGAGAGGAAAAGCAAATGATTCCTTCTTCTTTTGCTACTCTAAAAATATCATTATGCCATTCCCAAGGAGTATACGCTCTTTTATATAAATCATATAAATATTCTCCATCCCAAGCTGTTCCATGATTAATTTTGAAATATTCATTTTTAGAATCAATAGTTAAAGTATCAGCTGTGTAAGTTTGTATTTTGATGGCATCAGCACCAGTTCTTTTTGCTGCTCTAATGGTTTCCAAAGCAATATTTAAATCACCATTATGGTTAGCTGATAGTTCAGCAATAATAAATGTTTTTTTATTCATAGTTATGTTAATTTGTCACCAACATTAAATGTTACTGACTCTCTCAATTTTTTAAGCTCCAATGTGCCATTTGGAGTTTTTACAATAATATTTGGTTCATTGGCTATGATTGTTCCATTTGGAACATCATATTTAAAACCAATATTAGAATCTAATACTTCATCAATTATTATTTTTTTATTGTCAAAATATGAAAATGCTCCTGGGTAAGGATAAGCTAAAGCTCTTACCCAATTTTTAATTCTTTGTTTTTGCCAATGCCAATTTATTTTTCCGTCCTCAGGTGTTCTTTTTCCAAAGTATGTTGACGATTTTTCGTCTTGCTTTATCAAATTAAGGTTACCAGTTTCTATTTTTTTAATAACATCTTTTACTAAATTGTAATACTCTGATCTATATTTATTTAATATATCAAACCCAGTATCATTTTCATTAATTGGAATTATAATTTTGGTTATTATATCCCCTGTATCACAACCTATATCCATTACATGGGCAGTAATACCTGTATTTTTTTCGTTATTTATAATTGACCAAACATGGGGTGTTCTGCCTCTATACTTGGGAAGTAAAGAACCATGCACATTAAAAGATAAAATTTTTGGATGATTAATAATATCAGATTTAATTAAAAATAAATAGTTTATTGAAATTATTACATCAATGTTATAATTTTTAACGAATCCATATGCATTTCCATCTCTTGGGTTTCCTTTAAAAAAAGGAATTTTATGGTTTATACATAATTCAATAATACTTAGAGAGTTACTATCAGTTAAGACAAAACATATTTCATAATCTAAGATAATCTTCTCCAAAGTATCTTTTCCAATATCTCCACTTGTAAGTATACCTAATTTCAATTTTTACTGTTTATTTTTGAATATATAACCACATCTAAATATTTATTTTCAAAGAAACTATGCTGATTCAAAACTGCATCTTTGAAATAATTTGATTCCTCAAGAGCAGTGTAAAGATGCGGTCTCAAATCAAATGCATAAACATATAATTTATGCATTTTTAATTCTTCAAACCCAATTTTTTCAATAAGAGAAAGAAAAATATTCCAATGAGTTTGAAAACTTTGTTTTTCAAGTTTGGTATCCATTATAAATGATATCTCTGAATTTTTATCAATCCAATTAATATGAACTAGTCCACCATAACCAATACATTTATCATTTTTTAAGAACGAAAACAGAATTTGATCAGGTTCATTTTCAGTAAATAGATTATTTATTACATCTTTAAAATAATTATTTTGAGATTCATTGGTAAGAGGTTTATCTTGTCGCAAGTGATAAATTTGTTCATTACGCCAATTCATTATAGAAAACCTGTCTTTTTCCCTAATTGGAACTATCGAAAAAGCTCCTAAATTAAAAATCTGTTTGTTTAAAACTTTATAGGATTTCATCAATTAATTTAATCTTTTAAAACCTGAGTGACAAACTGGACCATCTAATAAATCATCAATTTTCAAATCATTAAATTCACATTTTGATATTAAATTATATACCTCATCTAATGCAGTAAAATAACTATCAATATAGTTTTGTTTATGTTCAGTGCAAGCATAAAAATTTGTGCTCGCCAGAAAACCTTTTTTTAACATTTCTTGTGTTATTAAGGTTTTATATTTTAAATTATTTTCAGAGTTGAAAGAGTACGTACTAATCGCTGGAAGTCCACTTGTAATAATTTTTAAGTTGTAAGAATCAGCAAGCTTATTCCACTCATCACGCATTTTATTACCAATTGATGTAATTATTTCCCATGACTTAATACTTTTCATTTCTTGTAGTGTAGCCAATGCAGCAGCAGGACCAATTCTTTCAGTCCAAAATGTACTACTTATAAAAGTTTTTTGAGCTGCTTCCATCACGGATTGTTTTCCAACAACTGCCGTTATACCATAACCATTTCCTAGGGTTTTACCAAACATTGCTAAATCAGGGTTTACTCCAAATTTTTGGTGTATTCCACCATATGTTTCTCTAAAACCAGAAGTACACTCATCAAAGATTAAAACAATATTTTTTCTTGTAGCCAATTCTCTCACTTTATGAAGAAAATTATCTTCTGGTCCAAAATTTCGAACCACTTCCATTTTGATAACTCCTATATCATTATTTTCTACGATAAAAAGTAACTCTTCATAATTATTATAATTAAAAGGATATACTGAATTTTTCAAGTTCTTTGGAACACCCTTTGCATTTAAGCCTGGTAATAAATGTCCCGACAATTCATCTCCATCATTATGATTAGCAGACAAATACCAATCGTGCCATCCGTGATAACCACAAATAGCTACATTATCTTTACCGGAAGCCGCACGGGCAATGCGTATAGCGATGGCATTTGCTTCTCCTCCGCTTCTAGCAAATCTAACCATATCTGCCCAAGGATTAATTTCTATTAATTTTTCAGCTAAGTAAACTTCTTCAGGGCAATTTAAAGTACTCATATTGCCTTTTCTAATTGTTTCCATAACAGCAGCATCAACTTTGTCATTACCATACCCTAAAGTATTCGTTCCAATACCCATTATCGACATATCGATTAGCTCATTTCCTTCAAGATCCCAAACTGAACAACCTTTTGCTTTAGAAAAATATGAAGGCCATTGTTCTGGTAAAAACATTTCAGGTCTTTTGGATAATAACATGGTACCTCCAGGGATTATTTTTTTTGCCTTTTTATATAACTCTTGTCCTTTTCCCATTTTAATCATTTTTTAAGGATTTTAAAAATCCTTCATTTCGGATAATTGAATTGTTTATTTTATCTAAATCATTTTTAATTATATGATTCGTATACTCTAACCAAGTTTTATCAGTACCTAAATCCTTAATTAGGGTTTTTATTAAATCAAAATCTTTGGCCTCATCTACGGTCATTCTAATCTTTGAGTAATCCAAACTACAAGGATAGTTTAATGCTTTAAATATATTAGCTCCTTTAAAATCAGAATTATTTCGAATATATGGCGTGACGTGTTCGCGATCTGATGATAAAATAGCATTTTTCCATGCTACTTCTAGGGCTGAAAATTTAAAAACTTCAATATCTTGACCATCAGGATACTTTTCAACTAAAGTATTTGAACAATAGTCTACATTATTATTATGAGCAAAAGTAATTAACTTATCTACTAAAATTGGGTCTATTAATGGGCAATCTGAAGTCACTCTTACAATCCAATCTGGTTTTTCATTTCTTACAGCTTGATAAAATCGATCTAACACATCAGATTCAGAACCTCTAAAAGAATTAAAACCCCAATCTTTAGCATAGTCATAAATAACTTTATCCTCAGGTTTATCCGTAGTAGCAACTATAATATTAGAAACATTACTACACTTATTTAAACGCTTTAAGTGAATTTCTAGTAAAGATTCATCATTAATTTTCTTGAATATTTTTCCAGGCAACCTCGTGCTTCCCGACCTTGCCTGTGTAATCAATGATGTCTTTACTTCCATAATGATGGGTTTAACAAATCTAAATTTTCAACAGTTATATTATCAATACATTTTAAAGCTTCCTCATTAACTTCATAAGCAGCGGCTTTTATATTAGCATTTAATTGAGATATGGAATCAACACCTATAATGACATTATCTATATTATTTTGTTTGATACAGTAGCTTAGTGCTAATGCTTCCATTGAACAACCTTGTTTTTTTGTTATTTTATTTAAGGTCTTTAGATGACGTTTTAGGGCTTGAACAATCGATAAATTATCAGTTATTTTTTTAAAGAATAAACCTTGAAGAAAAGCAGATCTAGTATGAATTATTTTTCCTTTTTCTTTCAATTTATTTATTAAAACTCCTCTAACGCTAAAATTATCTAACAAATTAAATGGTAATTGCACTACAGTAATTAAATCTTCATTTAGTAAGCTTTCTAATTGAGTGTTCGTATAAACTGATACACCAATGTTTTTAATTAAACCTTCAGATTTTAATTCATTCAATGTTTTAAGTGAATTATAATTAGATTTAAAAGAATCAAATGAATGAAACATTATTACATCCAGAGTATTAACGTTCATTAAGTCGAGGTACTCAAGAACTTTACTCTTTATTAAATTATGTTTAATCTGATGTGGAAATTTAGTGATAATTTTAAATTTAAAATTATTTTGTTCTTTGTGATAATTTCCAATTAACTGGTGAGCATTTCCATATGCCTGAGCTGTATCTAAAATTCTAATTCCCGAATTATAAGCTACTTTTAAAAGACTTAATACTTCCTCTTTTTTAGGTTTTCCTATAGTATTGTTAATTCCATATTTTAAACCAAATTGAACTGTACCAAGAATTAACTTACTATTCATTAGAAATAAATTTGATAACTTCATCAATAACAAAATTTTGCTCTTCATTTGAAAGCGTTGGATACATTGGAAGACTAATACATTTAGAATAATAATTTTCTGCATTAATTAAATCTGAACCTTCATAACCAATTTTTTTATAATATGGCATAGTATATACTGGTACATAATGAATTTGTGCCAAGATGCCTTTAGAATGGAGGAAGTCATACAATTCTTTCCTGTTTTCAACCTCTATAATAAAAAGATGATGGGCATTATAAGACCCAATGGGTAAGTCTTGAAATTTTATTTTCCCTTTGAAAGCTTTTTTATAATTAAATGAAATTTCATTTCTTCGCTCAACTCCTTTTTTATTTTTTGCTAATTGAGTAATTCCTAATGCAGATTGGAAATCTGTTAATCTATAATTAAAACCAAGCGCTATCATTTCATAATACCAACCTCCATGGTTTTCTTCCATGTTCTCTCTAGTAATTCCATGAGTTCTTAGTAACATCAACTTTTCGTACAAATCTTTGGAATTGGTTGTAAGCATTCCTCCCTCCCCACAAGCAATGTGTTTTACAGGGTGAAAAGAAAAAACTCCAATGTCTGTATAATTTCCATTTCCACAAAAGTTTACTTCTCCTTTGCTATCTATAAAATACCCACCAGGTGCATGACAAGCATCTTCTATTATCCAAAGATTATGACTATTTGCCAAAATTCTAAATTCTTCCATATTAACTGGAAGTCCAGCGAAGTCAACAGGAATTATTCCTTTAAAATATCCTTTTGGCTTTGATTTAATCAATTCTTTTACAGAGTTAATATCCAACAAATAAGTATTTGGATCAATATCTGCAAACCAAACTTCTCCACCTGCATAACGAATACAGTTTGCCGAGGCAGCAAAAGTTATAGGAGTTGTAATTACTCTATCACCTTTTTTAAGACCTAAGGCTAGGACAGATAAGTGTAGCCCAGCAGTTGCATTATTAACAGCTACTGCATAGTTAGATCCTACATATTCTGCAAATTTTGATTCAAATTCTCTAGCCTTAGGTCCTTGAGTAAGGTAATCAGATTGTAAAGTTGATACTACAGCATCAATATCTTTTTGATCTATACTTTGTCTACCGTAAGGTATTTTTTTCATTATGCTGTAAAATTAGGATCAACATGAATTTTTACTAATTCTCTTAAAGATTCTATCGTTTCCCATTCTTCATTATCCCCAGAACTGTAAGAAAAATTAGGATCAACTAATTTTGCTTTAAAATGTTCGATAAACTTCTCTCTATTAAAAATAGTCTTTTGTGGTAAAATTGCGTAATATTTACCAATGTCATATGTGTTTAGTGCATCGGATACAGTTATCATTTCTTCGTGTAATTTTTCACCGGGTCTTATCCCTACTTCTTCTTGACGACAATCAGGACCTATAGCAGTTGCAACGTCAACAATTTTATAGGATGGTATTTTTGGAACAAATAATTCACCTCCCCAAGCTTTTTCAATAGCATCAAATACCATCTGACAACCATCTTGAAGAGAAATATTAAAACGGGTCATTTTTTTATCAGTGATTGGTAAAACCCCCTCTTTTCTTTTATTCAAGAAAAATGGCATAACTGAACCATTAGAACCCATTACATTACCATAACGTACTACTGAGAACTTAACATCTCTTGACCCTTTAATATTGTTAGCTGCTATAAATAGTTTATCAGAAGTAAGCTTCGTTGCACCATATAAATTAATAGGAGCACAGGCTTTATCAGTTGAAAGTGCTACAACATCTTTTACACCACATTTCATCGCTGAAGCAATAACATTTTCTGCTCCATTTATATTTGTTTTGATACATTCTGAAGGATTGTATTCAGCTAAATGAACATGTTTCATTGCTGCAGCATGAATAACGATATCTATTCCTTCAAAAGCTCTATCTAATCTATCTTTATCACGTACATCCCCAATAAAGTACCTCATTGATGGATATTTAGATTCAGGAAACTCCATGGCCATATTAAAATGTTTTTGTTCATCTCGTGACAAAATAACTAGTCTTTTTATATCCGGATTTCTATCTAAAATTAATCTTGTAAACATTTTACCAAAAGAACCTGTTCCTCCGGTGATTAAAATTGATTTTCCATTTAAATTTAACATTACCTTAATTTTTTAATTTTATATTTTTTTTAAATTTTAGAGATAATTATTCATAATAATTATTTGTGCTATACCCACCTTTTTTCAAATACTGATCTTTTTGCATCAACGTAATATCCGATTGCATCATATCTTTCACCAACGATCCCAAATCATGTTCTATAACCCACCCTAATTTGGTTTTAGCTTTTGTAGGATCTCCAATTAATAAATCTACTTCTGTTGGTCTAAAATAAGCAGGATCTATAGACAACACTTCTTTTCCTAACTCTAATTGAAATTCTTCATTATTACAATTAACAACAAAAGCTTTCTCATTGACTCCTTCACCTTTAAATTGTAAATCAATACCAACTTCTTTAAAAGCTAGTCGTACAAAATCTCTGACCGTGGTGGTCTTTCCTGTTGCTATCACCCAATCTTCAGGTTCTTCTGCCTGCAAAATCATCCACATCATACGCACATAATCTTTGGCATGCCCCCAATCACGCTGGGCATCTAAATTCCCTAAATATATTTTCTCTTGCAATCCTAAAGCTATTCTAGCGGTAGCTCTTGTAATTTTACGAGTCACAAAGGTTTCTCCTCTTCTAGGGGATTCATGATTGAATAAAATACCGTTACATGCAAACATATTATAAGCCTCTCTGTAGTTTTTGGTGATCCAAAAGCCATAAATTTTTGCAACTCCGTAAGGAGATCTTGGATAAAAAGCTGAATTTTCATCATAAAACCCTTTGTTATTTTTATTTTCTGGCATTCCGCCATATAATTCTGAAGTAGAGGCTTGATATATTCTCGTTTTCTTTTCTAAGCCTAGTAAACGAACTGCCTCTAGAATACGTAAGGTCCCTAACCCATCTACATTTCCTACATATTCAGGAGTATCAAAAGAAACTTTTACATGAGACATCGCTCCTAAATTATAGATTTCATCGGGCTGACATTCTTCTATAATCTTGGTAAGATTGATTGCATCTGTTAAATCTCCATAATGCAATTTTAATCGTTGATTAGGATGATGAGGATCTTGGTATAAATGATCTATACGATCAGTATTTAATGAAGATGCTCTTCTTTTTATTCCGTGCACCTCATACCCCTTTTCTAATAACAATTCTGCTAAATAGGAACCATCTTGTCCAGTAATTCCAGTAATTAAAGCTACTTTCATTATTTATAATTTTATTTTTTTAATTGAATGTATATTCTCTAAAAACCAAGAATAAGTTTTTTTAATGCCGTCTTCTAATTCTGTTGAATATTGCCATCCAAGTTCTTTCATTTTAGAAACATCCATCAATTTTTTTGGAGTTCCATCTGGTTTACTTGTATCCCAAAGAATCTTTCCTTGATGTCCTGTTACTCTCTGAGTGGTGTCAGCTAATTCTTTAATAGTTATGTCTTTTCCAGTACCTACATTATATAAATATTCTGGTAAATTATTCTCTAATACGTAGACTACAGCTTCTGCCATATCATCAACATATAAGAACTCTCTCATCGGAGTTCCGCTTCCCCAGAGCGTTACATTTGAATTGTTATTTATTTTAGCCTCATGAAATTTACGCAGCATCGCTGGCAGTACATGCGAGGATTGCAAATCGAAATTATCAAAAGAACCATACAAGTTGGTAGGCATCAAACTAACATAGTCTTTGTTATATTGTTTACGAATAGCCTGACAAGCTTTTACTCCTGTAATCTTTGCAATGGCATACCATTCATTTGTAGGCTCTAAAGAATCTGTTAATAAGTAATCTTCTTTTAAAGGCTGTGGAGCAAACTTTGGGTAGATACATGAACTCCCTAAGAAAATAAATTTTTCTATTTCAGCTTTATGCGCACCATTAATCAGATTGTTTTGAATTTGCATATTTTCCATTAAAAACTGGTAGGGGAAATTATTATTAGCAAGGATCCCTCCAACTTTTGCAGCAGCATCGATTACTACCTCTGGCTTTTCTTTCTTATAAAAATCATAAACAGCTTGTTGGTTTGTTAAATCTAATTCTTTACTTGTTTTTCCTATTAAATTGGAATATCCCCTGGAGACTAAAACTCTCCATACTGCAGAACCTACCATTCCTTTATGTCCTGCGATATATATTTTTGTTGTATTTTCCAAACTGGCTTTTTTTATTTGTAACTTATAGGCTTCCATCTACAATATTTCCTTCTAAAAAATTCTTAACGTCATAAATAATAGCGTTCTCATTTTTTAAAGACAAGAAATCTAATTCATTGAATTTCTGATGTGATACAGTCAATACTACCGCATCAAATTTTTTATTGGGTAAAGATTTTGAAGATTTTAATCCATATTCAAGATTTACTTCTTCTTCATCAGCCCAAGGATCATGAATTGTTATATTAGTTCCATAATCTTTCAATGCATTTATAAGATCTACTGCTTTTGTATTTCGTACATCTGGACAGTTTTCTTTAAATGTGATTCCTAAAACAAGTACCTTAGATCCATTAACAGGTATATTTTTCTTAATCATGCATTTTACAATCTCAGAAGCCACATAATCTCCCATTCCATCATTTAATCTACGTCCGGCTAAAATAATTTCAGGATGATATCCATTCTCTTGGGCCTTTTGAGCTAAATAATAGGGATCCACCCCAATACAATGACCACCAACCAAACCGGGCTTAAAAGGAAGAAAATTCCATTTAGTTCCTGCTGCTTCCAACACATCATGAGTATTTATATCTAAAATATTGAAGATTTTTGCTAATTCATTCACAAATGCAATGTTAATATCCCGTTGAGAGTTTTCAATTACTTTGGAGGCCTCTGCAACTTTTATTGTGGGTGCCAAATGAGTCCCTGCTGTAATAACAGATTTATACAAACCATCTACTTTCAAACCTATCAATGGCGTTGAACCGGAGGTAACTTTTAATATTTTTTCAACAGTATGCTCTTTATCACCTGGATTAATTCTTTCAGGTGAATACCCAGCATAAAAATCGGTATTGAATTTAAGGCAAGAAACTTTTTCTAATACAGGAACACAATCTTCTTCTGTAGCTCCTGGATACACAGTAGATTCATAAATTACGACATCTCCTTTTTTTAATACTGCCCCAACAGTTTCACTTGCTTTTACAAGTGGTGTTAAAATGGGTCTGTTATTTTTATCAACGGGTGTTGGAACTGTTATAATGTAATAATTACAATCCTTAATTTCTGCCAACTGATTGGTGCAAAACAATCCATTAGAATCAGAGTCTTCACAGACGAGTACTGATTGTAATGTTTGGCTATCAACTTCCAAGGTTGAGTCAACACCGGACATTAGTTCAGATATTCTATCGGTATTGATATCAAAACCGACTACTGAATATTTGGTTGCAAAGAGTCTTGCTAATGGTAGGCCTACATATCCTAAACCGATGATTGCAATTTTATCTTTTTTCATGCTTTTTATAAATTTTTCCAATACCATTTCACAGCTTCTTTCAAACCTTGCTGCAGTGTAAACTGTGGATTATAATTTAAATTTTCTTTTGCTTTATCTACACTAGCATGTGAATGTGGAATGTCACCTGCTCTATTTGGGCCATATATGACCTCAACATTTGAAATTTTAGAATCAAACTCAGATAAATACTCTTTTAAGTATCCCATTAAATCATTTAGCGTATTACGATCTCCATAAGCTATATTATAGACAGTATTAATCGCTTTTTCATTTGTTGTTACAAGGCTTAATAAATTAGCTTGTATTACATTATCAATGTATGTAAAGTCTCTAGAGTAGTTTCCGTCTCCATTAATAACTGGCGATTCTCCCTTCATTAATTGGCTAACAAATTTTGGGATTACTGCTGCATAAGCACCATTTGGATCTTGCTTCCTGCCGAACACATTAAAATATCGAAGACCAATCGTTTGTAAACCATAGGTTTTTGAAAAAATATCAGCATATAACTCATTTACATATTTAGTAATGGCATATGGCGACAAGGGTTTCCCGATGATATTCTCAACTTTTGGCATTGATTCTGAGTCTCCATAAGTTGATGAACTTGCTGCAAACACAAATCTTTTCACTCCATTGTCTCTTGCCGCTACAAGCATATTTAAAAAACCACTCACATTCACATCATTGGAGGTGATTGGATCTTTAATAGATCTTGGAACCGACCCTAATGCTGCTTGATGTAAAACATAATCAACACCCTGGCAAGCTTTTAAACAATCCTCTAGTTTTCTAATATCACCTTCGATTAGCGTAAAATTAGAATCCTTTAAAAGCTGTTCTAAATTTTCTCTTTTACCAGTAGCAAAATTGTCAAGACAAACTACTTTGTTTCCTTTTTCAAGTAGAGCCTCGCATAAATTTGATCCAATAAAACCGGCACCTCCAGAGACAAGAATTGTTTTATTACTTAATTCAATATTCATTAACTATTTTTATATTTTTCTCGAATACCAACATTATTCAGGTTTATTTTGTTTTTTTAAAACTCACAGACCGGCCTTCCTTTTCTTCCCAATCTTTTTCTTGTCTTACTTTTAAATTTGTCTTCCAGCCCCCTTTAATGGTGTTTAACTCAATATCATGCTTTTTAGAAAAAGACAAAAGAGCGTTGACATCTTTTGGAAAACACGTTCCTCCGTATCCAAGCTTTCCATCATGCCCAGGGACATTTAAATGACTGTCACCAATTCTACCATCAGAAACAAAACCCTTTAATGCATCCTGCCAATTGGCTCCAATTTTATCGCATAAAAGTTTAAACTCATTCATGATGCTCACTTTAGTAGCAAAAAAAGTGTTGTTCATGTATTTAGTGAGCTCTGCTGTTTTTGAATCTGTTTGAATAGTATTTTTAGTTTTAAACCTCTCGTTAAATAAGGTTTTTGCTTTTTCAGTGAGCGGCAACTCCCCACCTAAAATAATTCTGGATTGAGTAAGCATGTCTAACTTTGCGGTTCTTTCTGTGAGAAATTCAGGAGAAAAAATAATTTTAATATTTGAATATTTTTTAGATAACTCCTCTGTAGTTCCTGGCAAAACAGTAGATTTTAATATATAAACTGGTTTGCTTGTGGCCTTTTCAAAAGTGCTTTCAACGTATGATAAATCTTGAGATCCATCCTGGAACATCGGAGTTGGAACGCAAATAAACACAAAATCACAAGAGTGTACAGACTCCAGATCATCTAAACTCTTTAAAGGATCTGTATCGTATACATACAAATCTGAAACTGGAGAAAAAGCATACGAAATGGCTTCACCCACAAACCCGTTTCCAATGACACCTACTTTAAATTTTTTCATTAAAATTTTAATTTATTTTTTTAAACGAGTTTTAATTTCTGTACTTGAAAAACGATGCTCTCTTGAGTTATAGTAAATTTCTATTCCTTTTTCTATGCAGTACTCTTTTCCTGTGAAATCAATAGTTTTATATTCCTCTCCAATTATACGAACATCTATTTTAAACGATCGCAGTATATCCTCCACATCTTGCTCTAAAACATAGGGAACAATTTCATCCACATACTTGGATCCTTTTAATTGAATGTATCTCTCAATGATGGATTGCGAGGGTGCATTTTTATTAGATCTATCAAGTGATGGATCTAGTTGCAGGCCTACAATTAAATAATCACATTGTTTTTTTGCTTCTTTAAGCATCATTACATGTCCGGCATGTAATAGATCAAAAGAAGAAAAAGTAATTCCTACTCTCATAATTTTATTTTCTTTAAGGATCTCAATAGTATTATTTGATTTTAAAATAGTGTTAATAATCACGCTTCTTATTTACTATTAAATACGGCTTCGCCAAAAAAGTCACAATTTAACGTGAGAATTTAATGTAATTTTTAATAAATATTAAGCCTCAAAAATAGTTAGTGAGTTTTGTTTTAAAGACTTATTTGAAACAAAAAAACTAACTTTTCTTTTTATTTTTAATTCAATTTTTGGAGATATTTCATCCAAATACTCTTTATTTATGTTCTCCCCAACAATTAAAATCTCTATAAGCCCACTATCTATTCCTTTAGCATAATCTCCAAGAATCATAATTTTTTTTACATCTCCAATTCTATTATAGACCGTTTCTAGAATTTCTTCAATACCCAGGTGCTTATGGACTATTTTTTGAATAATTTTAAATAGCGGGTGAGAAGCATTGGCCTTATAAATAACTTTATTGTTTTGGTGGTGTTTTTCTAAATAGCCCGCAGAAGACAAATTATTTAATTCTTTTCTAACAGAATTAGTGGATTCTCCAAACTCATTAGCAAGACTGTTTAAATACCCCTTATTGGCAATATTTAAAAAAAACTTGATAAGAAGTCTTAATCTAGTTTTGGATGTGATCAGTGATTCTAACATGTAATAAGTAACAAAAGTACTTGATTTTTTTATAATAAAAAATCATAGTTTTACATTTATTCTATTTTAAATGAAAAAAACTGTTTTAATCACTGGAGCCGCTGGATTTATAGGATCACATTTATGCGATTGTTTCCTTTCTAAAAATTACAAGGTAATAGGGATAGACAATTTAATAACGGGTAATTTAAAGAATCTGTCTCACCTTAACTTAAATATGGATTTTCAGTTCAAAAAAATTGACATCACCCATGATTTTAACATAGAGAGTTCTGTTGATTATGTACTGCATTTTGCCTCTCCAGCCAGCCCAATTGATTATTTAAAAATTCCACTGGAAACTCTAAGAGTAGGATCTTTAGGAACAGAGAACGTTTTAAAAATAGCTTTAGAAAATAATGCTCGTATTTTAATTGCTTCCACTTCAGAGGTTTATGGTGACCCTTTAGTACATCCACAACCTGAAGAATATTTCGGAAATGTAGATCCTGTTGGACCAAGAGGCGTCTATGATGAGGCCAAGCGGTTTCAGGAGGCTTTAACCACCGCTTACCATACCTTTCACGGACTCGATATAAGAATAGCTAGAATATTCAATACTTACGGCTCTAGAATGAGAGTAAATGACGGAAGAGCAATTCCGGCCTTTATGGGGCAAGTTCTAAGACAAGAGAGCTTAACGGTGTTTGGAGACGGCTCTCAAACCAGATCTTTTTGCTATATAGATGATATGGTTGATGGAATTTATAAGCTCTTACATTCAGACTACGCTAAGCCTATGAACTTAGGAAATCCTGAAGAAATAGCTTTGATTGACTTTGCAAAGGAAATTATAGCTATGGGCGGTAATGATAATAAAATAGTTTTTAAGGCTCTTCCTCTAAATGATCCTGTTAAAAGAAAACCCGATATAGCTAAAGCAATGAAAATTTTAAATTGGCAGCCCCTTGTTTCAAGAAAAAAAGGACTAGAAAATGCTTTTAATTATTTTAAGAGCTTAACTTTAGAGGAGATAAATAAAAAAGAAAGTAAATTTACATAAACATTTATTAAAAACACTTGTGAAAAAACACCGTCTAATTAATTTACTTAAAATCTTTATTCTCTTTTTTTTAATTGATTCTTGTTCATATCCTGAAATTTCAAGAGATGAGCTGATTTATGATAACGATTTTGAAAGTGTAAACTTAACTGAAATTGATGGTAAAGCTACTTCTACTTTTAACAACACTACAGTTCTAGGAGATTTCAATAACGATGGTTTTACTTTACATTTAGAAAACACAGGGGATCACGACTATGTTTTTATTTCTTTTGATTTATACGTTCATGGCACATGGGACGGAAATTTTAATGGATTTCCAGAAAACGACAAACCTGATAAATGGATTATGGAATTAGATCCAGATATGGATTTAATAAAAGACAATTCAGGCGATCGGTTTGTTACTACATTCTCTAACAGTCCATGTTTTAGCAATTATTGCTTGAGACAATCCTACCCTGAAATGTATCCATTTGAAAACAATCCAAAAACTGGAAACAGTAAAGTTGATCTACCAAAAATATGTAAAGACTCCTATTTTGGAGGTAACTCAACTTTATATAAAATTGAAAAAGGGTTTAGACATTCGGGTAATGCCGTTGTAATAAGATTTTATGACGAGCTTTATCAGCCTAACGCTATAGATAAAGACGGTATTGTTCAATCTAAATGTGATGAGAGCTGGTCTTTGGACAATTTAAAAGTAAGAGTAATTTCCTACAACTAATGAAATACAATTTCTTCTTATTTTTATTTTTCACATTTTTTGTATCAACCTCCCAGACAATTAATCTTAACGAGTCGTATTTGACGGATTATTTAAGAACCTCACAACTTAAAGGAGATTTTAAAAGTGATATTTCTTTCACAATAAGACCATTAGATATTGGAAAAAATGGATTAAAAATTAACAAAGAAATTTTTGATACAAAAAAATACGCTCCTACACTGCTGAGTTTTTTAAAAGGAAATGGAAAAATAAAAATCCTTCCAATAGATTATAATATTGAATTCAATTCCCATCACCCCTACAATAGAAATAACGGAAGTATGGTTCCAAATCGTGGGTATCAACACATAATAAGCGCAGGAATTTATGCTGAGATAGGCCCCTTAACTATTCAATTAAAACCCGAACATTTATATTCTGAGAATAAAGATTTTGAAGGATTTGGAGAAGGCCCTAATGGCCATTATCCTGTAATATGGGCAAAAAGATACAACCTGTGGAATTTGATAGATACACCTGAAAGATTTGGCGAAAAAAGTATTAGTAAAACACTAATAGGACAATCTAGTATCAGATTAAATTATAAAGGATTAAGTCTTGGAGTTTCAAATGAAAATATTTGGTGGGGACCGTCAATCAGAAATAGTATAATGATGAGTAATCATGCAAGAGGATTCAAGCATATAACATTTAATACTAACAAGCCAATAGAGTCATCTATCGGAAATTTTGAATGGCAATTTGTTACTGGGAGGTTAGAGTTATCTGGGTATACTCCTCCAAATCCTGAAAAAAAATATGCTGGCACATTATTATATATTCCAAAGGGAAATCAAGCATATAACGGTTTAGGTGACTGGAGGTATTTCCAAGGATTTACTTTTACTTACTCTCCAAAATTTATACCAGGACTTTCTATAGGTATGATAAGATGGGCTCAAATGTATAGAGGATTATTAGAGGGAGATTATACATGGATTAATGGCAAACCTGATTATTTTCCTGTTTTTAGTAATTTATTTAGAAAAAATGATAAAAATATTGATATTGAGTATCAAATAGATCAAGCAATTGGTGTTTTCATGAGATGGTTTTGGGAAGATTCAAAAGCAGAGATTTATGCTGAATTTCATTATAATGATTCTAAGGCGAATATTAGAGATTTACTATTAGATTCTGATCATAGTAGAGCTGTTACTATTGGTTTACAAAAAGTTTTTGAAATTAATAATTATGATTATTTATTTTCATGGGAATGGACTCAATTGGAACAAACTGGAGGAAGATTACTTAGAAGTGCTGGTAGCTGGTACCATCACACATATGTAAATTCAGGTTACACCCATGAGGGAGAAATTCTTGGAGCTAGTATTGGGCCTGGAAGTAATTCACATTACTTTGCTCTTTCAAAAATCAATAAAATGAATACTGTTGGTTTAGCACTGGAAATAATTGATCAAAATAATGATTTCTATTACTATGCTTTTGAATCTGCACAAGATTATAGGCGGTACTGGAAAGATTATAATTTTCACTTAAAATATTCTAAAAAATTTAAAAATTTTTGGCTTACATCAAACCTTGTTTTTTCTAGAAGTTTAAATTATCAGTGGGATTTAGATGACACTGCAACGGAATATTATCATCCAGGAAACGATGTGAATAATTTTCATATGACCTTAAAATTAATCTACTTAATTCCTTTGTTTAACTAAAAAGTTAAAAACCTCTAAATACTGACTGGTGATAAAATCCCAATTGTATTTTTTAATGATTCCATATATAGATTTCCGTCTAAAATTATCAATTTCATGTTTTTCTTTTTCACAATAATTTATATAATTAGTTATTGTTAAAAGTTCTTTTTTAAAAAACAACCCAAACTTTCCCCTTTGAAGCATTTCTTGATTGAATACTGTATCTAAAGCTAGAATAGCAGAGCCGTAAGCCATTGCCTTAATCATAGTAGGATTGGTTCCGCCAAACTCATGGCCATGTATATAAACATAACAGTTGTGATATAATTCAGCTAATACATTTTGATCCTTTACATAACCTGTAAAAATCAATCTTTTATCATGTATTTTTTTCAAATCTGACGCATAAGCATCTTTGTAAGGCACATCTCCAACAACAACTAAATTCTTATTTGAACTAGATTTTAAAAAACCCTTTATAATCAAATCAGCATTGTTATCAGGTATTAATCTTCCTATAACCAAGTAATATTCTCTTTTTTTAATATCCCACTTGTTTATTAGTTTTGGATTTTTTGATTTTTTAATATCAGCTCCGTAAGCAATAACCTTAGAATCTCTTTTAAAAAGATCTAAATAAACCTTTCTCATTTCATCAGAATCATTAATAATCTGATCGTAAAAAAGAGTAGCCATTTTAGAAGCCCACTTAAAATAAATTGATCCTAAACCTTTCCATTTTGGCCTTAGCCATTCCAAGCCGTCAACATTAATAGCAGTTGGTATTCTAAATAATTTAGTTAAAAGACCAAAAGGACCATTAGCAGAATTTACAACTAGAATAACATTTGGTCTTGAAAAACATGCATGGATAATGGATAAAAAAGAGTGAATTGGCTGAGATAATATTTTTGTTTCAATAGTAGGTATATAAACTAGTTTTATACCTTTTATTTCTTTTGGTCTTATTTTAAAAAGACCCTTGTGACAATAAATAGTGACGTTATAACTCTTAAGAACCAACCTTTCACTAAGCTGCTTTACAAAAGTTTCATAGCCGCTATACACATAAGGATATCCTCTAGTTCCAATAATAGATATGTTTATTTTTTTTTTCATTTAAAGTAAATTATTTACTTCTTTTAAAATATTTTTATTAAACGACTCCGAACTAAAATTAATTTTAAAATTCTTTTTACTGTTCTCTAAATGCTTTTTTTGTAGCTTATCATTACTACAATACTCATTAATTAAATTGGCTGCTTTTCTAGAGTCATTAAACGGAATCAATAATCCATTCTTCCCGTTATCAAGAATTTCAATTGCACCACCCAAATTAGTGGCCACTGATGGCAAATTGTTATATAACGATTCAAATAGTACTGTTGGAAGAGGATCTGGCGCAATTGCAGGATGAATGAATAAATCTGATTGTTTTAAAATATTTGAAACATCATTTCTAAAGCCCAAAAATTTAATTTTATTTTCTAAACCTAGATCTTTAACTTTTTGTTTCATGCTTTTTTCATAAGATGAGTAACTTGGAAGTGTATCGCCTACAATTAAAAACTTAAATTTTGAAGATTTTTTAATAAGCTCATAGGCGATTTCAATTAAATACATGTGTCCCTTGTAAGGGATTAGCCTAGCCACACTAGTGATTACAAAATCACCTTGATCTTTCTCGAGTTTGATTATAGAATCCATTTTTTGATATTCAATTCCATTGTAAACTCTTTCAATTTTGTGTTCATTAATGTTTTTAAGCCAATGACTTTTAACGCTATTTGATACTGTTAAAACTTTACTCGAAATTCTGTTAATTAATTTTCCACTAAAAATTTCATAGAGCCAGTTTCCTGTTGGGATTTCATGGACATGGAATAGACTAGGGATGCCATTTTTTTTAGCTGCAATTCCACCAGAAAGAACAGTGGAAGTGTTAGTGTAAACTAAATCTATTGAATAATTTTTAATATAATTTGATAAAAATTTTATTGCTTTAATGTTAATTACCAACCTATTAATAAGACCTAAGGGATTTAAATATTTTTTTCTAAGAACTCCCAATTCATGATAAGATACCTTAATGTCTTTTTTATTTAAAAAATCATCAAGCTTGCCTTTTTCAGGCAAAACAACATAGACATTAAAACCATTAGTTAAAAACAAATCAATTAATTGTAAAAATATTTTACTAGCACCATAAAGATCGTTTGAGCTATGAACTAATAAAATATTTTTTTTTGGGCTAATCATTGCTATCTAAAATAATTTCTTCAAAACCTTTAATGAAGTTTTTTCTACTAAATTTGTTAAGATGCATTATATTATTCTTTTGTTTTAAATTTTTAGATTTTAATATTGAAGTTATTTTTTTAGACAAAGAAATAAAATCTCCTACTTTAAAATATTCAACGTATTCTCCTCCTACTTCTTTAAAGACATCTATGTCAGAACAAATTACTGGTATTGAAAATGACAAAGCTTCTAAAACAGGTATACCAAATCCTTCGTCTAATGAAGGGAATACATATATTCTTGCATTTTTATACAATATACTTGCTTCTTCTTTAGAAATGTACCCTGCTAAAATCACTTTATCTTCAAGTTTATTTTGAACAATAAACGTTTTAATTTCATTTAAAACCTCAGAATTACCATTGATTATTTGCGCTCCTGCAAGTACTAGTTTTAAATTGGAATCATCAACTATTTTAAATGCTTTTACTAGAGTTATTAAATCTTTTCTTTTTTCAAATGAACCGATGTGTAATAAGTAATTTTTAGGTGTTATGTAATTAGACGATGAAGTTTTGTGATAATTAAAACTTTGATATAGATAACTGATACTTTTATCACTACCTAAAATTTTGATTAAATTCTTTTTTGAGTAATTACTTGTTGTTATAATTTGAGTTCTGCTATTTATACCTAAATTAATTAGAGAAATAAAATATTTATTCCATAAAAAACTGTAATTTTTTTTATAATCCCAAAAAAGTGAATCATGTAATACGGTAACTCTTTTAGCTTTGAATGTAAAATAAGGAGCAATATAATCTGGACAAATAACATAATCCGCATTATAGAAAAGTATTTTTAGTGGTAACTGAATTTGTTTATATATCAAATATCTAATTTGAAAAATCCATCTTATAATTCTGTTGTTGGAATTTAAAAAAATAGCCTTTCCTACTAATTTATTAATATCGTGTGTAAAGATATAGTTGATATGATCAGATCCGTGATCTTTACATGAAGCTTCAAGTTCTCTTATATAACTTCCAATGCCAGCAACAGCAGCTTTTAAATAGTATAAATCAACAAGGACAGTAATCTTTTTCAAATTATAATTTTGTGTTGTATAGCCTTTCTGATTGACCTACAAGATACCAAGAAAAAAGCGCTACAAAAAGATATAGTTCAGCATTAGCGGTAAATAAAGGAATTAACAATCCAAATTTTGTTAGACTGGTAATAAAACCAATTGATTTATGATTATAATCAACAGACTTTAAGTAAAGCCTAGCAGAATTATAAATGGCTTTAATTAATATTAATAAATACAGAACTAAAGAAATAATACCCATCTGAACACCATAAATTAAAAATTGATTTTCACCTCCAATTTTAATAGATTGGTCCACACCACTTGCGTTACCACTCATAGCTAATCCCACTCCAAACGGATTTTCATAAATGGAAATAATTCCTTCAATCCACTCAACTAAATGTCCTAAACTTGATGTATTTTGAAAGGTCAGAGTATCTTGAATAAAAAATCTCAACTCTTCATCTGAAAAATTATATACGTAAACAAATCCTAATAATACTATGAAAAACATAGAAAAAATTATTTTATAATTCCTCGATAAATAAAGTCCAAAAACTAAAACTAAAATTCCAGAAAACATAGAGGCTCTTGAAAAAGCAAACAGAAATGAAAAAATAATTACCAAAATTAGACTAAAAAAAAGAAGTTTGTTTTGTTTATGCTTTGAGTGTGTAAATAGCCATAGAACTAAAGAAAAAAACAATAATAAAGATGCTGAAAATTCTAGTGGATCAGCAAAAAATGAAGCATATCTAGGCTTAGCACCTTGACTTTCAAATGACCAATTCAATCCATAATTACCCTGAGGATCAATATCATTAACAACAAGATTATAATTAGAATATCCTAAAAAAGAATGCAAGTGAGTACCAGCAACAGTCTCAAGAAGCGCAATTATAAAAGACAACAAGGTTAAGAAAACCAGCAGTTTAATAACTATGTTCCAGTTTTTAAAATTAAAATCTGTGTTTCGGCCAAAAAAATATAGTATTCCAATTAAAAAGATATTTTTAGCATAAATTATTTTAGAAATCAAATTAGCTTCTCCTAAGGGAATAATTAAGTAAACAAGTACTAGCGCTAGAAAAGTAATAATTAATTTATCAAGAACAGAAAAATTAAAAGTTCTATTAATAAATGAACGCTTAGTTCCGATTATAAAAAGTATAAAACTTGAAAAGAAAACAAAATCTTTTGAATATTTAATGCTGTTTATAAGAACTGTATTTTCAAAAGCATTAAAAACTGTAATTTGAAAAACAGTATAAAAGGGCAAAAAACATATTACATAAAGTAATAGGTACGCAGAATTTCCCTTATATATTTCACCTAAGGTAAGACCAATGAAAATTATGTAAATTAAAATAAGTAAAGAAGCTAGTACAATCATTTAATTTCAAGTTTAAGCCCATCAATTATACCCTGATAAATAATTCTTAATTTATTAAATCTTAATCTTAAAATGAAATATACTGAATAGAAAAACAGTTTAATTGATTGATATAGAATTAATCCCAAAAAATTAAATTTATTAATATGCTTTCTTAAAAGATATATGTGATTTTTAAAATTTAGGTAATGAACTTTTGGAGATAAATTTCCTTCAAATGATGAATTTTTAGAGGATTTTGAACCGTGATGGTATACCAAACTTGTGTTAACTAAATTAAGGGAAAATCCTAAATCTTTAATTCTAAAGGACCAGTCTACATCTTCATAATATGCAAAAAAATTCTCATCAATTAGGCCAACTTTTTTTATTATATCTACTTTTAATAAAATACAGCATCCTGTAACCCAGTCAAGTCGTAAATTTCTATTTGGGTTTTTAATTGTGGATGTGTAACCAAAAAATTTATTAATATACCCACCAGCACTCCAAACAGAATTTTTATTATTATAATTCATTATTAAAGGTTGAACAGCACCAATTAAATTGTTTTTATTTGTTGTATTTATTAATGGATCTATAAAATTTTCATCAACCTCAGTATCATTATTTAATAGCATTACATATTTAAAATTATTTTGAATAGCATAATTTATCCCTTGATTATTAGCTGCTCCAAATCCTCGGTTATATTCATTTTTAAAAACTTTTAGTTTTTTAAAATTATCACTAAGATTTTTTAATTTTTTAAAATTTGATTCATTATCAATTAAAAGAACCTCAAAGTTTTTGAATTTACTTTTATAAATAGACAATAAACATTTTGAAGTTAATTCGTACTGTTTCCAATTAACTATTATTATGGCTAATTTATTGTCCATTTGTATTAGATTTTGAAAGAAGTATGGTGTGAACTAGGAAACTAATAAACTCCGATATTAATAATGCTACAGCCAGTCCAAAGCCATTATAATAATAACTTAGTATTAATGCTAATGGAATCATAAAAAACAATGAATACCATGTAGATTTATTTAGAACATCTTTTTTTTCATTTATTAGAATTATTAAAATATTTTTAAAATTTAACATAGCTAAAAAAGGAATAAAGGATAATAAGCTTAGAATTTGATTTGAATATATTATTTCTTCACCTGAAAATAATAGTATAATCCATTTAGAAAACAGTGTACATAAAACACCTAAACTAAATGTTAAAACTAATCCTCTTTTAAAATAATAATTCAAGTACTTATTTAAATTAGGATTATCATTCTTATTTATAACCGTAGCGTTTTGTAAAACAGACTGAATAATAAACACAGGTATCATTCTAAGTAAAAAGGCAACTCTATTTGCCAAAGCAAATTTTCCTAGTTCAGAGTCATTAACAAATAATTTAAGAATTACTAGAGTACTATGAATAGATACGTGCCCAGCAACAGATGACATAAAAAATTGAAAATTTTCATGTAATCTAAATTTTATTTGATTTAAGTCTGAGAAATCAATTTTCGACTTTTTCTTTTTAAAAAACAAAATCCAATAAAGAATATATAAAGTTGATAACACTGAACCGTAAATTAAATTAACCATAAAAGCATCATCTGGACCAGTAATAGTTAACACTATTAATACTAAGTAAATTAATTTAGAAACAGCATTGAGTATGGCTAATACAGATAAATTATTTTTTCCCTGCAGATAAAATACAGGATGAACGGCTTCACTAAACAAAATTGGAATCGAGAAAAGTATAATTAACTTATAATTATTAAAAAAGGAAGTTGTTGCTGTAAAAACAATAATAATTAATGATATAACAATTGCAATAAATAATCTTAGAGACACTAAATTTTTTATCAGTGTTGCTTCCTTATTAATATCATTCAAAATAGAAATTTGTTTTGGACCGTTTAAATGATAGCCATAACTAACAACAATAGAAATCAACATAAATATTGAAAATGCATAGTTAACTAGCCCAAATTGACTGTCACCCAAGTTCTGGAACAGTATTGGAGTTACAATAATTGCTATTAAAATGTTTACCCCTTGATTTAATGAAAGGTTAATGAAATTTTTTATAAAAATATTCTTAACCTTTTTATTCATTTTAAGTATTAATGAGTTAAATGAATATATGAATAAATTTACAGCGAATCTAGGGTTCTTTTAAATGACAATGAAAAAATTGAAAACCCTAAGCCAAAAATCATTCCGTAAATGATGGTTTTTAATAATTTCCATCTTGAGTTTTCTAAAGGATAACTAGGACTATCTATAATTTGAATTAAAGGCATATTATTTCTGTGAGTTACTTTTGCTAACTCTAGCTGTTTGAGAAGTTCTTGATAAATAGCGCTATTGGCTTGAACGTCAATCATAGCTTTTTGATATGGAACTAGATTTACCTTTGAAAGAGGGTTTGGATTTGGAATGCTCTGATCTATCTCTGCTAGAAGCATAATAGATGTGTCCAAAACAATTTTGACACTATCAGACTGTCTTTGTAAAATTTTAAGATTTGACCCTGTTTTTAGTGTCTTAGTTTCATTATAAAATTGGTTAACTATTTTAACTAAATTTTCATTAAAGGTTTTAGCTAAGGTTTCATCTTTATGATCAAAACCAATTTCTAAAATAGTTGTTTTTCTACTGGGCTTATCAACTATTAAATTTTTCTTTTTTATATTTTTTATCAGATCCTTTATTAAACTATCTTTAACTCTTGAGATAGTCTTATTTGATCCAAGATTATTAGTGTCAACTCCTAGTTTATTCCATTTATTTACTAGATTTTCCGATTGAATAAAACGTTTAATTAAGAAAAAATCTTTTTTACCATCATTCCCTGAAGACATCAAGGTTTTTTTAATCATTGAATTAGATCTGTATAATTCTTGTATATTATCAATCTGAAATAGACTTGAAGCATCAATAAAACTTGAAGCATTAATACCAGCTAAAGAGGCCAAAGAACTCAAATCCCCCATGGAGCTTGTGCTGTCGTTATCTAATACAAAAGTCGTTCTAGCAAAATAGGTTGGTTTAATGAGGTAATTATAGGAAATAGTAAAAAATAAAAAACAAAATGTACCTAAGATTATTATTCCCCTATTAGAAAATAAAAACAATATCCAATCTTTAAGTCGCTTATAAAGAAAACTTAAAGAGATCTTATCTTCAAAAGTATTTTTTTCCAAGCTCACGTTAATTAATTTGATTAATTGCTAAAATTAAAGTTGCCAACCCTGTTGTAAAACTTAATAATTGATTAGCTGCAATTGGGTTTTTTAAGGGCTTTTTTGGAACTATTACCTCAGAACCAGGCTCAGCTTTTGGGTATATATTAAAAAACAGGAATTTTTTGGTTCTGGCTACATCACCATTAGCATAAACAATATAGGTATCGGAGCGTTTTGCTTTATTATCAAAACCTCCCGATGAGTTAATATAATATTTCAAGCTTTTATTGGGAATAAATCTTACAGTAGTAGGGTATAATAATTCTCCTCTGAGTCTAACTGTTTCTAATTTTTTTGGTACAACTATAACATCACCCTCCTTTAGCAATAAGTCTGATTTAGATTTTGGTGATTTAATAATTGCCTCTAAATCAATACCAATCGCTTCTGATTTTGAAATAGGAATATCACCCTGAACTGAATTCTTTTTTATAATTTCAGAAATTCTTTCAGTTTTAGCATAACTGCCAAGATTTTTACTGTCATTTTTTTGAGCCTCAAGATTCTTTAAATCCTCATCAATTCTTTGAATTAATAAAACTTCCGATTCAGTTAAAGTTCCTTTCTTAGATAAAACTTTACTTTTAAGATCATTAAGGTTTTTTATTTTTTTTGTTAAATCAGACTTTATTTCAGCAAATTCTGTCAGTCTAATGAGTGTTGCTCCCTTTAAATAAGCCATATTTTTAAACCCACCTGATCTGTTAATTAAATCAGATATTCTTTCATTTTTTGATGAGATAGCGTACTTTCCAGGATACATTACTTCACCCTCAACTCTAGCATATTGTTGCACGTAAAAATTTGGATTTTTTCTAACTATAACCTGATCGAAAGGTTTTATAGTTAATGAACTTTTATTAATATTTTTATTTAAATCAAAAGTTAAAATTTCAGTAATATTATTATCATTTAATTCGTTTACTGACAACCTTCTGTTAATTTCAATCCTACTGGAAGATGCGTTTTCTTTAAAACCTCCTGCAAGTAAAATTAAATCAGAAACAGAGAGGTTTTCTGAATATGGGAAAACTCCAGGATTATTTATCTCGCCCATAATTTCAACATAATTGTCTTCACTCAAATCGTTTAAAGAAAGAATATTTAATACATCTTCTTCTTTTAAAAGAAAAGAAGGTTTATTCATTTCATTTTGAAGATCTAATGTAATTGTAGTCGTTGAATAGTCTTTATTTGTTCGAGTTACGTAGGCCTTTTCATAATAAACATCACTTTTTAAACCTCCTGCCTTTTCAACTAAATCTTTAATTGACATACCATCATAAACAGAAAAAGTTCCAGGTCTATAAACTGCTCCACTAACTATAACTCTATTGTTGTATTTTTCTATTATTTTATCTACTTGATACTTGTCACCAGTCATAGGTTTAAAAAACTGAAATTGATCTGAATTTATATCAACTATTTTTAACTCTCCATCAATTATTCTTGTTAGTTTAATTGATTTTTTAAATGCATTTTCAGAAAGTCCACCAGAGTATGATAGGAGGTCTGCTAGGGTCTCGTCATTTTTAGTTTCAAATTTACCAGGTATTTTTACTGCTCCTTCAATTGTTACTCTGTTGGTGTAGGGGCCAACTACAATAAGGTCATTATTTTCTAATCTTATATTTGAACTACCATCACCTTTATTTAAGAATTTATAAACATCCACTGTGTTCACTAATTTATTGTTCCTGTAGAGTTTTATTTCTCTTAAAGTTGCTTTTTCGGTAATACCACCAGCAACATAAATAGCATTGTATACAGTATTAAAAGCACTAAAATTATAAGTTCCAGGAAGGTTTACTTCACCAACAATATTAACTCTAACGGCTCTTGGTATTCCAACAGAAATATTAACAAAAGTTGTTTTATTATTGATACCGGTATAAATTGTTTTAAATCTGGAAAGCAGTCTCTTCTTTGCATTCTTCAGAGATAATCCGTTTAGATTTACAGGACCAATATTTTCAAGAATGACATCTCCGTCAGGACTTACCTCAGATTGATAATAATTTTCAGACTGACCATAAATATCAATAAACAACTTGTCTCCAGGACCTATAACATAATCTAGTGGAGTGGGAATATTTAAATTAGACTGGAAAGATAAAAATGTATTTCCCCTAAAAACATTAAATCCATAAATATCGGAATTACTAGTCTCTCTAAAAATCTCCATCTCCTCAGTCCATCTTTGTCTTAATCTGGTATCTTCTAAAGGGGTGCTTGCGTTTTGAGAAACTCTACTGATAGTTTCAGTAGATTTAAATTTTTTATCTAATTCATTTATTTCAGAGGGATCCATACCCTGCTCTTTAGCCATTCTCAATAAATCAAACTGAGTATACCCCTGCGAACCAGCTCTTCTTAATAATAAATCTATTTGAGTATTATTTAAATCAGAAAAATTAATATTTGATAAATCAGAAAAATTTTGTGAATAATTCTGAAATGAGAACAAAAAACATATTAATAAAATATAATATCTTAACATTTTTAGTTTATTGGAAAGACGAATATACTGAAAAAGTGCTTATTTTAGATTTAACTTTTAGATTAATAAAGATTTAGCTAACATTAACACAGCCAATGATTAAATATATTTTATCCTGTTTTTTACTGTTATTCTTAAATTTGAGTAATTCACAAACTGAACTAAAATTTAACCTTGCTTCAGCTCTTATATTAACACCAAATATTGGAATTGAAGTTCAACTTTCAGAAAAAATTGGGTATCAGTTAGATACTAGTGCTACATTTTTTGATAACATTGAAGGTTCCCCTTTTCAAACCACTCAAATTTTTAATGAAATTAGATACTACCCTAAACTAAAAGAAGGTAAAAATAAACGCTCTTTTTTCATCGGTCCTCACGTTGGATATGGAATGTTTACCCTCAGAATTCCAAAATTTATAACCTCAATTGTTGATACTGAGTTAAAAGAGGAAGGCAGTTATCAATCTGGAAGAAATGCTTATTACGGGATAACAATTGGAAAGAAAATCCCTCTAAAAAATACCAAATTTAATCTAGAATTATTTATCGGAGGAGGAAGTTCGCAGTCCAATTACAAATACTATAATAAAGAAGGGAATAGAATTTTTGAGAATCCTGATATTGAGAAAAACTTTAACCAAAGTGGTGAAGAACTAGTTTATAAGGGTGGGCTAATGCTTACTTACAGGCTGTAATTATCTAAATCTTAAAACTCCTTTAAATAAAATTAAAATAGTTCTAATTACAATTTTTAAATCTAAAAAAATACTCCAATTTTTAAAGTAAAAAACATCCATTTTTACTCTATGACTCATTTCTTGAAATGAAGATATAAAACCTGAATGACCTAAACTCTGCGCTAAACCTGTTATTCCAGGCTTATAGCGATGTCTTTTTTCAAAATTTTTAACTTTAGATCTGTATTCTTTATTTAAATTGATAGGGTGAGGTCTAGGTCCGACTACAGACATATCGCCAAAGAAAACATTAATAAATTGAGGCATTTCATCAAGAGTACTTAATCTTAAAAATTTACCAAATTTTGTAAGCCTCTCATCGTTATCATCTGCCATTTTAGTGTCAGACATGGAATTTGGAACCATTGTTCTAAACTTAATACATTCAAATATTTTACCTCTATATCCCTCTCTTTTTTGAATAAAAAATACAGGACCTTTTGAAGATAATTTTATGATTATTCCAATTATTGGAGTCAACCATGAAAGAATTAGAGTTAGAACTAAAAATGAAAAAAGTATATCAAAAGATCTTTTTATATAAAGATTAAATACATTGTCAAGAGGAAGTTTATTTATACTTATGTAAGGAACTGTTGAAATTTTGGATATAAAAAAGTTTTTGTAATCGTGGAAAGCTAAATCAGGTATAGAACTAACCTTGATATTTAATTTATCCGCAATTTCTATTATTTTTTCCTGAGTTTTCAGTTTAACTTTTTGAGAAAAAAAAATTCTGTCATATTTTTTAATAACACTTTCATCTAAATCAGTAAACTTACCTAAATATGGAACAGAACTTAGCTTGAATTTAGAATTATAAGTATATATGCCATCAGCTCTGTAACCTAACTCTGGAAATTTTAAAATTTCATCATACAATTGAGAAACCTGATTATTATTTCCAATAATTAGACACCTCAAAATATTTCCTCCAGTAGCCCTATATTTTTCTAAAATTGTATCTACAGTTAGCTTATATAAAAGCATTAAAAAATAAAATAGAGCAGCAGCAATTATTATTGTAAGTAAATAAAATTCCATTCTATAAAAGAGTAAGTTCAAAATAGAAACAAAACCGCTAAACAGAAACAGACTCTTTAGAGTAGATTTAATTAAATTCCATTTTTTGATATCACGTCCTACTACATGAGACTTAAGTGCAATTGATATTAAAAACCAAAATGCTATGAAAAGATTATTTACATAAGTCCATTTAGTATGTGTGAATGCAAGCATAATATTAGTAGATATAATAATCACTAAAAATTCACCTAAATAATATAGAATTGGAAAATAAAAACTGAATCTACTTTTTGACATACTTAACAAATATAAAACTTTTTAAAAATTCATCCTTGCTAGGATGTTTTATATTTTATTTTCGTTAGTTAGTACTTCGGGTGGGAATCGAACCCACACTCTTGAAAGAACTGGATTTTGAATCCAGCGCGTCTACCAATTCCGCCACCGAAGCAAGGAGCGCAAAAATATAAAAAATATATATTATACCTACATAAATTATGTATCCTAAAATAAATTAGTAAATTTGCCGTCCATTATTAGAAGAAATGTCTAAAAATATTACAGAAGCTAAAATTTTCGCTTGTAGACAAAGCCAAGCTATTGGAAAAAACATAGCAGATGCATATGGAGTCAAACTTGGAAATGTAATTTTCCATTCTTTTAGTGATGGAGAATTTCAGCCATCTTTCGAAGAGTCAATTCGTGGAAGCAGAATTTTTTTAATTGGTTCCACTCATCCTAGTTCTGAAAACTTGATGGAACTTTTACTTATGATTGATGCTGCCAAGAGGGCATCAGCTAGACACATTACAGCTGTAATGCCTTACTTTGGATGGGCTAGACAGGACAGAAAAGATAAACCAAGAGTTCCTATAGGTGCAAAATTAATTGCTAAATTATTAGAATCTGCAGGCGCAACTAGGATTATAACAATGGATCTTCATGCTGATCAAATACAAGGTTTTTTTGAAAAGCCTGTTGATCATCTTTATGCATCAACAATATTTATTCCTTATTTAGAAAATTTAAAATTAGATAATCTAACAATTGCATCTCCTGATATGGGAGGTTCAAAAAGAGCTTATGCTTATTCTAAGTTTTTAAAAAGTGATGTAGTTATTTGCTACAAGCAAAGAAAAAAAGCAAACATAATTTCTCACATGGAATTAATTGGAAATGTAGAAGGAAAAAATGTTGTTCTTGTTGACGATATGGTTGACACTGCCGGGACACTTACAACAGCTGCTGACCTAATGATGGAAAGAGGAGCAAAATCTGTAAGAGCAATTTGTACTCATCCATTATTGTCAGGGAAAGCATATGAAAGAATTGAAAATTCGAAATTAAAAGAACTTATTATTTCTGATAGCATTGAAATCAAAAATAAATCTAAAAAAATTAAAGTTTTATCCTCAGCAAATCTTTTCGCTGAAGTGATGAAAAACGTTCATAATAATCAATCAATAAACCCATTTTTTATAAAATAAACCATGAAATCAATTACAATCAACGGATCTAAAAGAGAACACGTGGGCAAAGTAGCTACTAAAGCCTTGCGTAATGCTGGAAAGGTGCCTTGCGTTATATACGGAGGAGAAAGTCCAGTACATTTTTCAGCAGAAGAATTAGCTTTTTCAAAACTAGTATATACAGGAGATGCACATACTGTTGTTGTTGTTTTGGAGGACGGAACTAAAATCGATGCGGTAATGCAAGATATTCAATTCCACCCTGTTTCTGATAAAATTTTACATGTAGATTTCTTCCAATTACACCCTGGTAAAGAAATTAATATGATCATTCCTGTTAAAGTAGAGGGAACTGCACCTGGAGTAAAAGATCAAGGTGGATTACTTTCTAGAAACAAGAGAAAACTTACGGTTAGAGCTATTCCTAAAAATCTTCCAGATTTTCTTACGGCTGATATTTCTAAACTAAAATTAAATGATTCAATTACAGTTGCTGACCTTTCTGAGGAAACATTTAAAATCTTACATCCTGACACTCAAGTAGTTTGTCAAGTTAAAATGTCTAGAGCTTCAATGTCTATTGATGAAGGTGATGATGAAGAAGGTGAAGAAGGTGAAGTAGCTGAAGGTGCTGAAGGAGCTGAAGGAGCTGCAAAAGAATCCTCTTCTGAAGGTGCTGAGGCTGGAAAAGAAGAAGCAAAATCTGAATAATTTCAGGTTTTAAAATCTTAAAGCATCTCATTTAAGACTATTTGAGATGCTTTTTTTATTTTTAATAAAAAATCTACCGACTTGAATTGGCTTAATTTCTTTGGCTGGAAAAAAAATAATTTGGAAATGAAAAAATTTCTAATAGTTGGAATTGGAAATATTGGAAAAGAATATGATAACACCAGACATAATGTTGGTTTTCAAATCTTAGACTATATCTCTAAAGAATTTCAACAAGATTTTGAGACTGTCAAATATGGTCAAATTTCTAAATTTAGAATTAAAGGTAAATCTATTATACTTTTAAAACCCTCAACTTATGTCAATTTATCAGGAAAAGCTGTAAGCTATTGGTTGAAAAAAGAAAAGATAGGTATTAATAATTTATTTGTTATTTCAGACGACCTAAATCTTGACTTTGGAAAAATTCGAATAAAAACTAAAGGAACTGATGGAGGCCATAATGGTTTAAAAGATATCTCCAAAGTTCTAGGAACAAATGACTATAGCAGATTCAGATTTGGAATTGGGGGAAATTTTCCAAAAGGCAGACAATCTGATTATGTTCTTTCTAAATGGAATAGTGATGAGATAGCAGAATTTATTACACTTGAAACTCATTTTATTGAACTTTTTAAATCTTATCTACTTGAGGGTATTGATATAACTATGAATAAATTCAATGGTTAATAATGAAAATATTTAATAACATAAATGAATTTAATTGTAAAAAATCTACAATTATAACTATTGGAACATTTGATGGGGTTCACTTAGGTCATCAAAAAATCTTAAAAAAGCTTAACGTTGAAGCTGAAAATAATAGACTAGAATCTAGTGTGCTTACATTTTTCCCTCACCCAAGAACAGTTCTAAATCCTGATTCTACACTAAAACTTATTAATACTATCGAAGAAAGGATAAGTCTTTTTAAAAAATCAAAAATTGATAATTTGATTGTCCATCCTTTTACTAAGAGTTTTTCAGAACTTGATTCTGAGGAGTATGTAAAAAATATTTTAGTTGATCAGCTGAAGGCGAAAATTGTTCTAATAGGGTACGATCATAAATTTGGGAAAAATAGAACTGCAGATATTAACAATTTAAAAGAGTATGGAATAAAATACAACTTTGAAGTTATTGAAATAAAAGCTGAAGAGATTAATGATATTGCTATTAGTTCAACTAAAATTAGAAATTCAATAAATGAAGGTGATATTCAGCTTACTAACTCTTATTTAGGATATGAGTTTTCTTTCTTTGGAAAAGTTGTAAAAGGAAACAGTATTGGAAAAACACTTGGGTTTCCTACTGCCAATATTAAAATTGGAACTGATCTTAAATTAATTCCTAAAAACGGAGTGTACTTGATTTGCACAATTATCAATCAAAAAATAATTTTTGGCATGATGAATATCGGAATAAAACCTACAACCAATGAAAATACAAAATCTATTGAGGTTAATTTATTTGATTTTAATCAAGATTTATATGATACAAATATCACTATATACATAAAACAATTTTTAAGAGAAGAAATAAAATTTGATTCAATGAATGAATTAAAATTACAAATTGAAAAAGATAAAATAACCTGTAATTCTATTATTAATAATTAACCTAATCTTTTAAGTAATAATCCATTAACTTTATAAAAAAATTTAATGCTACGAGTATCTGATATAAACGAGAATATTGATAATATAAGTTTGTTATTATCCAAAAGAAATATTGATGTAAAGGATAAGCTTGTTGAAATTTTAAAAATTGATAAATCAAGAAGGTCTATTCAATCTGAACTTGATGGTGTTTTAGCTGAATCAAACAAATTAGCTAAAGAAATAGGGGATTTATTTAAGAGTGGACAAGCTGAAAAAGCATCAATTTTAAAAGAAAAAGCAAGTTCTTTAAAACCAAAAAGTAAAAGCCTTTCTGAAAAACTTTCTTCTGAATCTGAAAGACTCAAATCTCTTTTACTTGACATTCCAAATGTTCCAAATAAACTAGTTCCAACCGGTTCTAGTGAAGAAGATAATTTGGAGATTTTTAAAAATGGTAATATTCCTGATTTAAATACTACTGCTTTACCCCATTGGGAGTTAGCGTCAAAATATGATATAATCGATTTTGATCTTGGAAATAAGATTACTGGGGCAGGATTCCCAGTTTACAAAAACAAAGGAGCAAAACTACAAAGAGCCTTGATTAATTATTTTATTGATAAAAATACCGAAGCAGGATATAAAGAAATTCAAGTTCCAATTCTAATTAATGAAGATTCAGGTATGGGTACGGGTCAACTTCCAGATAAAGAAGGTCAAATGTACCATATTACTAATGACAATCTTTATTTAGCACCTACCGCTGAAGTACCAGTTACAAATATTTACAGAGATTCTATTATTAAGTCTTCAGAACTTCCAATACGCCTTACTAGTTATACTCCTTGTTTTCGTCGAGAAGCCGGAAGTTATGGAGCTCATGTTAGAGGTTTAAATCGATTACACCAGTTTGATAAAGTTGAGATTGTAAGAATTGAACAACCTGAGAATTCTTATTCTGCTTTAGAAGAAATGGTAGATCATGTAAAAGGAATTTTAGATGAACTTGAACTACCTTATAGAGTATTAAGGTTATGTGGGGGAGATCTTGGATTCACCTCGTGCTTGACTTATGATTTTGAGGTATATTCTGCAGCTCAAAAAAAATGGTTAGAAGTCAGTTCAGTTTCAAATTTCGAAACATTTCAAGCTAATAGACTGAAGTTGAGAATTGACAATAACGGAACTAAAAGTTTAGCACATACTCTTAATGGTAGCTCACTGGCTCTTCCTAGGATAGTCGCTTGTATATTAGAAAATTTTCAAACTGAAAATTCAATTAAAATCCCCCAGGCATTAATTAATTACACTGGTTTTGAAGAAATATAATTCCACAATTAAACCAAAAAAAAGATTAGGCCAACACTTTCTGGAAAGTTCTGAAATTGCAAAAAAAATTGTGGATTGTTTAGATTGTAATGATATTAATACAATTATTGAGATTGGCCCTGGTATGGGTATACTTACAAATCATATTATTAAACTTTCAAAAAACTCTTTTTTTATAGAAATTGATAATGAGTCAGTAGATTATTTAAAAAAAGAATTTAGTGAAATAGAACACTCTATAATTCAAGAAGATTTTTTAAAAATAGATTTAAAAAAATTTAAGTCTCCACTAGCTATTATCGGTAACTTTCCTTACAATATATCATCTCAAATTGTATTTAAAATAATTGAACATAAGAATACTGTTGAAACTTTAGTTGGAATGTTTCAACTTGAGGTCGCCAAAAGGATTTGTGAGAAACCTGGATCAAAATCCTACGGAATTTTATCTGTATTGGTTCAAGCTTATTATGAAACAAGTTTTGAGTTTTTACTTGAACCGACTTATTTTAATCCTCCACCAAAAGTTAACTCAGGGGTCATTACTCTAAAAAGAAAGAAACAGTTAGAATTAAAATGTAATGAAGCTTTATTTTTTAAAGTGGTTAAAACCTCATTCCAGCAAAGAAGAAAAACAATTAGAAATAGTCTAAAAGTTTTTAATTTAAGTAATAATATAAAAGAAGATGTTATCTTTGGAAAGCGTCCAGAGACGTTAAGTGTTGATGATTTTATACACCTAACTAATATTATTGCTAATGAAAACATTTCAACTTAGCGAAAAACTCTTAAAAAAGATTGCTGATTTAATTCAAGCAAAAAAAAATTCACCTTTAAAGAAATTAGTTAAAGACATTCACTTTGCTGATATGGCAGAAATAATTAATGAACTAAATCTTGATGAGGGGGTTTATTTAATTAAGTTATTCGATAGCGAAAAAACATCTGAAATTTTAACTGAATTAGATGATGATGTAAGAGAAAAAATTCTTAAGAGGTTATCTGTAAAAGAGATTGCAGTTGAAATTGAAGAATTAGACAGTGATGATGCGGCAGATATATTAGGTGAGTTATCTGATCAAAGAAAGGAAGAAGTAATCTTAGAAATATCAGACGACAGTCTTGCTGATGATCTTAAAGAACTTTTATCATATGAAGAAAATTCTGCAGGAGGTTTAATGGCAAAAGAATTAGTTAAAGCAAATGAAAATTGGACTGTCACTAAATGTCTTAAAGAAATTAAACAACAAGGTGAATATGTAACAAGGGTTCATTCAATCTATGTTGTGGATGATAAAGAAAAATTGATTGGGAGACTTTCTTTAAAAGATCTTATAACATCACCTTCAAAAAAATTAATAAAAGATATTTATATTCCTAAAGTAGATTCTGTAAATGTATTTGAAGATGGTGAAGAAGTTGCAAAAATTATGTCAAAATATGATTTAGAAGCCATTCCAGTTATTAATAATAAAAAACAATTATTAGGTAGAATAACTATTGATGACATCGTTGATTTAATAAAAGAAGAGGCTGAAGAAGATTACTTACTTGCGGCTGGTGTTCAAGGGGATGTTGAAGCTGATGATTCAATTATTGAATTAACAAAAGCTAGACTTCCGTGGTTGTTTTTAGGACTTATTGGAGGACTTGGTAGTGTTTTTATTTTAGAAGGTTTTGAAGAAGTCATGAGTCATCCCAGCTATAAAGCGTTATTTTTCTTTACTCCTTTGATTGCAGCGATGGCAGGTAATGTTGGAGTACAATCTTCTGCAATTATAGTACAAGGTTTAGCTAATGATGTTGTTAAAGGAAGTCTAATAAATCGTCTTTTAAAAGAATTAGGATTAAGCTTAATCAATGGATTAATTCTTTCATTACTTACAATAGTCTTTGGGCTCGCTACAAATTTGCCAATTGAACTAAGCATTACAATTTCTTTGTCTATGCTTTGTGTAATTGTAGTTGCAGCCTTAATCGGAACATCAATTCCAATTATTTTAGATAAAAGAGGGATTGACCCTGCAATTGCTACTGGACCATTTATAACAACTAGTAACGATATTTTTGGAATTTTTCTATTTTTTTATATTGCTAAAATTATCTTAGGATTCTAAAAATGAAAATACTTCATTTAGATACAACACACCCTTTTTTGGAGGAGGAATTAAAAAAACTTGGATTTACTAACCATTTTGATTTTGATTCACCAAAATCAGTAATTGAAAAAAAAATATTCAATTATTTTGGAATAATTATCAGAAGTAGAATAACAATTGATCAAAAGTTTATTGAAAGTTGTAAAAATTTGAAGTTCATCGCTAGAATTGGATCAGGTGTTGAAAATATTGATGTGAAATATGCTCAAAAAAAACAAATACAAATTATTTCAACCCCAGAAGGAAATTCAAATGCTGTTGGAGAGCATTCCTTAGGACTTCTTTTATCATTATTAAACAATATTAATTCCAGTAACACTGAGATTAGTGATGGTGTTTGGGAAAGAGAATATAACCGAGGTAATGAACTTAAAAATAAAACTGTAGGTCTAATTGGATATGGTCATACTGGTAAAAGTTTTGCAAAAAAGTTAAAAGGTTTTAATGTAAAAACGATTTACTATGACATAAAAAATGTCAAAGGAAATAAAAATGCGAATCCTGTTAGTCTAAAGTTTTTAAAAGAAAATTCTGATGTTATTAGCCTACACACTTCAATTACAAAAGAGTCAAATGGAATGATAAATAATTCTTTCATTAATAGTTGTAAGAAACCTTTTTGGCTTATTAACACAGCCAGAGGAAGTTGTGTGAAAACAAATGACTTAGTTGATGGATTAAAAAATGGGAAAATTCTTGGAGCTGGTTTGGATGTTTTAGAATATGAGAAAAAATCGTTTGAAAAATTGTCCAGTGACATTTCTGAAAAGGCCAATTTTCAATATCTCATAAATTCTAAACACGTTATTTTAACACCTCATATTGCTGGATGGACACATGAAAGTAAAATAAAACTTGTAAAAGTTGCTTTAAAAAAAATAAAAAAACTAATTAGTAAAAAATGAAGAATATTTTAATTTTATGCACAGGAAATTCTTGTAGAAGTCAAATTGCTCATGGATATTTCAATAACTTTTCTAAAAATAAAGCTAAAATTTATAGCGCTGGAATAGAAACACACGGTCTTAATATAAATGCAGTTGAAACAATGAAAAGAGATAAAATTGATATTTCAAGTTATAGGTCAAATAATGTTTCTGAATATTTGAACATCAATTTTGATTATATAATTACGGTTTGCGATCATGCAAATGAAAACTGCCCCTACATTCCTTCAAAAAAGGCTATTAGAATTCATAAGAATTTTACTGACCCATCTAAAGTTGAAAACTCAGCTAATAAAGAGAAAGATTTTGATTCCTGCAGAGATGAAATTAAAGACTTTACTATTAAATTTTATAGGAAATACTTTGATTAAGAAACTACCAGCTGTAAAGTCTCTTTAGTCCTTTGTTCAAGTAAAAGCTTATTGTTTTTTAAAATTTCTTTTGATGAATTTTCATTAAAGTGTCTAATGGTAAATAAACTTACATTTTCAGTACATTCCACTTTATATGTTGCCTTTAAAATGGATAACAATTCTTTTAGCCTATAATACTTATCGTAGACGCATACCGAGAAACTAATTGCTGAATTTTGAATTAAATCGACTTTCATTTTATTTTCGTGAAGGATTTGAAAAATATCACTAATGTTGTCTTCAACAATAAAAGAGAAATCCAAAGAAGAAAGCTTTAACAAGCTAAGGTTTCTTTGAACAATAAAACATGGGATTTCAGGATCAATTTTGATTCCTCTTGAGATTGCTGTTCCCTCACTGGAGGGATCTAAAAAAGATTTAACATATAATGGTATTTCTTTTTTTTGCAATGGCTGTAAAGTTTTTGGATGAATTACAGAAGCTCCATAAAAAGCCAACTCAATAGCCTCTGTGTATGAAATTTTATTTAATAATTGAGGTTTTTTAAATACACGAGGATCAGCATTTAAAACTCCAGGGACATCTTTCCATATTGTTACAGACTCTGCATTTAAACAGTACGCAAAAATAGCTGCCGAGTAATCTGATCCTTCCCGTCCAAGTGTAGTGCTGAAATTATTGTCATCACTAGCAATAAAACCTTGTGTAATGTTTAATAAAGAATTATTTACTCTGTTAGAAATATTATTTTGAGTGACCTGCCAATTTAGATTTGCATCTCTATACTTTGAATCAGTTTTAATCAAAAGTCTAGAATCTAACCAGTTAGATTTGATGTTGACATAATTCAAATAAGAATTGATAATTTTAGTAGATACGATTTCACCAAAACTAACAACTTGATCATAAACAAAAGAGTAATTTGGTGATTTATTTCTTTTAAGAAATACTTTCAAATTTTCAAATATTTCTTTTATTTCAGAGTATATAGGGTGATTATTTTCAGAAAATAGTTCATTTAAAATATTATTATGAAAAACAAAAATTTCATTTAGTGAATACTCTAATTCTTTTTGATTTTCAAAATAATTTTTAACAACAAACTCTAAAGAATTAGTCATTTTGCCCATGGCAGAAACAACTACCAGGGTTTTATCATTGCCTAACTCATTTAAGATTTTTACTAAATTTTTTACTCCACTGGCATCTTTAACAGATGCACCACCAAATTTATATATTCTCATTTTTACTTATAAAAGTTTTAATAGCACTCTCATCCATTTGTGCTATCTGCCATTCTCTGGATACATAAGCTCCATTGTTTTTATAAAAATTTATTGCATCAATATTCCAATCCAAAACTGCCCATTCTATTCTTCTAACTCCTTTTTTGTTTGAGAAATTTATAAAATGTTTAAAGAGGGCGAATCCAATACCTTTACCGCGTTGAGATTTGGTAACTATTAGGTCTTCTAGGTGCATTGTTGGTCCTTTCCAAGTTGAATACCTTGGATAGCCTAAACACATCCCTGAAATCAAATTATTAGTTACAGCTACAAAACAAGAAAAAAGAGGCTTATTTCCAAACCCATGTTGAATTAAATCCTCTGATTTAATAACAACTGCGTATGGTTCTCTTTCAAAAATAGCAAGCTCCTTAATTAATTCTAGGACGTATTTCATATCCTGCTTTTGTGCTTGTCGAATTTCAATTTTCATAAATAGTAGAACAAATTTAACTTAATGAATTTAATAATCAACAAATGATAAAAAGTATAACAATTTTATAGATATTTGTGACAATGAAAAAAGGGGTTAAACCTCCAATTATTTTACCTTATTCAAAGTCTCTGAATATTCAGAAACTACGAAATTCTATTGCGCAAAAAGAAAATAATATCCATTTAAAAGGCGTATATGGATCTGCCAAATCGTTTGTAATTGAAAAGCTTTTTAAAGAAAATATTCATAACATTTTATGGATTTTAGAAAGTAAAGAAAATGCAAGCTACCATTATAATGATATAGAAAGTTTAATTAGCAGTAATGAGCTTTACTTCTTGCCTAGTAGTTACAGCAGAGAAAATAATTTTAAAAAAACAAATTCTCAAAATATTTTTAGAAGAACTGAATTTATTAGAAATTACAATTTGTCTAAAAATTTAACAATTACCTACCCTGAAGCTTTATTTGAAAAAATAATTTTAAGAAAAGAACTAAAAAACAGGAAAATAATTCTTCAAACTAATAATCAAATTAGTTTGGAAATTTTGAATGAAAAATTATTTGAACTTGATTTTGAAAGGGTAGATTTTGTGGTAGAACCAGGAGATTTTTCTTTAAGAGGAGGTATTGTAGATGTCTTTTCTTATTCAAACGATCTTCCCTACAGAATTGAATTTTTTGGTGATGAGATAGAAAGTATAAGAAGTTTTGATATTGAAACACAAATCTCAAATAAAAATTTTAAAAAAATTGAAATACTAGGAGACATTGAAAATAAAGATATTGACTATAAGCGAGAAAGTATTTTTGATTTTATAAGTGATGATACTGTAGTTATTTCCGAGAATATAGGTTTGTTAAAAGAATCTCTCTCAAATTCTTACAAAAAGTTAAAACAAATAAATGAAAATGATGTAGAAAATATTTTTTATTCAGGTGATTCAATCCGTTTAGACATTAAAAAATTTAAAGTTATTGAATTAAACAAAATTGAAAATCAAACACCTGATGTTAATTTTAATATTGCACAACAACCTGCTTTTAATAAAAAGTTTAATCTATTAATAGAAAACATTACGACTTTAAATGACCAGGGTTACTCAATTAGAATATTCTGTAGTAACGAGACACAAATTAATAGATTCCAAGAAATATTTGAGTTAAATAAATTAAATTTTGATCCAATTTTAATTAGTAAATCTATTTATAAGGGGTTTATTGACCATGATACTAAAGAAGTTTGTTACTCCGATCATGAAATATTTGAGAGGTATCATAAATTTAAAATAAAACAAGGGTTTAAAACTAAATTAAGAGTTAACCTGAACGAATTAAAGCAATTACAAATCGGAGATTACGTTACTCACATAGACCATGGCATTGGAATTTTTGGTGGTCTCAAAAAAATTGAAGTTAATGGTAAAAAACAGGAAGCTATTAAATTATCTTATGGGGAAAGAGATACTTTATATGTGAGTATTCATTTAATTCATAAAATTTGCAAGTATAATGGTAAAGATGGCACAAAGCCAAAAATCTATAAACTTGGTTCAGGTGCTTGGAACAAAGTTAAATTAAAAGCAAAAAAGAGAGTAAAAGAAGTAGCGTTTAATTTAATTGAAGCTTATGCAAAAAGAAAATTAAAAAAAGGGTTTATGTATGGACCAGATTCTTCGATGCAACATGAGCTAGAAGCTTCTTTTTTATATGAGGACACACCAGATCAGATTAAATCTACCATTGATATTAAAAGAGACATGGAAAATGAAAAACCCATGGATAGGCTAATTTGTGGTGATGTTGGATTTGGAAAAACAGAAATTGCGATTAGAGCAGCATTCAAAGCTATTGATAATAATAAACAAGTTGCTGTACTTGTCCCTACAACAGTTTTGGCATTTCAACATTTTAAAACATTTTCTAAAAGACTCAAAGACTTCCCTGTTTCTATAGATTATCTAAATCGATTTAGAAGTTCTAAGGAAAAATCTACGATAATTAATGAACTGAATAATGGAAAAATTGATTTAATCATCGGCACTCATCAACTGGTTAATAATAAAATAAATTTTAAAAACCTTGGGCTTTTAATTGTTGATGAAGAGCAAAAATTTGGAGTTAGTGTAAAGGAGAAAATTAGATCTATGAAAGAAAATATTGATGTGCTTACATTAACCGCTACTCCAATTCCAAGAACTCTGCAATATAGCCTAATGTCTGCAAGAGATTTATCAATTATTAATTCACCTCCTCAAAATCGATTTCCAATAGAAAGTAATGTAATTTCTTTTAAGGAAGATGTTATAAAAGATGCTATAAATTTTGAAATTAATAGAGCTGGTCAAGTATTTTTCGTTCATAACAGAATTGAAAATATAAACGAAATTAAAAGTATGATTTGCAGGTTAGTTCCCTCAGCTCATGTAGCTGTGGTACATGGAAGACTGGATGGCAAAAAACTTGAAAAAACCATGCTTGATTTTATTAGTGGAGAATATGATGTTTTAGTTTCAACAACCATAATAGAAAGCGGTTTAGATGTACCCAACGCAAACACAATATTTATAAACAATGCTCATAATTTTGGACTAAGTGATCTTCACCAAATGAGAGGAAGAGTAGGAAGAAGTAATAAAAAAGCGTTTTGTTATTTTATTACATCTCCATTTTCATCCATGACCAAAGAAGCAAGAAAAAGAATTGAAGCAATTGAAAAACACACTGAACTAGGGTCAGGATTTCATATCGCTATGAAAGATCTGGAAATCAGAGGTGCAGGAGATCTTTTAGGTGCGGAACAAAGCGGGTTTATCAATGATATTGGATTTGAGACCTATCAAAAAATATTAAAAGAGGCTGTTGAAGAGTTAAAAAACAAGGAATTTGAAAACCTATTTAACGATGATGAAAATAGATCATTATCAAAACTGACTAACTTCAAAATTGATACAGATCTTGAAATATTATTCCCAGATGATTATATAAATAATGTCAATATTAGATTAAATCAATATCAAAAACTTTCTGAAATAAAAGACTTAAAGAGCTTGAGTTTGTATGAAAGTGAACTTGAAGATAGGTTTGGAAAATTACCAGTTCAATCACAAGAGTTAATTCAAACCGTGAAACTAAAATTTTTAGCTATTGAAAATGGATTTGAAAAATTGATTTTAAAAAATCAAAAAATGATCTGTCAATTTAATAGTAACAAGAATGATCCATTTTTTCAAAGTGAAAGCTTTCAAAATATCTTAAAAGTAATAAATCAAAATCATGATATTTGCCAACTGAAAGAAAAAAAATCGACCAAAGGTGAAAGATTACTATTAGTTTTTGAAGAGGTCTATAATGTTGAAGATGCTATTAATTATTTAAAGATTTTTTAAATTTTTAATTACTTTAAATGCTTTATCCACTTGATCTTCATTTACAAGAATTGTAAATTCATTTGATGTTGATATTACCTCATAGATATTAATTCCTTCCCATGATAACCTTTGAAAAACAAAATAATATACACCAGGAATTGAAACATTTTCAGCCGGCAACTTGATAGAAATAGACGAAAGATTAGTTTGCTTAGATAATAATACCTCATCCTTTAAAACATCTTCAACAAGCGAAATTAAATTTCCACTAACAACGATATTACATTCATTCACTCCTCTTGAAGAAGTATAAAAATCATCATTATTATCTACTTTGGATAAAAGCTTAGCTTGATTACTTAAAAGTGTCTCAGAAACTTTGAAATTGTAATCTACTAAAGAAGATCTAACAGTAATATCTCCAATATCTTTAATTATTTTTACAATTTTAAAAGTAGTTCTAAACTCTAGTTCAGTTGATAATCTCTTCAAAGCCATAACTATTGCCCCATACCTAACTTCTTTTTTTAAAGAAAGCTCTATTTCAGATTTTATAATTCTTGACAATGAAGTCAAATTTATAATTCCTTGAGAAAGAGCAGAAATTAAAAATGGTTTAGATTTAATATAATCCTCAACTGCAGATGAAATTGTTCTCATAACATGGCAAATATACGTTGAAATTAAATTGTTACAAATAAAACATTTAATTATATATATAACATAAGTTAATTTATTTCAGATCAGAATCTGTGAGAATAAATCAGTATTTTTATAAAAAATTATAGGTCATCAAAAAAAGATATACAATAACTGCAGCTTTACCCTATGCAAACGGACCTATCCATATAGGGCATCTTGCAGGATCTTATATTCCAGCTGATATATACTCTCGATACTTAAAATTATGTAATCATGATGTAATTTTTATTTGCGGAAGTGACGAACATGGAGCTGCTATTCCAATAAGAGCAAAAAAAGAAGGGGTTTCTCCTCAAACAATAATCGATAAATATCATTCTGTAATTAAAAAATCATTCTTTGATTTTGGAATATCTTTTGACAACTATTCAAGAACTTCTTCAAAAATTCACCATGAAACTGCTTCAGATTTTTTTAGAAATCTTCATGAAAAGGGGGTTTTTGTTGAAAAAGAATCCGAACAACTTTATGATGAAATTGAAAATCAGTTTTTAGCAGATAGATATGTTGAAGGTGAGTGTCCTAAATGTGGATTTGGGGAAGCTTACGGGGATCAGTGCGAAAGTTGTGGTTCAAGTTTAAACGCAACGGATTTAATAAACCCAAAGTCGAAGCTGAGTGGAAATAAGCCTGTGCTTAAAAAAACAAAACATTGGTTTCTGCCATTAAATAATTTTGAGCCTTTTTTAAAAAAATGGTTTTTAAAGGATAATAAAGATAATTGGAAAGCAAATGTTTTTGGACAAGTTAAATCATGGATCAATGAAGGATTGAAACCAAGGGCTATTACTAGAGATTTAGATTGGGGGATTCCTGTGCCGTTGGATGAAGCTAAAAATAAAGTTTTATACGTATGGTTTGATGCACCAATTGGATATATTTCTGCCACTAAGGAGTGGGCTATGTCAAATAATAAAGATTGGGAACCATATTGGAAGGATTCTAAAACCCAATTAGTTCATTTTTTAGGAAAAGACAATATAGTTTTCCATTGTATAATTTTCCCTTCAATGTTAAAAGCCACAGATGAATATATCTTGCCTGCCAATGTCCCTGCTAATGAATTTTTAAATTTAGAAGGTAAAAAAATCTCAACCTCAAAAAACTGGGCTATATGGCTTCACGAATATTTGAAAGATTTTCCAAATATGCAGGATACTTTAAGATACACTTTAACATCCAATGCCCCTGAAAATAAAGACAATGACTTTACTTGGAAAGATTTTCAAGCGAAAAATAATAATGAATTAGTTGCTATTTTCGGGAATTTTGTAAATAGGGTGGTCGTTTTAACTCATAAATATTACGATGGAATTAACCCTAACATAAACCTTTCAAATGATATTGATAAAGAAACTCTTCAAGAGATATATAAATTTCCAAAAAAAATCGGGGATTTAATTGAGAGATATAAATTTAGAGAAGCAGTGAATACAGTAATTGACCTTGCAAGATTGGGTAATAAATATTTAGCTGAAGAAGAACCTTGGAAACTGATAAAAACTGATCAAAAAGAAAGAGTTAAAACAATTATGAACATCTCAATACAGCTTTGTGCAGTTTTAAGTATTGTCTGTGAACCATTTCTTCCATCCACATCTGAAAAATTAAAAAAAATATTAAATTTTGAAAATTTTAGTTGGAATTCAATATCCATTGATAATCCGGTTAAAATAAATAATATTAATAAAGGAGAATTAATATTTAGAAAAATTGAAGATGATGAAGTAGAACTCCAAGTTCAAAAACTAAATGAGTCAGCTTAAAATAGCAATAATTGGATGTGGTTGGCTGGGTCTTCCCTTAGCCAAGAAACTTATAAAAGAAAATTTTATTGTTAAAGGATCTACAACTTCAAAAGAAAAAATTTCTGTTCTTAAAACTGAGAAAATAGAGCCATTTCTGATTGATTTAAATAAAAATTTAGACAAAGAAATTTTGAATTCATTTTTAAAGAATGTCGATGTTTTAATAATTAATATTCCTCCTAAAATTAGAAAGGAAAAAACAATCAATTATTACAGTAAAATTAAAAAAATCACAAGTAACAATCTTATTAAAAAAATTAATAATATTATTTTTATTAGCAGTACCTCTGTATATGGACCAAAACAAGGGAAAATTAATTCTCAAACTATTCCTTCACCAGACACTATAAATGGAAAAGAAATATTAAAAACTGAAAAATTATTTGACAACAAAAATAATACTATTATAAGATTTGGAGGATTAATAAATGAGACTAGAAATCCATTAAATTATTTGATAAAAAAACAAGAGGTTTTAAATTCTGACGCACCTATTAATTACATTCATCTAGAGGATTGCATTGGAATAATTCTTTCAGTAATTAAAAAAAATAAATGGGGTAAAATATACCTGGGAGTTACTCCTTTTCATCCTACCAAGAAAAATTATTTTGATAATTTATGTGAGAAAAAAAGAATTAAAAAATTAAACTTTTCTTCATTAAAAACTTTAATTAATAAAGAAATAAACGACGAGAAAATTTATAAGGATTTAAATTATAAGTTTGAATTCCCTAATCTTTAATTTAAAAGTATTTTATCATCTTTTTGTGATACCTCTAAGTTCATTGTTTTAACTAATGCATTATAAGAATTAACAATATCTTTTAAATGTTTTCTAAATGTTTTAGAATTTTCAAAAGATAAATCATCAATATTTATTTTTAGAATATCAGTCTTTAACACTCTAAATCGGCCTATAACTTGGGGATGATTTAAGGCATGTGGAATATTTTTATCATTTATCTTCAAAATATCTGTTTTTAAAAGATTTATAGGAAAATTTAGTTGCTTTGATTCTATAAGAGGAATTTTTTTAACAGTATTAATTAGATTAATATCTTTCCATTGTTCAAAAACATCACTATAATTAATGTCTAAATTCAAAGTTGAGGGTAAAGAGTCTTTAATAAAACTGTCCAAAGCGTTATAATCTAAAGATGAGGTATTAGAAACTGGTTGATTATTTGAAGAACAACCAATAATAAGTAGAACAATTAATAATTTAAAGAGCTTCATGATAATATCTTGAGCTCAAAATTAACTATTTTTCTAAGATTCTATTGTGTTTTAAACGAATAGACTATAGAATAGCTAGCATTAGTTCCGTCTGATGTCTTCACTCTCCAGTAATAAGTCGTAGCAGCCTCAAGCTCAACATCCACAGTCTCTGACGATAAATTACTAAGTGCAGAAGTTGGGGTTTGTTTCCCATCCACCTTGTCTACATAAACTGTGTAACTAAGCGTGTCTCCACTATCAGGATCCGAACCGTCCCAAGTAAATGTGGCTTTACCCTCACTAAGAGTAATTGTTGATCCAGATGCAGGTGCTGTAAGATCTGCTGGGAACGGGGCATAATTAACCACACCCTCTCCAGCCAAGTAAAACTTCCAAAGATCACTAGGTGTCGATGTTGTAGTTGTTGTATTCTTAGAAGTTACTCTCCAAGAATAAGGAACTCCTTTATCAAGTGTGGCAGTAGTGCTAGTAGAAGATACTCCGTTTTTGTTTGTAGCAGTACTCGAATTTAAGTTAGTGATTTGAACATCATACGTATTGGTATTAGCAGAAGCGTTCCAATTAAAAGTGACTGTACTTTGAGTATCCGATACACTAGTTCCAGTCTCACATGTTTTATTGTTAGCAGGAGCAACTAATGTTGCTTTTCCTGGGGGAGTTGGAGTTGGGCCTCCGCCTCCTCCGCCTCCGCCACCGCCGCCACCGCCGGTGTCATCTCCTCCTCCGCCACCACAG